>NZ_CP085876.1:3770833-4126666 GCF_013284245.2 Brevibacillus sp. DP1.3A | reverse complement strand
TGGCACGACACATGGGTGTTAAGGTGCTTGGTATTTCGTGCATTAGCAACATGGCAGCAGGTATTTTGGAACAGCCTCTGTCCCATGATGAAGTAATGGAAACAACAGAAAAGGTAAAATCTCAATTCCTGGCTCTGGTAAACGGTATCGTAGCCAAGATGTAAGTAACGGATTCGGAGGGATTAACAATGCGTATGGTCGATATGATCGCCAAAAAACGTGATGGCGGAGAACTGACAACAGAAGAGATTCAATTTCTGGTGACAGGCTATACAGATGGAAGTATTCCTGACTACCAAATGTCCGCGTGGGCAATGGCAGTCTTTTTCCGTGGCATGACTGCGAGAGAGACAGGAGATCTAACCTTGGCAATGGCAGGGTCAGGCGAACAGCTTGACCTGTCTTCCCTGCAAGGAATTAAGGTAGACAAGCACAGTACAGGCGGAGTAGGGGACAAGACTACTCTAGTTGTTGCGCCATTGGTCGCGGCAGCGGGTATTCCTGTGGCAAAAATGTCTGGAAGAGGCCTTGGATACTCAGGAGGCACCATCGACAAGTTGGAGTCCTTCGCGGGATTCGAAGTAGAACGCACACGCGAGCAATTTTTGCAGCAGGTGCGTGATATTGGCGTGTCCGTAATTGGGCAGTCTGGCAACCTGACACCTGCAGACAAGAAGCTGTATGCTCTGCGTGACGTGACAGCTACTGTAGAGGCTGTGCCGTTGATTGCAAGCTCCATCATGTCCAAGAAGATTGCCGCTGGAGCAGATGCCATCCTGCTTGACGTAAAAGTAGGGAAGGGCGCTTTCATGAAAAGCATTGAAGAGGCAGAAACATTAGCAAATGCGATGGTTGCAATCGGCAGTCAAGTAGGACGTAAAACGGTGGCGGTCATCAGCGATATGAACCAGCCGCTTGGCTTTGCTGTGGGCAATGCACTGGAAGTGAAAGAAGCGGTGGAGACACTTGCAGGTAAGGGTCCTCGCGATTTGACCGAGCTGGTATTGGCTATTGGCTCCCGCATGCTTGTTATGGGTGGGCTTGTTACTGATGTGGAAGAAGGTCGTAAGAAGCTAGAAGACCTGATGGCTTCCGGAAAAGCAGTGGATAAACTGGCGGAAATGGTAGAGGCTCAAGGCGGCAATAAGCAGGACGTCTATGATTTGGCTCGACTGCCGCAAGCAAAGATCATTCATACGGTTACAGCCGAACAGGACGGCTTTGTAAGCGCGATTGATGCGGAAGCGATCGGTCATGCTTCTGTTGTCCTGGGTGCTGGCAGATTGACAAAAGAAATGCCAATTGACTTGGCAGTAGGCCTTATTCTGCACAAAAAACGCGGGGATCAGGTGAAGGCTGGAGAAGTTTTGGTCACGATCCATGCCAACGAAGACCATCTTCTGCAAAATGCGTTGAAAGAAATGGAAGGTGCCTTCCAAATTTCGACGGCAATCGATGGAGAACAACCGTTGATCTATAAAATTATCGAAGCATAGAACGTCCGGATATTAGTTGATCAATCAAATAAAACAAGGCGTGCACAGCACATGCGCACGCCTTGTTTTATGAGTAAAAATACAGTTTCTCGAAAAAATATTGTTGATTAAATCTAGCTTTTCATATTCAATAGAAAGATATAAGTCGTTTTTTATTATATAAAAAATATTTTACTGTTCGGATTGACTTTATAAAGTTTTATAATTCTACTTGTCAAATTTCGTTGACACCGCTATCATTTCCGATTACTTTTATTGTATTAGACTGTTTGTAAAAGATTATTGCGAAATTCGTAAAAAAATGATGGAGGTTCCCAGAAAATCGTATTTATGAAAAAGCTGGACCATGTCGACAGACAGATTCTGCAAATCCTCCATGAAGATGGGCGTATCCCATATACAGAAATCGCCCATCAACTAGGCGTGAGCGAAGGAACAATTCGATCGCGCATCACTCGTCTTTTGCAAGACGGAGTCTTCCAATTCGTAATTCAACCCGATCCAGAGAAATTAGGATTACATGTGCAGGTTATCATCGGGTTAACCACAAAGCTAGGTTTGCAGAAAGAAGTGGCAGAAAAATTAAGCAAATTTTCTGCAGTACGTTTTGTAGGCGCTTATAGCGGTAAGCACGACTTGATTATCCAAGCGTGTTTCCATAGTAATGATGAGCTGATCACCTTTGTTAATGAACGACTCTCTCAAATTGAAGGAATTGCGGCTGCGGACGTTTCACTGGAACTGAAGCAGTACAAAGACACCTTCTCTTTCGTTCAAGACGACGAGGTGACCCTGCAATGAAAGGGGTTGATGCCTTCCAGCCGAAGTCAAGCAGCTTCGCGTAGTTTTCATTTTTTTTTCGTCCTTTATTTTCAGAAAAAAGACAAAAAAGAAAAACGTACTGGGGGTTATTGCGTTGAAAAAGAATATGTTTGCACTTGTGAGCTCGATTGCTGTATTAGGAACCGCCCTGGCAGGGTGCGGAGGAGGTCAACCAACTGCCGCTCCACCGTCAGGAGAAACACCTGCAACAACAGCACCTTCACAGCCTGCAACTCCAGCTGCTGAGAAGAAGCCACAAGTTTTAAAAATGAACCTGCACTCCGAGCCACCTACAACTGATCCAGGCCTCGCAGAGGACACGACTTCAGGCGCGATTATCTTGGCAACCTTTGATGGCTTGACCCGCATTGGTACCGACGACAAGCCGCATGAAGCTGCTGCTGAGAGCTATACCGTCTCTGATGATAAGCTAACTTACACATTTAAAATCAGAGAAGGGAAATGGAGCAATGGTGATCCTGTAACAGCACATGACTTTGAATATGCTTGGAAGCGTGCTCTCGATCCAAAAACAGCTTCCAACTACGCATATCAGCTGTACTACGTGAAGAATGGTGAAAAAGCAAACAAGGGCGAAGCAAAGCTTGATGAAGTAGGCGTGAAGGCACTAGACGATAAGACGCTGGAAGTTAAGCTCGAGAATCCGACTCCATACTTCCTGGAATTGCTCGCATTCCGTACCTACTTCCCAGTTAACAAAAAAGTAATTGATGCAAATCCGAAGTGGGCAGGCGATGCAAGTTCGCACGTCGGTAATGGACCTTTCAAAATCGAATCTTGGGAGCACAAAAGCAAGATGGTGCTCGTGAAGAACGAAAATTACTGGGATAAAGACAATGTAAAGCTCGACAAAATCGAATTCTCCATGGTAGAAGACGAAAATACAGAGCTCTCCATGTTCGAAAATGGCGAAATCGACTGGGCTGGCGCACCTATGAGTGCTTTGCCAACAGATGCGATTCCAGCATTGAAAGAGCAAGGCAAGATTCAAACGAATCCAATTGCTGGTACGTACTGGTACAAGTTCAATACCGAAAAGCCGCCATTTAATAACATTAAAGTGAGAAAAGCATTTGCTTACTCGATTGATCGCCAAGGCTTGATCGACAACATTCTCCAAACGGGTCAAATCCCGGCAACAGGCGCTGTTCCTCCATCCATGGTGCTGAATCCAAATGGATATTTCAAAGATAAAGATCTAGAAAATGCGAAAAAGCTTTTGGAAGAGGGACTGAAAGAGGTTGGTTTGAGCAAGCTGCCACCGATTACCTTGTCCTACAATACATCTGAGGCTCACAAGAAGATTGCTGAGGCCATCCAAGACCAATGGAAGAAAAATCTCGGTGTAGATGTGAAACTCGAGAATAAAGAATGGAAAGTTTACCTGGAAGATATGCATGAGGGTAACTTCCAGATTGGACGGATGGGCTGGCTGGGTGACTTCAATGACCCAATCAACTTCCTGGAGCTCTACAAGGATAAAATGGGTGGAAACAACGATACACGTTGGGAAAATGCAAAATATAAAGAGTTGTTGAACCAATCCGCTCAGGAGCCAGACCTCGAGAAACGTAAGAAAATTTTGGCAGATGCAGAACAAATCCTGATGGATGAAATGCCAATCATGCCAATTTACTTCTATACGCAATCTTGGGTACAGAAGCCAGAAGTGAAAGGCGTTCACCAAACTGGCCTGGGTGACGTGGATTGGAAAGGCGCATACATCGAGTAATTTCATAACGAAGGAACCGGGATTTGCGGCAGAGGGTATATGGTTGCGCATATACTCTCTGCCATGCAAGCCCTTCCCATAAATACCAGCTGGCATGATTGCCAGCAAAGAGAAAATAGAGAGAGAAGCTTTTCTGCAAGAGATCTAAGGGTTATTTACACAGCCGATTTTTACACTGTGTCGGCAGCGTTCCGCAGTGTAAACATGGGACGTGAAAGCAATCAAAAATCTACCAAGGGGGTAAGTTAGTTGATCCGTTATCTCGGTAAGCGCATCATTTTTATGCTCATCTCGCTCTTCTTAATTGTAACGGCCACCTTCTTCATCATGAAAGCAGTACCAGGTGGTCCATTTACATCCGAGAAGCAGGTCCCGCCGGAAATTAAGGCAGCACTAGAGGCAAAGTACAAGCTGAACCTGCCGTTGCACGAACAATACTTCGAATATTTGAAGGGTGTAGCAACATGGGAGCTCGGTCCATCGTTTACGGAGAAATCTTCAACTGTTAACGACATGATTAATCGTGGTTTCCCAGTTTCTGCTCACTTGGGAGCACAAGCTTTATTGCTCGCTATCTTTGGTGGGATTACGCTAGGGGTTATCGCAGCGCTAAACCATAATAAATGGCAAGACTATTCCGCGATGGTCATCGCCGTTTTGGGATTATCGGTACCAAGCTTTATTTTGGCGTCCTTTTACCAATACATTTTCGCTATTAATTTGGGCTGGTTTCCAATCGCGAAATGGGAAGGATTCGAATACACCATCCTTCCATCATTGGCACTCGCCGCATCACCGATGGCATTTATCGCGCGTTTGACGCGTTCCAATATGATTGAAGTTATGGGTCAAGATTACATCAAAACAGCAAAAGCAAAAGGGCTGCACACTTTTACCATTACAGTAAAACACGCAATCCGTAATGCGCTATTGCCAGTTGTTACTTACCTGGGTCCACTGATTGCTGGTATTTTGACAGGGGCATTCGTTATTGAACGTATTTTCGGTGTTCCTGGTCTTGGTCGCGAATTCGTTTTGTCTATTACAAACCGCGACTATACGGTAATCATGGGTACGACCGTGTTCTACTCCATGATCCTGGTTGTGATGATTCTGATTGTTGACATCGCATACACCTTGGTAGACCCACGGATCAAACTTTCGGACGCAGGAAAGGAGTAATGACACGTGCAAAACTTGACTAAAGAACATTTCGAGCCAATTTCCGTTGACCTTCGTCAAGCTGAAGCAATTAAGCGCCCAAGTCTCTCTTTTTGGTCTGACGTTTGGCGTCGTTTGAAAATGAATAAAGTCGCAATGATTTCTATGATCTTCATTGCTTTGTTGATCGTATGTGCCATTGTGGTCCCATGGCTAACTCCACAAGATTATTTTACGACGGATCTGGCTGGCAAGAACAAAAAGCCGTCTGCTGAACACTGGTTTGGCACAGATGACCTAGGTCGTGACGTATTTGAGCGTATTTGGTACGGTGCACGTATCTCTCTACAAGTAGGTCTTGCCGCAGCGTTCATTGACCTGATCATTGGTGTGATCTGGGGCGGTATCGCAGGTTTTTATGGCGGTAGAGTAGATGAAATGATGATGCGTTTCGCAGATATCTTGTTCGCGATTCCTTACCTGCTGGTTGTTATTTTGTTGATGGTTGTTTTAGAGCCTGGTGTTGGAACGATTATTCTTGCCTTGACGATAACGGGATGGATCGGTATGGCCCGGATTGTGCGTGGTCAGATCCTTCAATTGAAAAACCAAGAGTTTGTACTGGCAGCGCGCTCCCTTGGTGCTGACGCCAACCGCCTGATCTTCAAACACTTGATTCCAAATGCTTTGGGTCCAATCATCGTAACGTTGAGCTTGACTGTACCTTCCGCGATTTTCGCAGAATCCTTCTTGTCCTTTATCGGGTTAGGGGTTTCGGCACCGATTGCATCGTGGGGAACGATGTCCAATGAGGGCTTGCCGGCCATGAAGTACTATCCATGGCGTTTGACATTCCCGGCAATCTTTATTTCCCTGACCATCTTGGCATTTAACTTGTTCGGTGACGGTCTGCGCGATGCAGTAGACCCACGCCTGCGTAAATAGGAGGGATAGTCGTTATGGAACGCATTCTTGATGTAAAAGACCTGCATGTATCCTTCCATACGTATGCAGGTGAAGTAAAAGCAGTCCGCGGTGTGAATTTTCACGTCAACCGCGGAGAGGCTGTAGCGATTGTAGGGGAGTCCGGTTGCGGTAAATCCGTAACCGCTCAAACCCTCATGAAGCTGATTCCTATGCCTCCAGGTGAAATTAAACAAGGGCAAATTCTCTTCAATGGCGAGGATATCGTCAAGAAGTCAAAAAAAGAAATGGAATCGATCCGCGGTAAAGATATCGGGATGATCTTCCAAGATCCGATGACTTCCTTGAACCCAACAATGACCATCGGTAGCCAAATTACTGAGGGCTTGATCAAACACCAAAACATGTCGAAATCTGCAGCACGTGATCGTGCCATTGAGCTGTTGACCATTGTTGGTATTCCGCAACCTGAGAAACGTGTGGAGCAATATCCACACGAGTTCTCTGGGGGTATGCGTCAACGTGCGATGATCGCGATCGCCCTCGCCTGTTCGCCGAAGCTGTTGATCGCGGATGAACCGACGACAGCTTTGGACGTAACGATTCAGGCGCAAATTTTGGACCTGATGAAAGATTTGCAAAAGAAAACGGGCACTTCCATTATCTTGATCACGCATGACCTTGGTGTTGTTGCTGAGATGTGTGACCGCGTAATTGTTATGTATGCAGGAAAAGTGATCGAGACTGGAACAGTTGACGATATTTTCTACAATCCGCAACATCCTTACACCAAAGGCTTGCTTCGCTCGGTACCACGTCTTGACTTGAACCGTGACGAGCCACTGACACCGATTTTTGGTACGCCGCCAGACCTTCTGCGTCCGCCAGTTGGCTGTGGATTCACTGCGCGTTGCGAATCAGCGATGCGTGTGTGCCAAGAGATCGATCCTGAGCTGAACGACGTCAGCACGACTCAGCGAGCAGCTTGTTGGCTTCAGCATCCGCTTGCTCAGAACCGTGCATGAACGTAGAAGGAGGGATATCAGTGGATAAACGTGAAAATTTAATTGAAGTACGTAATCTAAAAAAGTTCTTTTCTATTGGCGATAATACTCTGAAAGCTGTGAATGATATCTCGTTTGAGATCAAACGTGGAGAAACATTGGGCGTAGTAGGAGAGTCAGGCTGTGGAAAGTCCACTGCCGGTCGTACCATCTTGAGACTGTATGATGCGACTGAAGGGGACGTCCTGTTTGAAGGTAAGAGCATCATGGATTTGAACCAGCAGGAAATGAAGGCGATGCGCCGCAACATGCAAATGATTTTCCAAGACCCTTACGCATCCTTGAATCCGCGTATGACAGTCGGGGATATTATTGGTGAGGCGCTAGATATTCATGGCCTGGCGACTGGTCAGAAGCGCAAAGAACGCATCCAGGAGCTCCTTTCCTTGGTGAGCTTGAATCCTGAGCATATGAACCGCTTCCCACACGAGTTTTCCGGTGGTCAGCGCCAACGTATCGGAATTGCCCGTGCATTGGCAGTAGAGCCAAAATTCATCGTGTGTGACGAGCCGATCTCTGCTTTGGACGTATCCGTACAAGCACAGGTTGTAAACTTGCTCGAACAGCTGCAAGAAAAAATGGGCTTGACTTACATGTTCATTGCCCATGACTTGTCCATGGTAAAATACATTTCCGACCGTGTAGCGGTTATGTACCTGGGGAAAATGGTTGAGCTGGCAGAAAGTGATGCTTTGTATGAAAAGCCGCTCCATCCGTATACGCAAGCGCTGTTGTCTGCGATTCCGATTCCAGACCCTGAAATTGAGCGTAACCGTGAGCGCATTGTATTGCAAGGTGATGTACCTAGCCCAATGAACCCACCGAGCGGTTGCCATTTCCGTACCCGTTGCCCGAAAGCAATGCCGGAATGCGCTGCATCCGTACCTGTGTGGAAAGAAGTAGAGCCAGGACATTTCGCAGCCTGTCATTTGTATAACTAAATCAATTACAAATAGCGAGTTCCGAGGCTACTCGTGCAGCCCGGAACTCGTTTCCCTTCATAAGGGAGGTTTTACCTCTGAAAAAAATGGGTATTGTACCCAGAGGCAGTTTTTTCAGGGGTATTTTTTCGGAGTTCTTGCACTGGAAAATTGTAGCAGTGATAAAGGGGGCAAGTAGCATGAGTAAATTTTTGTCGCCACGATGGAAAAAGAAGGAGGGAATATCGAATCTCATAAAAAAAGTAAACCTGACTAGCCAAGTAGCAACGGAAAAGCTTAAAGGCTCTCTTGCTACAAAGATGATTGTGTTTGGTCTAATTCTTGTACTTATTATTATCGGTTCTTTGCAATACATAGCCCTTTCCTTCTCGAAATCAACGTTGTTTAGCATTACCTCTAATCAGGCAAAAATGCTGGCTGACCAGCATGCGAATAGCATAGAAGATGACATAAAAGCGATTGTGAACTCCACCAAATCGGCGGCAACCAAACGTGTGATGATGACAGAGCTGCAGCCACTAATCATGGAGCAGTTTACTTTATTGCGCCAGGCACATAAAGAAGTATCCAGAATCTATTTGATCGACACGGCTACCGGGAAATCCCTGTATTCCTTGACCGGGACAAATGAGATTGACTTCAAGCAAAAACAATACTTCCAAAGAGCGCTAACCACGAAATCCTTGGTCGTTTCTGATGAAGAAATCGTTGAAGGCAGCAACAAGAGTTTTCTTTATATTGCGACACCCATAGGGGAAAAGGCCGATGATACGAGCCGGTTGTTCGTTGTTGGCTTTACGATTGACCAAATGATTCAAAAGATTCCTGAGATCTCTTTCATGGAGAATGGCTACGCATTTGTCGTTCGACAAGATGGTTTAGTTGTGGCCCATCAAAATCCGAATAACAACAACAAGCTCGTGCTGGCTGGTGACAAAGATTATGAAGAGATGCTTGCCCTGATGCAGCATGAGACAAGCAACAGCTTATTGTACTCGGATCATGGAATTGATTCATTTGCCGCTTTTGCACCGATCCCAATGTTGAAGTGGAATGTGGTTTTGTCCACGGGAACTAACGAGGTGTATGGTGAAGTAGACGGTATGTGGCTGTACTTCGTACTCTTCAGCTTGCCGATCATCGGACTCTCGGTTTGGGCGATCTGGTGGTTTGCGAAGCGGATTCGAATGTCTCTGTTCGCGATAGCGCGAGATATGGATCAAATCGGCGCCGGACATTTTAATATCAACGTAAAAGTAAACGGCAATGACGAGCTGGCGATGGTTGGCCGCAAAATGAATGACATGGCAGCTGAACTTCGCAAGCTGATTGCCCTTGTACAGGGACAAGCTACACAACTGAACGTAGCGACAGATGAGCTGACTCTATTTGCGCAAGAAAATAAAGGAGCGATTAACGTCATTACGGATAATATTTCAACGATTGCCCAACGCGTTTCTACGCAGACGAATGAAGTGCAAGCAACGGCCAATACCGTCTCGGAAATATCGGAAGGCGTTGAACAGGTGGCTGTGGCTGCCGAATCTACATCGGTTGCCACGACCCGTACGTTTGAAAGAGCGCAAGGCGGAATGGAGTTAGTGGAGAACGTAATCAATACGGTAAGACGTGCCACTGGTGAGGTAGAACGTACTGCTGGGCAAATGCACAATCTTCGTGAGCGGGCTCGCGAAATTACGAGCATCGTCGAAATGATTACGAGTATTGCCTCGCAAACGAATTTGTTGGCGCTGAATGCTGCCATTGAGGCTGCCCGTGCTGGAGATGCTGGACGAGGCTTCTCGGTAGTTGCCAGCGAGGTTCGCAAGCTCGCAGAGGAAAGCAGCTCCTTCTCTGAGCGTATCGCTGCCATTGCCCATTCGATCAATGATGAGGCAATGGATATGAGCAAGCATATGGACCAGATCGTTACCATGGTGAGTGGAGGCTTGCAGTCTGTAGAGTCTGTGGGTACTGCTTTCCAAAATATCGTGGCAGAGATTCAATCGGCAGCAGAGCAGAGCGAATCGATGACGGCGACCTCGGAAGAGATGGCGGCAGGTAATCAGGTTGTGACGAACTCCATGCAACGTCTTGCCACGATGTCGGATGAAATTAGTGACTCCATCTCAGATGTGGTAGAGACAGTGGATGAACAATTGAATTCGATTGCACGCATTAATGAAAACGTAGAGCAATTGAAAAAAATGGCGGATGAGTTAACGCAAAATGTGAGCCGATTCGTCATTTAAGAAAGTGTCCCTTCTGCTAGTAGCGGAAGGGATTTTTTATGTAACCAGATGTCTTTCGAGAAGATAATCTTGCCGTTTTTGTGTGAATATTTTCCTTTCATGATGGTGAGAATAAAACCATGAATGGAGGGAAGAGACTGCTATGAAACGGAATGGATACCTCGCTCTATGCTTCGTTATGTGCTTTACCATCTTTTCTCCGATGGCTATTGCCAAAGAAAAGGCTGGACAGCAAAAGGGTGACAATCATTTTGCCCCACAAGCTTCATCCGCAGTGATGATTGAAGCGGATACGGGAACAGTCTTGTATGAAAAGAACGCCAATGAAAAAATGCCACCCGCCAGTATCACCAAAGTAATGACCATGCTTTTGATCATGGAAGCGGTGGAGCGGGGAGAGCTTAAGCTTACCGATAAGGTTCGAACAAGTGAAAGAGCAGCATCGATGGGCGGGTCGCAAATTTTTTTACAGCCCGGTGAAGAAATGACGGTAGAGGACATGTTGAAAGGGATTGCGATTGCTTCTGGGAATGATGCCTCTGTAGCAATGGCTGAGCACTTGGCTGGGACAGAGGAGAGTTTTGTCGTGCGAATGAATGAACGCGCACAGCAGCTCGGCATGAAAAATACGCATTTTGTAAACTCCAATGGACTTCCTGCCACGAATCATTACTCTTCGGCAACAGATATTGCGATCATGTCACGCGAGCTCTTAAAGCACGAAGGCATCACGAAGTTCACTGGTACGTACCAAGACTACTTGCGAAAAGATACAGAGAGCCCCTTCTGGCTTGTGAATACGAACAAGCTGGTGCGTTTTTATGAAGGGGTGGACGGTTTGAAAACAGGGTACACAGGCGAAGCGAAATACTGTTTAACAGCGACTGCCAAACGCAACAACATGCGTGTCATTGCTGTCGTCATGGGTGAGCCTGATGTAAAAACGCGCAACAATGAGGTTTCGACCATGTTCAATTACGCATTCACGCACTTTCAGGTGACGCCGATGTACAAAAAGGGAGAAGCTGTGCGAGCACTTGTTGTGGATAAAGGTCAGAAAGCACAGATCAATGCGGTGACACCCCATGCGGTTAGCTTGTTGATGAAAAAAGGTGAATCGGCAGATACCTTCCAAAAGGAAATTGTCATCAACCAGGCGATCAGTGCACCTGTAGCAAAGGACCAAGTAATTGGACACATTTTCATCCGCACGAAAGATGGCAAGGAAGTAAACCGTATCGATCTGTTCCCAGAAGATCAGATAGATAAAGCCAACATGTGGGAGATTCTCAAGCGAACCACCAAGAGCGTTTTGATTAGCTACTGACAGACAGCATGAGCGCGAAAAGAATCGAGTTGCCCCGAATGGAATGGCGCGGCTGCTCGATTTTTTTGTTCTTTTGTCGGCTGGCAGGAATTGGTTTCGTTGAGGAAGAAAGAGAGTTTCTATCAAGGGAGAAGGAGTGTGTCAGCTATGAGTTTACGAGTTGCGATGGAAACACGGCAGGACGTGCTGGTGATCCGTTTGCAGGGTGAGCTGGATCATCATACGGCAGAGGAGTTGCGCAAGAAGGCGGATGATCTTTTGCGTACCTCTACTATACGCCATATTGTGCTGAGTCTAGCTGATTTGACGTTTATGGACAGCTCTGGTATCGGGGTTATTTTGGGAAGATACAAGCAGATTTCTGCCCGATCTGGAGAAATGTACGTCTGCTCGATCAATCCTACGATCTATCGAATATTCGAGATGTCCGGGTTATTCAAGGTGATCAAGTTTCGCGAAAACGAAGCGGATGCTTTGCATGTTCTGGGGGTGGCGTAATGATGGTACAGCGTAACTTTATGTCAGTGTCGTTTGCAGCGTTGAGCCAAAATGAAGCATTCGCACGTGTAGCAGTTGCAGCCTTCATATCCCAACTCGATATTACGATGGACGAGCTGGAAGAAATCAAAACCGTTATATCCGAGGCTGTTACCAATGCCATTATTCATGGTTATGACGAAAATCCAGAGGGTGTGGTACAGATCTCTGTGCGAATTCAAGAGGACAGCGTTGATCTGATTGTGGAAGACAATGGACGAGGAATTGAGGATGTGGAGCAGGCCATGCAGCCACTCTATACGACGAAACCGGAGCTTGAGCGCTCTGGAATGGGCTTTACCATTATGGAGAATTTCATGGATTCTTTGGAAGTGGCAACAGTTGTGGGTAAAGGAACAACTGTGCGCCTCACCAAACGCCTAGCGTTTGCCAAAGCCTTGCAAAATTAGGGGTAGTGCCTATGGGTGCCGATATCAAAAACGCGAGTCAACCATTTCTGACCAATGACCAAGTGAAAGAGCTAATCGCCAAAAGCCAAGCTGGCGACACTGAGGCACGAGAGCTTTTAGTCAACAGTAATATTCGACTGGTCTGGTCCGTCGTCCAGCGCTTTATCAACCGCGGATACGAAGCGGATGATTTGTTTCAGATCGGTTGTATTGGCCTTTTGAAAGCCGTAGACAAGTTCGATCTCTCCTATGATGTTCGATTCTCAACCTATGCTGTGCCGATGATTATCGGAGAAATTCAACGTTTTTTACGCGATGACGGTACAGTCAAGGTAAGTCGATCACTCAAAGAAACAGCCAATAAGGTACGACGAACAAAGGATGAGCTGTACAAGCAATATGGTCGCGCACCCACGATTGCTGAGGTTGCGGACGTGGTGGGGATTACGCCAGAAGAAGTCGTGTTTGCGCAAGAAGCGAATCGGGCACCTTCTTCCATCCATGAAACGGTTTTTGAAAATGACGGGGACCCCATTACGTTGATCGATCAGATTGCGGATGAAGGGGTCAACAAATGGTTTGAAAAAATTGCACTCAAGGATGCGATCAGTCGATTGAGTGAGCGGGAGCAACTCATTGTTTATCTGCGCTACTACAAGGATCAGACGCAGTCGGAAGTAGCGGAGAGGCTGGGAATCTCGCAAGTACAGGTATCGCGTCTCGAGAAGCGCATTTTACAAACAATCAAAGACCAAATTGAGCATTAACAGATGCAAAGAAACACTCCGGTCACTACGTGGCTGGGGTGTTTTTTTGTGTGAAAAACGTCCCCTCTCATCGGGAGATCGAAACATCTCGACGTTTTTCATAAAACAGAATGTGACCGCCGTTTATTTGCATGGGTTTTGTGGCTCGGCACATACTAGCGAATAATCAGGTATGTGATGGAAGGGGAAGGTACCATGAAAGACGCGTTGTTTCTGCGCCTGAGAAAGCGATTGGCCGTACAGCCACAAGCCATGATTATGCTTGGGGACATTTGCCAGCTTTACTGGGATGGAGAGCGCGAGGAAGCGTTAAAGCGGATGCCCATTTACCAGACAAAGCCAACAGATGGCAATTTGATCATTATCGATATTATGCAGGTGATTAAAAGGCTGCGCTCTGTCTATCCTGACGTGGAATTGGACGTCCAGGGTGCTCCCCAAATCATAGTGGAAGTACTCAATCCACGAAAGAAATCGAACCCGATGTTGGTGGCGATGGTGTGGATTCTGTTGTTCATTGGCTCAGGCTTGGCGATCATGAATTTCCATACTGATGTCAGCATGATGCAGGTTCACGAACGGATCTACTATTTGATTACAGGTGAAAAAAGCCATCAGCCTTTGTGGTTGCAAATCCCTTACTCCATCGGAATCGGCTTGGGGATGATTCTGTTTTTCAATCATATCTTCCAGAAAAAAATCAACGAAGAACCTAGTCCGCTAGAAGTGGAATTGTTTATGTATCAGCAAAGCCTGGATCAATACTACATACAAAATGAAAACAAGGAAAACCAACGGACGAAGAAATGAGCGTCATCAAATGCTTGTTGCTTATGTTGATCGGGCTAGGTGGAGGTCTTGCAGTAGGGAGTGGGCTGGTCGCGTTTATTACCGTTCTGGACATTATTCCAAGGTTAACGCAATTAACGAATGCTCATCGATATATCCGCTCGCTGGAATGGGCTCTAGTGGCAGGAGCACTTTTTTTTACGTTTATTGACTTTTTTCACTGGGGTGCTCATTTGCCCGTTATCGTTTCTTCGATTTACGGGGTATTTGCAGGGATATTTGTGGGGACACTTGCCGCAGGCTTGACTGAGGTACTGAATGTCTTTCCGATATTGGCGAAGCGAATCCACATGGATGGCAGTCTTCTCTTTCTGTTGATGGCAGTGGTTTTGGGAAAAGTGACGGGTTCCTTGCTGCAATGGCTGCTCCATCTGTGAAATGGTAAATACCACTATTCATAGGCAACTTTAGAAAAAGGAAGGATATAGGAAGAAAGCTTACAAAGGGAGTGAAAGGTCATGGCAACCAAAACAAAATCCAAATCCAAAGCCCCCGGATCGATGCAGATGACCAAACAACTGTATCAACAGCAAGCTTCCAAGTTCCAGCCCAAACGAAATGTTTTGCTTAACTCGTTTCGAGCGTTTTGGGTGGGTGGGACCATATGTTTGTTGGGTCAGGCTATTCAAAATATGTATATTACCTTCTTCGGATTTACGGAGAAAACGGCAAGCAATCCGACCGTTGCGACGCTTATCTTTCTATCGGTATTGCTGACGGGGCTAGGTGTGTATGACAATATCGGGCAGTATGCCGGAGCAGGATCAGCTGTGCCTGTTACAGGCTTTGCCAACTCAATAGCTTCTGCTGCCATCGAACATCGGAGCGAAGGGTATGTGCTCGGCGTTGGGGGAAATATGTTTAAGCTGGCTGGCGCGGTCATTGTATTTGGGGTTGTTGCTGCTTTCATTGCGGGAATTTTAAAGAGCCTGATCAACATGTTTTTCTAAGGGAGGGCTGGCGGTGTCAAACAATCAACCAGTGAAACGAGTCAATCGGCAAACTTGGCACTTCGATCAAAATGTTCGCTTGCAAAGCTCGGCAGTTGCTGTGGGACCAAAAGAAGGAGAAGGGCCGCTGGCACACTTGTTTGATAAGATCCACGACGATATGTATGCAGGCCAACAGACGTGGGAAGACGCCGAACGCCAGTTGATGGAGGATGCAGTCAACACCTTGCTGCAAAAGGCTGGGATCACGGGCAAGGATGTGGATATCATTCTCGCCGGTGATCTGTTGAATCAGAACATCACCACCAACTTTGCAGCAGAAAAGGTGGCGATTCCGCTTTTGGGCATGTACGGAGCTTGTTCTACCTCGATGCTGACACTGGCAAATGCGGCGGCTTTGGTAAACGCAGGCTATGCGAACAGGGCCATTGCTGCTTGCAGTAGCCACAATGCCACAGCGGAAAGGCAATATCGTTATCCCACGGAATATGGAGGCCAGAAGCCGCCAAGCGCCCAGTGGACAGTGACAGGAGCCGGCGCTGGATTGGTCGGGATAGGGGGAAATGGTCCGCGAATCACGTATGCGACGATGGGAAAAGTAGTGGATATGGGGATTAAAGACCCGTTTGACATGGGGACGGCTATGGCTCCAGCAGCAGCTGCGACGATCCAGACGCATTTTCAAGATACGGGGCGCTCCCCACAAGCCTATGATTTGATCGTGACTGGTGACCTGGCAGCTGTCGGGTTTCCAATTCTAAAAGAGCTTATGCTGACAGAAGGATACGATATGGATCAAATCTACAATGATTGCGGGTTAATGATTTACTCCCCCGATCAGGATGTATTTGCAGGCGGGAGCGGTTGTGCCAGCAGTGCAGTGGTCACGTATAGCTACATTTTGGATCAACTCAACCGTGGGTTACTGAAAAAGGTGTTGGTCTGTGCCACGGGAGCCCTCTTAAGCCCGGTAAGCTATCAGCAGGGCAATTCGATACCGTGCATCGCCCATGCGGTTGCACTGGAAGGAGGAAAATGATGGAGTACCTGATTGCTTTTGTCGTAGGGGGATTGGTTTGTGTAGTAGGTCAGCTCCTTCTGGATGTTGGCAAACTAACGCCTGCTCATGTCATGAGTACGCTGGTTGTGGCAGGAGTTTTTCTCGATTTTATCGGTGTGTATGACAAGTTTATTGATTTCGCAGGTGCAGGTGCGACTGTGCCGATTACGAGCTTCGGTCATTCTTTGTACCATGGAGCTATCGGCGAGGCTGAGCAACATGGGTTGATAGGTGTGGCAACGGGGATTTTTGAGGTCACGAGTGCGGGTATATCGGCTGCGATTGCATTCGGATTTTTTGCCTCACTCATCTTTAAACCCAAAGGGTAAGTCCAAGCAGTAAAAGGCGGTGACCCAGCATGGACACAGTACGGCGGAAAGTCATCTTGGTGACAGACGGAGATCATATTGCCCAAAAAGTTATCGAGAATGTCGCCAAGCAATTTGGTGGTCGATGTATATCACTGTCTGCCGGGAATCCAACTCCATTACGAGGCAATCAGATGGTCGAACTCATTAAAATGACACCATATGATCCTGTCATCGTCATGTTCGATGACAACGGAGATTACGGCAAGGGTAGAGGGGAACGAGCACTCGAATACGTGGTGAAGCATCCAGATATCGAAGTAATCGGTGCGATTGCAGTAGCCTCAAATACACAATGGGTCAAGGGTGCGACGGTCGCTTATTCCGTAAACAACCAAGGACAAATTGTAGACGAAGCGGTGGACAAGGACGGGTACGCAGACGAGCAACTTCAGCATCATATTTATGGAGATACGGTAGACATCTTGAATTACTTGCATGTACCAAATGTCATCGGAATTGGAGATATAGGCAAAATGGAAGGCAGGGATAGTTTGCAAAACGGTTGTCCCATCACAACGAGAGCGGTGCAATGGATAATGGAAAGGAGCGGCGCTCATGGCACAGGTCACGGAAAAACGGCATCCCATCTCGACTTATCTTGAAGAGAATCAGAGGTATTTGAACGACAGACTCGGTGTTGGTAAGAGCTTTGATATTGGGGTCCATGATTTTTATGTGGGGCATACACGAATGTTGTTGTATTACATAAATGGCTTCGCAGAAAGCTTACTCATTTCGCAGGTCATGCGTGAGTTGAATGATGTGCGTGACCGGGAGCTGGCGGACGACGCTTTCGACCAGCTGTTCCACAAATTCATCCCTTTCTTTCAGCTCAGCAAGGTGGAAACGACAGACGAATTCATGGACAAATTACTCGTCGGTCAAGTAGGGCTTATCATCGACCGATCGCGTCACGCGATCATTCTCGATGCAAAAATACTGCCAAATCGTTCACCACAGGAGCCAGATACGGAGCGAATCGTTCGGGGAGCGCATGACGGCTTTACAGAAGTCCTGATAACCAATACGACTCTTACGCGTCGAAGGATTCGTGACGAACGGCTCCGATTTGAAATCATGCAGATTGGGGAGCGTACCAAGACAGATGTTGCGGTTGCCTACTTGCACGATGTAGCAAATGAAGAGCTGGTCCAAACGTTAAAGGAGCGTCTACAAAACATCCAGATTGACGGGATACCGATGGCAGAAAAAACCGTCGAAGAATTTATCATTGGAAAGACTTTGAACCCTTTCCCGTTAGTACGATATACAGAGCGACCTGATGTAGCTGCTGTACATCTATTGGAAGGTCACGTACTGATTTATGTGGATACTTCGCCGAGTGTCATGATCACACCCGCCACTTATTTTCATCATGTACAGCATGCGGAGGAGTATCGACAAACACCGGTAATCGGTGCTTATCTGCGCTGGGTTCGCTTTTTGGGAATCTTTGCTTCTGTTTTTGTTTTGCCGATCTGGTTGCTTTTGGTTATGCACCCTTCCATGATACCGGAGCCACTTCACTTCCTGGGGATCAAAAAGATGGGGAGCATTCCAATTTTGGCACAATTCGTGATCGCTGAGGTTGGACTGGACTTGATGCGGATGGCCGCCATTCATACGCCAGCGCCGCTCTCGATTGCCGTAGGTTTATTGGCCGCGATTCTGGTCGGGGATGTGGCTATCAAGGTAGGACTCCTCGCACCCGAGGTTATCTTGTATCTGGCAGCGGCGGCAATCGGGATGTATGCGACTCCCAGTTATGAGTTGAGCTTGGCCAATCGACTGATTCGTTTATTTCTGATTCTCATGGTGGGCTTTTTCTCCACACCGGGACTGATGATCGGACTTACGATCATTCTGATTTTCTTGGCTTCCACCCGTTCGCTCAATACACCATACTTATGGCCGTTCATTCCATTCAACTACAAAGGGATGAAGGATATTGTGGTACGGCTGGCTGTGCCAAGCAAAAACAACAGGCCGAGTATCGTTCGCGCGCAAAATTCCTCTCGGCAATAATATTCTGAAAACGGTTGGCTTCACCCATTGTCAAACGCACAACCTTGTAGTAAATTGTAGGGAAGCCTTACGAACAAAAGTTTCTGTATGGCAACTGACGCTCCTTGTTGGTTGCCTTTCTTTATAAAAGGTTGTCTATATACATCATCGGTGCGAATGAATTGGGGAGGAAACGAAACATGTACTTACACGGGACAAGTCGAGTGAATGAACAAGGAAACTTGGAAATCGGAGGCTGTGATACGACACATCTAGCTGCTACTTACGGAACACCTTTATATGTGTATGACGAACTACAAATTCGCACCAAATGCCGCGAATTTGTCAATGCGTTTCACAATACGGGTTTTTCCTTCCAGGTTGCTTACGCGAGTAAAGCTTTTTGCACGATGGCGATGTGCAAGTTGATTGAAGAGGAAGGCTTGTCACTCGATGTAGTATCTGGCGGCGAATTGTATACGGCTCTGCAAGCTGGATTCCCCGTAGAGCGCATCCATTTCCATGGCAACAACAAATCTCATGATGAGTTAATCATGGCGCTCGATGCCAAAATTGGCTGTTTCGTTGTAGACAACTTTTATGAGCTGCACATCTTGGCGCAATTGGCCGAAGAGCGGAACGAAAAGGTCTCCGTTCTCTTGCGTGTCACACCGGGTGTAGAAGCTCATACGCATGAATACATTTCTACAGGGCAGATCGACTCCAAGTTTGGCTTTGACGTGCAAAACGGCCAGGCTCTTGAGGCGATTCAATTCTCTCACGAAAGCAATCATCTCCATTTATTGGGAGTTCATAGCCATATAGGTTCACAAATATTTGAAACAGAAGGCTTCCTCGTCGCTGTCAAACGATTGACAGAACTGTTGGGGGAAGCAAAAGGAAAGCTTGGATTCCTGCCAGAAGTACTGAATGTAGGTGGCGGCTTCGGTATTCGGTATGTAGAAGGGGATACACCGCAGCCAGCGGAAACGTATATCAAAGCCATTACAGATGTCGTTCGCCAAGAACTCACAGCGCTGGAGATTCCTCTACCTGAGATTTGGATCGAGCCAGGTCGGAGTATTGTAGGAGATGCAGGGACAACCTTGTACCGAATTGGATCGCAAAAGAACATTCCAAATGTCCGGAAATATATTGCGGTCGATGGTGGCATGACAGACAATCTGCGACCAGCTTTGTACGATGCAGAATATGAAGCAGCGATTGCGAACAAAATGAATGCACCTGCCACAGAAGTTGTTTCCATTGCAGGGAAGTGCTGTGAGTCAGGTGATATGCTCATCTGGGATGTGAAGCTGCCAGAAGCACAGGCGGGCGATATTCTCGCAGTTCCAAGCACAGGTGCCTATGGGTATTCGATGGCGAACAACTACAATCGGATTGCTCGTCCTGCTGTTGTATTTGTCAAGGACGGAGAAGCAGAAGTAGTCGTACGACGTGAAACATACGCAGAAGTAGTCGGTCACGATGTTCTGCCAAAACGGGCGCAGCTAATGCGCTAAACTTCATAAAAAATGAACAAACCTTCCCGATCGTTTGGGAAGGTTTTGTATTTCCTTCATCTCCCATTCATGATTGCTTAATGTTTTCTCGGCATAATGAAAGGGTGAGGGGGAGCGATTCATCATGTTGTCGACTCTTATGAAGCGGTTTCGACGAATACCCTACATTTCATTGGACAAACGCCAATGGATGAAGGCGATGATTCGGCAAGAAGTGGAGAGAGAGAAGAAAGTCGTCATGTTTTATATAGATATCGTCAAGCTGACAGAGGTAGAGCATCGCTATGGCGATACAAGTGCCAAGAGAGTTCTTCATATATTTGAAAGCATTTTGCCAGCTGTAGCTCGTCAAGCATTTGAAATCAAAGGGAGAATCATCGCGATTCAAAAGCTGTGGGGAGATGATTTTGCGATCTACACTTCCTTTTCGAACACGATGAGTGAGGAAGACTGTCAAATGCTATCGATTCATTTTCAGGAGTTGGCTGAACGACAGTTAAATCGACAAGTGAGCTTCGTCAATCGCGAGGAGCTTCGTGTCCATATCGGTTATGCGGAAATCATCGGAGAAGATATCGTGAAAGAGATGTATACTTCTGTCAAACATGCTGTACATATGGCCAAATATGGGATTACCTCCGAAAAATATACGCACATCAGACAATTTCACAAGCTGCTTGCAGAAGAAAACGTCCAGATGCATTTCATGCCGATCATTCATTTGCCAAATGGCGAAGCTTTGGGATGGGAGGCATTGGCGCGAGGGCCGGTCAACAGTCTCTTTGCAACTCCCGCTGCCTTGTTCAATTATGCACAAGAGACGGATACGGTGTTTCGTTTGGAGCATATATGTCGAAAACGGGCATTGGAGCATATACGCTATCTGAAGCCGCATGAAAAATTGTTCATCAATTTGGACCCACGGGCGATTGACGATCCGTTTCTGTTGCGTGGCAAAGTGCAGATGCTTTTGGCAGAGTATGAGCTGACGCCACAAAACATTGTTTTTGAAATTACAGAGCGCCACGCGATTACGAATTACGCTGCCTTTCGAAAAATCATTGAGGAGTACCGCAAGCAGGGCTATATGATTGCTGTAGATGATGCGGGAGCAGGATATTCCAGCTTGGAATCGATTACAGAAATCTATCCAGATTTTATTAAGCTCGATATGTCATTGATCCGCAATATCGATGTCGATCCGATTAAGCAGGCGTTGTTAGAGACGTTTGTGTCCTTCGCTGACAAAGTGAACTGTAAAATCATTGCAGAAGGGATCGAGACGGAGCGTGAGCTGGAAACGCTCATAGACGTCGGTGTCATCTATGGACAGGGTTACTATTTAGGCAAGCCGGACAAAGGGATGGCGCAGCTATGTGGAACGGCTATGAACTTTCTGCGATTTACAATGGAAAGGCGGATTGAGCAAGAAGCAGAGCTAATCCTGCCCACTCCGGCTATGACGGAAATTTTGGCGAAGACAATCAGTGTTGAAAAGCACGTGAAAGTAAGACGAATCCATGAGATTTTCGAACAAAATCAGCGGATTGAAAGCGTGGTTGTACTGGAGAACGGCATACCAGTTGGGCTTGTTATGCGCTTTTCTCTGTATCAAATTCTCGGTGGTCAATACGGAATCGCATTGTATTATGAAAGACCCGTTTCTCAAATCATGAATACCAACCCGCTCAAAGCTACCAAAGACGACAAGTTGGATGAGGTAGCGAAGCGGGCGATGGCCAGAGATGCTTATCATTTGTATGATGTGGTCATTATTATTGATGAGAATGGCGAGTACATCGGTATCGTTACCGTGCAGAAGCTGTTGGACAAAATGGCCTCCATTAAGCTCGAGATGGCGAGCTCTGCCAATCCGCTGACAGGGTTGCCGGGGAATGTGCAGATTGAAAGGGAATTGAATCAACGGCTGAAACGGAATGATCATCAGGTGGTCATCTACTGTGATCTCGACCGTTTCAAATGGTTTAACGACCGCTACGGATTTGAAGTGGGTGATCAGATTATCGTTCGAACGGCGAACTTGTTGCGGGAAGCATCGAAATGGTATGGAAGCGGGTCTGACTTCATAGGGCATATCGGCGGAGATGATTTTATCCTGATTACGACAGCACAATGTGCGAATGATGTAGTCTTGTTTATCATGGATGCTTTTACACCGTACTTTTCGGACATTTATGAAAAGCGCAGAATGGGGGACGGCCAGGAGCTCTCGATGTCGATGGCAGGTGTCGTCCTATATGCAGGGAAGTACACCAGTGCGGAACAAGTTGCAGAGAAGGCAGCGTACGTGAAAATGGTGGCAAAGGCGAAGGCGGGAACTGTTTTTATTACTGATTGTGAGTTGCCTGGAGAAGAGCAGATCCGCATCGAGGGATAAATTGGACGTCAATCGTTCTCCATGGTAGAATGGGTACGTTAACTTTACAAGGTATGGAGGTTCAACATATGAAAAAAGCGCTCATCACCATGGAAAATGGTAACCAAATCGAGCTGGAGCTGTTCGATCAAGAAGCTCCGGGCACAGTAGCAAACTTTGAGAAATTGATTAACGAAGGCTTCTACAACGGACTGTCCTTCCACCGTGTTATCCCTGGCTTCGTAGCACAAGGCGGATGCCCTTACGGTACAGGTACAGGCGGTCCTGGTTACACAATCAAATGTGAAACAAAAGGAAACCCACACAAGCATCAGCGCGGTTACCTGTCCATGGCACACGCAGGAAAAGACACAGGCGGAAGCCAATTCTTCATCTTGTATGATGCTTTCCCTCACCTCGATGGCGTACATACAGTATTTGGTCGCGTCACTTCCGGTATGGAACACGTTGATGCAATCAAACAAGGCGATAAAATGGGTACAGTAAAGGTAGGCTAATAAAAGTTTTATAAACACCGATGAGGGAAATGGTCAAGACCCCATTTCGTAGACAGTAAGAAAAACCCTGGCCGT
Source organism: Brevibacillus sp. DP1.3A (assembly GCF_013284245.2). Lineage (NCBI taxonomy): Bacteria > Bacillati > Bacillota > Bacilli > Caryophanales > Paenibacillaceae > Brevibacillus > Brevibacillus sp. DP1.3A. The sequence goes on along the minus strand of NZ_CP085876.1, from coordinate 4,103,485 downwards.
TAGGCCGCTAACTGACGTCTAAATTCACTAGGCGTCAGTTTTTTTAATTTCAGTTGAAGACGTTCTTCGTTGTAAAAATGGATATATTCCTCAATTCTTCTTTGAGCATCTTGTACATCTCGTATATCATAGGGATATAGAGCTTCGGTTTTCAAATGAGAAAAGAAGCTCTCCATCGAGGAGTTGTCTAGGCAATTGCCTCGTCGTGACATGCTGATTTTGGCGCCAACCGTAGGCAGCATGTCGTGGTATGCATGAGACGTGTACTGGTGACCCTGATCGCTGTGAACGATCACACCAGTCACGTCTTTTTGTGTTTTAAATGCTTTCTTGAAAGTCTGAAGAACAAGCGCATTGTCGTTTCGAGAGCTGATATGATAGGCAACAATTTCGCGCGTACACAAATCTTTAATTGCTGAGAGATAGATGCGTTCATCTCCGATTCGATATTGGGTAACGTCAGTTACCCATTTTTGATTTGGTCTCTGAGCAACGAAATTACGATTTAGCATGTTCTCGGCTACACGTCCATCGGAAACAATGGCTTGAAAAGTGGTGATATGGGCACGTTTCCGGCGAATAACTGCTTTAATCCCCAGATTTTGCATCAACCGTAACACTTTTTTATGGTTTACTTTACAACCATACTGGCGTACTAGTTCTGCTTGAATTCTGCGGTAGCCGTAAATTCCTTTCCTTTGCTTATAGATCATGTTGATTTTCTCTTTCAAAGCTTTGTCCTTGTTCTGTTTTCTAGTGGAGAGGTATTTATAATATCCGCTTCTCGAGACACCTAAAGCCTTACAAATCTCAGTTACCATGAAGATTGAAGACAATGTCTCCACCATGTGATATTTCTTCCTTACACCTCCCGTACCCAGATTTCCAAACACTTTTTTAGGATTTCATTTTCACGCTTTAATTTTTGAACATGACGGTCCTGGTCAATATACGTCTCCCGACGTCCACGTTGATCTAGGAGTCCAAACTCTCCAAGCTGTCTATACTTTCTCATCCACTTTCTCACACGATCTTTGTCCAGAATTCCCAGATGTTCTGTAATTCGTTTATACGTCCATTTTTCCTCAAGATGTAAACGTATGGCTTCCCTTTTCAGTGTTTCTGGATAGCTCATAAACTTTTGCCCTTTAGCTGCCATAAAAAAATGCACCCCCTAAAGTTCATCGGTAAACCACAGGGGTTTTTCCAATGTCTACTTTAAGGGGTGCACTTCAAAACCTTGTCGGTGTTTTTTCGTCAGGATGCATGCTGGGTCCAGCTGGAATGGGGTTGTAAGCCTATCTATCTGCTGGTATGCTAGAAGATAGACGACTTTTTTGAACACGGATGATTAGGAGGAAGCAATGGACCTTTTTCACTTTGATTGGAAAACGGTACCGTTTCGCATGATTGCGTTCGTTATCGCTTTTACTTTGCACGAATGGGCGCATGCCTTTGTCGCTTGGAAGCTAGGTGACAACACGGCTAAATCGGAAGGCCGTTTAACATTAAACCCAATCCCGCATATTGATCCGTTTGGTTTGATTCTCATTTTGTTTGGTCCATTTGGTTGGGCGAAGCCAGTGCCGATCAATCCTCTTCATTTTCGCGGGAACAAGCGTTTAGGTATCGTTTACGTTTCGGTGGCAGGTCCGATTATCAACCTGATCCTATCGATCTTATTCTGCATCGTGTACATTCTTGTACGCTATTCCGGAATGTTGGTAGGAATGAATGAAAAAGCAGTCTTTGCCATTGAGACAACGCTTGAATTTAGTATCATCATCAATGCGGCTCTTTTCGTCTTTAACCTTTTGCCGATCCCACCATTGGATGGCTACAAAATATTGCGCTTCTTGTCTCCGCGTAGCTGGGATGCGAAGTACTATCATTATGAGGTTTACGGACCGTGGATCTTGCTCTTGCTGATTTTCATTCCAGGTGTCAGCTCTACCATTTTCGGGATTCCGCTTGCTATTGTAAGCACCTGGATTCAACAGATTGCAGTGAACATATTAAGCGTGTTCATCTAACGGAAACGAGGGACGACTTTTGGCTTACAGCATCAAACTTGATTCCTTTGAGGGACCACTCGATCTGTTGCTCCATCTGATCGACAAGGCTGAGGTGGACATCTACGACATACCGATAGCGGAAATTACGGAGCAATACCTCGCGACGATTGACAAGATGCAAGAGCTCCAACTGGATGTGGCCAGTGAGTTCGTAGTCATGGCGGCTACGCTCCTCTCTATTAAGAGCAAGATGCTGTTACCCAAAAAGGAGGAGCATGTCTTTCAGCAGTTCCTCGATATGGATGTAGACGAGATAGACCCGCGTGAAGAACTGGTTGCTCGTCTGTTGGAGTACAAACGCTATAAAATGCTTGCTGAGAACTTGCGAGAAATGGAAATCGGCCGTAATCAAGTTTTTACGCGTCCCGCAGAAAATTTATCTCCTTATGCGCGCGAAGAAGATCATACCGTAACGAATGTGACCCTCTATGATTTGATCAACGCGTTGGAAAAGCTGGTAAAGAAAACGAAAGAAAAAGAACCGATGACCAAGGTGTCGCGCGACGAAATCTCCATCAAGGATCGGATGACGGAGATACGCCAAGTGGTACGCGGTGGTGGGATGGTTCGGTTTTCTGAGTTGTTTACTCAAGGGGCGACGCGTACAGAGATTGTGACGACCTTTCTCGCTTTGCTTGAGCTCATGAAGGCTAAGCACATTACGTGTGTACAAAATCAATTGTTTCAAGACATCATCATATGTGAAACCGGAGCGGAAGGAGCCCATAACGATGGACTATGACAAGCTGAAAGGCGTAATCGAGGGCTTGCTGTTCATCTCGGGTGATGAAGGAATCGATGCCAAAGAAATCTGTGAAATCACTGAGGTGTCGGAAGAAGAGGTCATCGATTTGATCGAAGACATGAAAGCTGACTTCCGCCGAGCAGGACGCGGTATTCAAATCGTGGAAGTGGCAAAAGCGTATCAGCTGACCACTCTGCCCGAGCATGTACCCTATTTTGAACGGCTAGCAACATCGCCAGGTCAGTCAACGCTATCCCAAGCAGCATTGGAGACTCTTGCCATTGTTGCGTACAAGCAGCCACTGACTCGTTCGGAGATTGAAGAAATCCGTGGCGTTAAATGCGAAAAAGCACTGAACACCCTCTTATCTAAACACCTCATTCGCGAAGCGGGGAGAGCAGAGGGGATCGGACGTCCTATTTTGTACGCGACCACTAAAGAATTTTTGGAGCATTTTGGATTACGGGAACTGGGGGATTTGCCAGAACCGCCTGTCAATCTTGATATCGAAGAAGCGCGATTGGAAGCATCAGCGCTATTCGGAAAAGCAGAAGAATCAACAAACGACTAGTTACAGTCCGGACAGTTTTTCGTACTATCATACGACTCGTCCCCATATACTATGGTACAAACCTGTGTATCGTGGTATAACGACGGCTTTTCTCTTGCCTAATAGGCAAGGTTGAGCCCAAGTTTTCAAATGGGGAGGACGTTTATGAGCATTCGAAAATATCTGTCCGGCGTACTCGTCGTTTTTCTTTTTATACAGATGGCTCTTACGCCGGCAGCGATGGTAAAAGCTGCTGCAGCTCCACCTAGCTTGTCAGCAGAAGGTGCAGCGCTAATCGATGTAGAGAGTGGGCGGATTCTTTATTCCAAAAACGGTACGAAAAAAATGAGGATCGCGAGTCTGACAAAAACGATGACAGCAATCGTAGCGATCGAGATGGGCAAATTGGATGCACAGGTAACGGTACCGCCACAAGCAGTTGGTGTAGAAGGCTCATCGATCTACTTGAAAAATGGGGAGAAGCTCACGCTTGAAGAACTGCTGTACGGTTTGATGTTGCGATCTGGTAATGACGCAGCAGTCACCATCGCAACGCACATCGGAGGGTCAGTGCCTGGATTCACTTACTTGATGAATGAAAAGGCTGCGATGATTGGAATGGAGCATACGAATTTCACCAATCCGCATGGTTTAGATGACAGTAACCAGCATTACTCCACCGCGGAAGATATGGCAAAGCTGTCCGCCTACGCCTTACATAATCCGGTATTTCGTCAAATCGTTTCAACGAAAGTCAAGGATATTTCATGGGAAGGCGAGCAGTGGGATCGGCGTCTACTCAACAAAAACAAGATGCTTCATTTATACAACGGTGCTGATGGTGTGAAAACGGGATACACCAAAATCGCGAAGCGCTGCCTAGCATCTTCTGCCACGCGGGATGGAAGGCAGCTGGCCACGATTACCCTGAATGCTTCTGATGACTGGAACGACTCCGCCAAGCTGATGGACTGGGGCTTTGCGAATTATCCACTACAAGAGCTGGTCAAAAAAGGGCAGGAGGTAAAGCCTGACACGCCAGTCACACTCGAAACAGGAACTCATCTTGTCACAACAAACGCTTTTCAATATCCATTGCAAACGGCAGAGGCAGAGGGGATTCACAAACGCGTCGTTATGGGAGAATCAACGGTAACATCGAAAATGAATGGTCAGCTGGCAGGGTTTCTGCAACTCTATTTAAAGGAGAAGATGATTGGGCAGGTTCCGTTGCTAGTTAGTGTGGATGCGCCGACTTTAGCAGCTCCGCAAGCTTCACGCTCCATGTGGCAGCCATTTTGGGACATAGTGTCAGGGGGGCTGTGGAGTGCTTAATGTCATCTGGCTCGGTCTCATTGTCATTAGCATTGTCGTTGCGGCCATGACGGGGCGGATGGAAGCGATTAACGCAGCAGCATTTGAAGGAGCCAAGACGGGAGTAACCGTTTGTCTCGGTCTTCTCAGTGTTCTCGCTTTTTGGATGGGAATGATGCGGATTGCAGAAAAGTCAGGACTCCTTGAGCTATTGGCGCGGGTACTGTCACCGATCATTCAGATCCTTTTTCCTGATGTACCAAAAGGACACCCTGCTATGGGATATATCCTCTCAAATATGAGCGCAAACTTGCTCGGGCTGGGTAATGCAGCAACTCCAATGGGGCTGAAAGCCATGGAAGAGCTCCAAAAGCTAAATCCAGACAAGCAAAACGCTTCGGCTGCCATGTGTACGCTGCTGGCGATCAATACGGCGAGCATTACGATTATTCCTACGACGATGATCGCGATCCGCATGCAGTATGGCTCCGTGAATCCCGTAGAAATCGTAGGCACTACGTTGTTATCTTCCTTTGCTGCCACCATTGTCGCCCTGTTGATTGATCGCATGTATCGTTATCGGCATATACGAAGACACAGATAGGGGGAGTCCTTATGTACCAATGGGTATCCCTGCTCTCTCTTTGGGCCATTCCCGTTACGATTGCCTTTGTCTTGTTGTATGGGTGGCGGAAACAAGTCCCCGTCTACGAGACGTTTGTAGATGGAGCAAAAGGTGGCTTAACCACTACGATTCGCATACTCCCGCATCTGATTGCCATGATGGTCGCGGTGAGTATGTTTCGGGAGTCAGGAGCATTGGATCTACTGCTTCGCGTGCTCAAACCGCTACTTGACCTGTTGCATTTTCCGGAAGAACTGGTCCCGTTGGCGTTGCTTCGTCCGTTGACGGGAACAGGCTCACTTGCGATAGCAACAGATTTGATCGCGCAGTACGGTCCCGATTCTTTTTTGGGCAGACTGGCAGCTACCATGCAAGGGAGCACAGATACGACACTGTATGTCCTAACCGTTTATTTTGGCGCAGTTGGCATTCGCAATTCTGCTTATGCGCTAAAGGTAGGCTTGTGGTCGGACCTGGCTGGTGTCATATTCTCGCTGCTCATTGTCTCCTACATTTTCGCTTAATAGAGTTCAAATAGTGTTGGCAGTGAAAACTTCCTCATGGATATGGGGAAGTTTTTCCCTTTTTCTTGTCCACACTAGTAAGAATGGGTATGATGTTGTAGAGGTGAACCAACGATGGAACGTTTACAGAAAGTATTGGCGCATGCTGGAATCGCCTCTCGTCGCCATTGTGAAGAATTGATTGCGCAAGGCAAGGTGCAGGTAAATGGCCAAGTCGTACGAGAGCAGGGAATAAAAGTCGATCCGCTCAAAGACAAAATTGTGGTGAATGGACAGCAGGTTAAGCTGGAGCAACATGTCTATCTCTTGCTGTACAAGCCTACCGGTGTCATTACGAGCGTCACTGACCCGCGCGGCAGACGGGTAGTGATCGATCTGTTGAAGGGAATTAAAGAACGGGTATATCCAGTAGGTCGCTTGGATTACGATACTTCCGGCTTGCTGCTCTTGACGAACGATGGGGAGCTTGCCAACAAGCTGGCACATCCAAGCTATGAAATCGATAAAGTGTATCGGGCATGGGTAAAGGGAATCCCTAGTCAGGAAAAAGTGCACAAGCTAGCAACCGGCATTCGTTTGGAAGATGGCATGACTTCTCCCGGTCAGTCCAAATTGTTGAAGACAGAGTCTAGCAGCCAAAAGGCATTGGTAGAACTGACTATACATGAAGGACGTAACCGCCAAGTGCGCAGAATGTGTGAAGCAATCGGTCATCCGGTGCTGACATTGGAGCGAATCCGTCTAGGATTTCTCACATTAGATGGACTAAAGCCAGGCGAATTTCGCAAGCTCAATCATGAGGAAGTGGAGAGCTTGAAGCGGGGATTGGTTCAAAAGAAACGCAGCCCGCGGTAGAAACATTGATTCGTTCAAAATCTGTTCATAAGTTGTGCGCTGTCGGAAAAACTAGGAACGCTATAATAGAATGGGAAAAGGATGCAATTTATTAGCAGTAGATGGGAGTATGGAGTCATGAACAAAAGCAATCGTACATATGTCAGGATCGCGGTATTGGGTGTTTTGCTTGTAGCGCTGGTCTTTGCACTCTATTCCAGCTTTGTGAAGGACCCCGGTGCTGTGAAAGTAGGAAGCGATGCTCCGAATTTTAGTTTGGAGCAACTGAATGGACCAGAGCTGACTCTGGAAAGTTTGAAAGGAAAGGGCGTTATCCTTAATTTCTGGGGCACGTGGTGTGAACCCTGTAAGGAAGAAATGCCGGCATTGCAAGAGCAATATACGAAGTTTAAAGACAAGGGATTGGTTGTAGTCGGCGTCAATATCGGAGAATCGCCAGTTGCCGTAGAACCATTCGTGAAGCAGTTCGGGATTGACTTCCCTATTTTGCTCGATCGCCAATCGCAAATAACAAAGCTGTATCGAATCGGTCCGATTCCGACGACTTTTTTCATCGACCCTGATGGAGAAGTGCAGGACATTTTTATCGGGCAGTTGGATGAAGCGATGATTGAGTCGAAAATAACAAAAATCTTGCCGTAAGTGAGGAGCAATGATGGATCAGAGAAAATGCGAATGCGGTCATACCAACCCGGTTGGGACGCTGCTCTGTGAGTCTTGCGGGAAGCCTTTGAATGTGGAAGTCCACGAGCAGACATCGTTTCCTGACATGCGTTATGAAGGAATGGCAAGACGTTCTCAAACGAATAAAACAAAGGTAATCGATCGAGTCTGGAACTTTTTTTCTTCGGTCAAAATTGCAATCGGTATCATTATTGTCATTTTGGTGGCGTCCGCAGTTGGAACCATCTTTCCACAACAAATGTACATACCGGTTCCCGTACCGACTGAAGCAGATGTTGCCCGTTTTTATACGGAATCATATGGAACGCTGGGAACGATTTTCTACGGCCTTGGATTTCACAATATGTACTCGTCCTGGTGGTTTGTGACGCTTCTTGTTATGCTCGGTACGTCTTTGGTTATCTGTAGTCTGGACCGCGTAGTACCGCTGTATAAAGCGTTAAAGAAGCCAAGATTGAACCAGCACAAGTCCTTTTTGAAAGGGCAAAAGCTGTTTGCAGAGGGTGAGCTTGCTCCAGAAGCCAATCAGGAAGCAATACTGGACGCCTCCGCTCTGGCATTGAAAGAAAAAGGATACCGCATTTTCCGCACGGAACGGGCGATTATGGCTGAAAAAGGCCGTTTTAGCCGTTGGGGTCCTTACATTAATCACATTGGACTGATCTTGTTTTTGGTCGGTACCCTGATGCGAAGCCTGCCTGGCTTTTACTTGGACGAGTACGTCTGGGTGCGTGAGGGACAAACAATGGCGATTCCGAATACCCCTTACTACATAAAAAACGAGAACTACACGACAGAGTATTGGTCGGAAGAAGAAATGCCGGAGCAACTGGAGCTTAAGGGCGGAGCCATTGTGAAGAGCTACCAGACAGAGGCCATTTTGTATGAAAATAAAAGCGCTGACGTTCCAGGGAAAAAGCCGGATTTGGTAGAAGTACAGAAGGGTCCGATCGTCGTGAATCATCCGATGGAGCAGGACAGCCTCTACATTTATCAGAGCGGCGTGCAAGAGATGCAGCTTGGCGCGCTTAATTTTACAGTGGTCGATTTGAAAAACAATAAAAAAGAGATCGGTCTTATCAAAATTGATCTGTACAATCCACAGCCAGAGCAAACCATTGCGGATGGGTTTACGGTACGGATTTTGGATTACTTCCCCGATTTTATAATGGGAAAAGACGGGAAGCCGGCGACGAAAACCAATTTGCCTAAAAATCCGATGGTGGCATTGGAACTCATTGGAGAGAATGGCAATTATAACGAAAAACTGGTTTATCTAGAAGGAACCATTCTTACACAGAAAAATGATACGCGTTACGGACTCGACATCAAAATGCCTGATTTAATCGATATTGCAGGGCTGAATGTACGGGTGGACAAAGCATTGCCATTGATTTATTTAGGTTCATTCATTTTCCTTGCGGGCGTTGTGATCGGCATGTTCTGGCAACATCGTCGGGTTTGGGTACAGACGCAAGAGGGAAGTATCTTGGTAGCAGCTCACACGAATAAAAACTGGTTCGGTCTTCGTAGAGAAGTAGATGGGCTGGTTAAACAAGCGGAGCTCCCTGTCACGATAGAAGATAAAACGAAGGCCAAGGCCTAAAGCTTCAAAGGGGGTACTAACAACGTGCAGCTCATTCAACTGAGTGACTGGTTACTGGATGTCGCGTTCCTGCTTTACGTCATCTCGTCTATCGTCTTCGCTGTAGCCGTGACGGGTAAAAACTGGGCAGGGCGTGATCCCAAACAACATGAAGAGCGCTATGGACGGATTGCGTATTGGTTAGCCGTTATCGGTTTTGTGGCGCAAACAGGGTATGTGATTGCTCGCTGGATTGCAGGCGGTCATAGCCCGACGAGTAACATGTTTGAGTTTATGGCATTCTTGGATTACTGTATTATCCTGGCCTACTTAATTATTTACCGGATCTACAAGCTGACCTCGATTGGGGCGTTCGTTCTTCCGCTAGGGGTTATCATGCTCGCGTATTCGTACGTGTTCCCAAAGGAAATCACCCCATTGATTCCGTCTTTGCAGAGCTACTGGCTGCACATTCACGTGACTACTGCTGCACTGGGTGAAGGGATTTTGGCGGTTGGTTTTGCAGCGGGTCTGATGTATTTGATCCGTACCGTTCCGCAGCATATTTCCACGAAAAGTACGAAATGGCTGGAGATCGTGCTGGCTGTGGTCCTGATGCTCGTTGGATTCATTTTGATGGATTCTACGTTTGCTCGTATGGATCAAAAGACGGTATTTGAGATGAAGAAGGAAGAAATGAATGCAGCAGGACAGATGGTAAAACCGAAAGTGGAGTACATCCTGCCTGCAATTGTTGCACCTGCTGATTCAACCATCATCAAGGAAGGTCCAATGTCTCCACTCTTTGAGGCACCTACCTGGATGGAAGGAAAAGACGCTGCACGCAAATTGAACACGATGCTGTGGTCTGTCCTAACAGGGGTAATTCTGTATGGCGGAATGCGTTTGATTTTCCGAAAACGATTAGGGGCTGCAATTAAGCCTTCCGTTGAGAGTGTCGATCCTGAGCTACTGGACGAGATCAGTTATCGAGCAATCAGTATCGGATATCCGGTGTTTACCCTCGGGGCCCTTATCTTTGCGATGATTTGGGCAGAAGAGGCATGGGGACGATTCTGGGGCTGGGACCCTAAGGAAGTATGGGCCTTAGTTGTCTGGCTCTTCTACAGTGCCTACTTGCACTTGCGTCTATCCAGAGGATGGATCGGTGCAAAATCAGCATGGATGTCCGTCATCGGGTTCGTCATTATTTTGATTACACTGGTCGTGGTCAACTTGGTCATTGCTGGTTTGCACTCCTACGCTGGGGTGTAGAATATCCTCGAAAAGCTGGTTTTACCACCAGCTTTTTGGACTATCTTCAAACGGTTTTACGATATTATGAGAGCAAGAGGTGTTCCAGATGGAAAAAATAGCACGTATTCTCGTAGTGGATGATGAAGAGCGCATTCGCAGACTCCTGAAAATGTACTTGGAAAGAGAAAACTTTCTGATTGATGAAGCAGATAATGGAGAGCAAGCGGTCGAAATGGCTGTGGGAAGTGACTATGATATCATTTTGCTCGACCTGATGCTGCCAGGAATGGACGGGATCGAGGTATGCCAGCGTGTTCGTGAATTCAAGGCAACCCCAATTATTATGCTGACAGCAAAAGGGGAAGAAACGAACCGCGTTCACGGGTTTGAGGCAGGGGTAGACGATTATGTCGTGAAGCCGTTCAGCCCGCGCGAGGTCATGTACCGGGTAAAAGCGATTCTGCGTCGTTCTTCCGCGACAGCTTATTTGAAGACAGAGACGTTCAACAGTCATTCTGTTCTTGTTTTCCCGGAATTGACCATTGACCACGATGCACACAAAGTCATCGCAAGTGGCCAAGAGGTGAGCCTGACTCCAAAAGAGTATGAACTGTTGCACTACCTGGCATTGTCGCCGGATAAAGTGTTTACGCGTGAAGAATTGTTAAAAGATGTGTGGCACTACGAGTTCTTCGGCGACTTGCGCACGGTGGACACGCATATCAAGCGTCTCCGCGAAAAATTGAACCGTGTTTCTCCACAAGCTGCCAATATGATCGCCACGGTTTGGGGCGTCGGATACAAGCTAGAGGTGCCTAAGTAAAGTGGACGTTATTTTTCGCAGTGTAGTCGGAAAGCTATGGATGACCATTATTGCCTTATTTGCTCTCGTCTTGACCATCTTTAGTTTGTTGCTCGTTCAATCCTTTGACAGCTTTTATAGCAATCGGCAGTCCAAGAATTTGCACGATCTGGCAGATGGCATCGCAATCGGTTTGGCGCAGAGTCCGGATATGACAGCAGCTATGGAGATGGCTTCCAGGTTTGGCTTGGTCCATCATACGGGCATGGTCATTCTCGATGAAACAGGCAAGCAAGTCGGTATGAGCGAGGGGGCTGGGCTCCCGCGTATTCCAGTAGAGCAATTGCTCCAAAATCCTGCCTTGCGTTTGCCTGATGCGCTGGCAGGTAAGCATCCTGCTCCCAAAACGATTTATATTAATGTGGAGAATTCCGCTGATCACACGAACAACAAGCATGAAATGCTTGCGGTCGCTGTGCCTTTAGAAATGGCAGCAGGGAAAACGGGCGCAGTGGTCATGTATCAGGCGATTGAAGATTTTGATGATACGGTTAGTGAAGTCAGATTTTTAATCTTTGTGGTTGGCGTCATCGGATTCGTCTCTACCACTGTATTCGCTTTCTTCCTCTCATCGCGTCTTACGATTCCATTACGTCAGATGAAAGAAACGGCGCATCGCATAGCGGAAGGGGACTTTCATGCTGAAATCCCGATTAGGACCCAGGACGAGACAGGTGAACTGGCGGCTTCGTTTAACACGATGGCAAGCAAGCTCAATCAGTTAGTCGATGCACTGTCCAAAGAGAAGGAGCAGCTGGCGAGCGTTCTTAGAAGCATGGTAGATGGTGTTGTGATGATAGATGCGAGCGGCAAGCTGGCCGTAACGAATCCTCCAGCAGAACGATTCTTGCGAGATTGGGATTTTGAGCATTCAGATGAGCCTGTGCCGCTGTTCTTGTTCTATCAACAGGTTTTGCAAACCGGACAGGAAGTGACAGAGGATATCCCTGTTCAAGGGCGGATATGGTCCGTTGTCATGGTACCCTTGAATGATCGGGATCAAATCCGTGGAGCTGTTGCAGTTCTTCGGGACATCACGCAGGAGCGTAAGTTGGATAAGATGCGTAATGATTTTGTGGCTAATGTATCCCATGAACTGCGAACACCTCTATCCATGTTGCAAGGGTACAGTGAAGCGATAGTGGATGATATCGTGGCTACACCGGAAGAGCATAAAGAATTGGCGCAGATCATCTATGACGAGTCAGCGCGTATGACCAAGTTAGTGAATGAATTGCTCAGCTTGGCACGGATGGAAGCGGGGCATGTTGAATTGTTCCAGGAGACGATGGAACTGCGTCCGTATTTGGAGCGCATTCAACGTAAATTCACCAATTTGGCGAGAGAACGAGAAATCCATCTCTTCCTCGAAATATCGACGACACACACGCATGTGCTCATGGATCCTGATCGCATGGAGCAAGTGCTAACGAACTTGATCGATAATGCGCTGCGGCATACGCCAAGTGGGGGAAGCGTCACCATTCGGGCTCGCGGGGATAAAACGTTGCTGGTTGAGATAAGCGATACAGGCAGTGGCATTCCGCAAGAAGACTTGCCGTTTGTTTTTGAGCGATTCTATAAAGCAGACAAGGCTCGCACACGTGGACGACTAGGTGGAACTGGACTTGGACTAGCCATCGCGAAAAACCTTGTCGAGGCACACGGGGGCACCATCAGTGTGCAAAGTAAACTGGGTGAGGGAACGACTTTTACAATCGCCTTGATGCTGCATAAAAACAAATAGGAGTGTAGAGAGAAATGATCAAAACGATCTTATTTGATGTTGACGGGGTTATGTTGAGTGAAGAGCGTTACTTTGATGCTTCTGCATTGACAGTGTGGGAATTTTTGTACAGCCCGCAGTATGTGGGGCTTGCAGGCGAGGAATTCACACCTGCTCCAGAAGAAGCGCAAATTAGACGAGTGCGCGAGCAAGTTTTCGCTCATGATGAAGTGCTGAATTTCATCAAGTCACGTGGAATCAACTCCAACTGGGACATGGTTTTCCTCGCGTTTTCCTATCAGTTGATTCGTTTGATTGAAGCGGTTAAAACGCAAGTTCCAGAAGCAACGAGCCTTCTCAGCGAACAAATTGATCGACCGCAACTGGCAAAAGTGAAAGAGTGGGCAGCTACTTATGCTCCTGATTTCCAAGTAGACTACGCAGCGTTCACCGCTGATTTTGCCAAAGGTTCTGCACAAAAAGCAGAAATGCTACTCTACTTGAATCAAATTGCAAAAGAGCGTTGCGGTATTTCAACAGAAATGTTCTCTCGCAATAGTGATCTATGGCAGTTGATTCAAAAGACGTTTCAAGAATGGTATCTCGGTGATGAGCGCGTGGCGGCATCGATTGGCCGTGAAACCATGCAGCCAGGCAAGAAGGGCTTCTTGTCAGACGAGATTCCGATTGTACCGCCTGCAGAAATGGTCGAGTTGTTCCGCACGTTAAAAGAAAAAGGATACACACTGGGGATTGGAACAGGGCGCCCTACCATCGAGACGCATGTTCCCCTCAGTGAGATGAATATACTGGAATGGTTCGACCCGAACCGTGTCGTAACTGCCTCTCACGTACTCGATGCGGAAGAAGCGTTTCCTAGCTTTGCCCCGATGTCCAAGCCACACCCTTATTCTTATGTAAAAGGGTTGCTTGGACTCGATGCACCGATTAGCGATGCTGTCCATTTTTCACTGCCAATCGAAAATGGAGAAGAGGTGCTGATCGTTGGCGATTCACTCGCAGATTTTCTAGCGGCTCGCTCAATCGGTTGCAAGTTTGCAGCGACATTGACTGGACTGTCTGGTCAAGACGCGCGCAGCAAGTTTGAAGAGGAAAAAGCAGATTTTATTCTCGATGATGTTCGCGATATCCTTTCCATTCTGTAGATAAAAAAACTCCGCCGTATGTAGAAACGGCGGAGTTTTTTTATTCCCAACAAATCGATTGCAAGCATTTGAAGCGAAAGGCATGAATTAAAAAGGATTCAACCATGTTCGTCCTAACAATAACTTCGAAAGAACCGTCTTCACGAGAAAAAAACATGACATCCGTATAGTCTTTGTTCCCTTCAAAATAACGGCGAACCTCTTTCACGCGCTCTCGCATCTCTTCTGTTTTGACGACGATCTGGAAAGTGGCGCCCTGCTCAGAAATAGCTTCCTTTAGCTCGATATCCTTTTCATCATAGGTGTAATGGAACAAAAGGATTCCTCCTCACCAAATAAAATAACGTAAGTAAACGTAGACATGAGCAATCATGATAGAGAGGATCATCAACGGGAAGGCGACCTTCATAAAGCTGAAAAAGCCGATATGATAACCTTCCTTTGAGGCCAAGCCAGCAACAATCACGTTGGCACTCGCTCCAATCAAGGTACCGTTTCCTCCTAAACACGCCCCGAGTGCAAGGCTCCACCAAAGAGGCTCCAGATTGGTGATCCCGAGCGCTCCCATTTCCTTGATCATCGGAATCATGGTGGCAACGAACGGGATATTGTCTACAAAGGCAGAGGCGATTGCGCTCAGCCAGAGGATCAACAGGGAGGTCTTCAATGAATCTCCACCCGTCAGATTCATCGCTTCAGTTGCGAGCTTTTTGATCACACCTGTTTCCACTAACCCAGAGACGAGAACAAACAGGCCGATGAAGAAGAATATCGTATTCCACTCGACTTTGCTGATCGCGTCTTCTAAATAATGCTCTCCAGTAAGAAGGAGCAAAAGAAAAGCTCCTGTTAAAGCGATAGTTGCCGACTCCAAATGAAGGGCCCCATGGAGCATGAAACCAATAATGGTCAATCCCATCACCGTCAAAGACTTTTTCAATAAACGGCTGTCGGTAATTTCATCGCGCTCATTTAACTGCATGATTTTTGCGCTCAACTCAGGGGACGTTACTAACTGCTTGCGGTAAATCAAGACCAAGCAAACAACGGTTACAGCCATAACCACGATGATAATTGGGCTCAAATTCACGAGAAATTTCATAAAATCGAGCTCAGGCACAGAACTGCCAATCATGATATTCGGTGGGTCACCGATCAACGTAGCTGTTCCTCCGGCATTTGAAGCAATAATTTCACTGATTAAAAAAGGAATCGGATTAAGCTCGAGCTGGCGGGCGATGCTAAACGTCACAGGTACGATAAGAAGTACAGTGGTAACGTTGTCCAAAAAGGCGGAAGCAACGGCCGTGATCAAGCTCAGGTAGACGAGAATACGAATCGGTTTGCCCTTTGCAACCTTTGCCGCACGGATGGCGACATACTTGAAAACGCCAGTCTGCGCCGTAATGGCAACCAAGATCATCATCCCAATAAGTAGGCCGAGCGTGTTAAAGTCGATATGGTGAATTGCTTGTTCCTGTGTAACTATCCCGAACAAGACCATGAGAATTCCGCCAGACATGGCGACGATGGTTCGATGTAACTTTTCGCTAATAATAAATGCATAGGTAACTAAAAAGATAGCAATAGCGAATAATGCCTGGTTCGTCATAAGAAGCTCCTTCCAAGGTGTGTAGAATTATCTTGTCCCATTATAGCTCTAACCAAAATAAGGGTAAAGAAAAAGACCCGGCATATGGCCAGGTCAAATCTCGTGTGGAAGGGAGAACCTACAGCTCGATTTGTGTAACGCTTTTCACTTCCGCCAGCTCGCCCATCGTATCGAGGAGCTCTGGCGTCAATGGTTTGTCAACAGAGAGCATCATGATCGCGTCTCCACCGATATCACGGCGTCCTACCTGCATCGTTGCGATGTTCACGCTGTTTTCACCCAAGATGGAGCCGACACGTCCGATCACACCTGGACGGTCATTATGGTGAATGTAGAGGAGGTAGCCCTCAGGCGCTACGTCAATCGCAAAGTCGTCAATTTTCACAATACGCGCACCATAACCATTGAGTCGCGTTCCAGCCACTGTGCGTGTCTCTTGCGTCGTTTTTAAGCTAACGGTCAGTAAGTTCGTAAAGCCTTTGTTTTGTGCTGCCTTTTGCTCCGTAACGGTGATGTCACGCACTTTTGCCAGAATCGGGGCGTTCACATAGTTGACTTCCTCGCCCAGACGGAAGGACAGCACACCTTTGAGGACTGTGCGAGTCAGAGGGGATGTGTCTACATCCGTCAACTCACCGCTATATTTAATCGAAATCTCCGAAATGGAACCTACTGTCACTTGGGCAAGGAAATGGCCCAGCTTTTCACCCAACGTAAAGTACGGTTGTACTTTTTCCATAACGTGCGCAGGGATCGAAGGCAAATTCACGGCGTTTTTGAATGGCTCATCACGAAGAACCTTCAGGATTTCTTCCGATACGTCTACGGCCACGTTTTCCTGCGCTTCAATGGTCGAAGCTCCCAGATGCGGAGTCGTAACTACTTGTGGCAGACCGACGAGAGGGTTGTCTACAGGTGGTTCTTCTTCGAAAACGTCCAGAGCTGCCCCCGCGACTTTTCCTGCGGTAATCGCCTCGTAGAGAGCCTTCTCGTCAATGATTCCCCCACGAGCGCAGTTGATCAAGCGAACGCTATCTTTCATTTTCGCAAATTCACGCGTGCTGATGATATGGCGGGTTTCTTTTGTCAGCGGAGTATGGACGGTAATGAAATCTGCTTTGCGGCAAATTTCGTCGACAGCTGCGTTGGTTATACCCATCTTTTCTGCACGTTCCTCGGTCATGAAAGGATCGAAGCCCATGACGGTCATGCCAAATGCTTTCGCACGCTTCGCAACCTCTGAACCGATACGGCCCATACCGATGACACCCAGTACTTTGTTGTTCAACTCAACCCCTTGGAAGCTTTTGCGATCCCATGTACCGTCTACCAGCTTCTTGTGAGCTTGAGGGATGTTACGAGCGACAGCCATCAGCATGGCAAACGAATGCTCTGCAGTAGAGATGGTGTTACCGTCTGGAGCGTTGATGACAGGAATACCTGCTTGAGTGGCAGCGTTGATATCAATGTTATCGACCCCAACACCCGCACGACCGACTGCTTTCAGCTTTTTTCCGGCAGCGAGTACTTCTGCTGTTACTTGGGTTTGGCTGCGTACGAGGAGTGCATCGTAATCGCCAATCACATCGATCAGTTCGGCAGGGGAGAGGTTTGTTTGACGAACCACTTCTACATCAGAAGCGTCCAAGAGCTGTTGAATTCCAAATTCGCTAAGTGGGTCAGAAATGAGTACTTTATACATGTGCAATGAGCACCTCCTGAGCAGCTTTTACACCAGCACCCAGCTCAACTGGGGCACCGATTTGGTGAAGCGACAATTCGATGGCAGAAATGACTTGCAGGACATCCAATGGCTCGCAATAACCCATGTGCCCGATGCGGAAGATCTTGCCTTTCAGGTGCTGCTGGCCGCCAGCAATCGTGATGTTGAATTGCTGCGTTAACATTTTGCGGAGAGCTTCTGCATGAAAGACACCCTCAGGATCGCAAGAAGTTACGGTCGTCGATGCGTACTGATCTTCCGCTATCAGTTTTATGTTTAATGCTTTCATCGCTGCGCGAGTCATGTCCCTCATCAGTTCATGGCGCTTTACGATAGCTGGTATGCCTTCTTCCTCCAACATATCCAATACCTCGGCGAGACCGAAAATGAGGGATACAGCAGGCGTATACGGTGTTGTTTGCTCTGCCAAGCTCTTGCGGTATGCTTTCAGGTCCAAATAGAAGGCGAGCGATTTGTTTTGCTCAATCACTTGCCATGCGCGTTCACTCGCAGCGAGGAAGGCAAGGCCTGTTGGCAGCATGAAAGCTTTTTGCGAGCCGGTTACCACGATATCGACACCCCAAGCGTCCATTTCGCATGGAACCGCACCGAGATTGCTTACCGCATCCACAATGAAGAGGGCGTCCGAATGTGTGCGGATTGTTTTCGCCAAGTCAGCAATCGGATTTTCTACCCCAGTGGATGTTTCACAGTAGGTAGCGAATACGGCTTTTACTTGTGGCTTTTTTTGCAGGAATGTTTCAACGAGCTCTGGTGTAACAGCTTTGCCCCAAGGCACTTCCACGCGATGGGCGATGATACCGTAACGCTCGCAAATTTTTGCAAAGCGCTCCCCAAATGCACCGCTGACGAGGATGGTAGCTTCGTCGCCTGGTTGGAGCGTGTTTACGACGCCCATCTCCAGTGCACTCGTTCCGCTACCTGCCAAGATGTATACGTCCTGCTTGGTGCCAAAGAAAGGCTTCAGTCTTTCAGCAGTACGGGCGAAAAGAGCGGAAAATTTGCCGCTGCGGTGTCCAATCATCGGTTGGCTCATCGCTGTTTGAACACGTGGTGGAATGGGGGTAGGACCAGGGATTCTCAAGATCATTTTGTCTGCAAACATGGTTTTCTCCTCCTATATATGTGCATATCAAAAAAACCTCCCGTTCTCACACTGCTCCTATTACAGAACAGTGAGGGACGAGAGGCTTTGCTTCGCGGTGCCACCCTCATTCGCTCTTTTTTTCTCAAAAAAGAGCCTTGGTAGGTACATGACCTAAAAGAGATAACGGATCTACCGTTTGCGTCTACTGGGATGGTGAATCCATTTTCAACGCAGCAGCTCAGAAGTGCTTAACCGTGGGAGAAACCGCCGATTCGCAGCAACCATCGGCTCTCTGGGGATTTCTCGATCACAGCGTTTCTTCGTCAACGCCGTTGTTTTATAAGGTGTTTCGTAAGATTTGTACTTACGATATCACGTCAAAATAACACCGTCAAGAAGAAAAACGAGAAAAAATGAACATTATTTATTTTATATCAGTTATCGTTCGTGAATAATGCTCGATTTCATACAAAGAACGTCATGAAAATGACCAAAACACGAACATTAAGATATTGACATCACAAAAAATGGAAAAAACGCATTTTAATGTTCGGTTTTTGCCGTTGCTTTTATCTTACCGAAAAATCACAAAAGAAAGAACGGAAAGTTGTCGATCATTCGTTCAGCGGAGGAGAGGGGGACATAATGAAAAACCTCTTACATACCGGAGTACGTAAGAGGTCTCTTCCATTAGTAGATGGAATACTATTCCACTTTAATAGAGTCGGTCGGGCATCCTTCAGCAGCATCACGAACATCGTCATGCAGGATATCCGGGATTTCAACGCTGTTAGCATTGTCATCCAACTTGTTGAACGCAAGGCCCTCATCGTCGTAATCAAAGACGTCAGGAGCCGTGGCGCCACAAGCACCGCAAGCAATACAAGTATCTTTATCTACCCATGTAGTCATCGTGGTTTCACCTCCCATACCGAAGTGGTACGTCCACTATCATAGATCATTGTATGCTCTTGGTGACAAGATTTCAAGATTGAATCAGTCTAAAAATGTACGACTACTTATAAAGAGGGATTTCCGGTGCCTTCAGCACGGAGTAGAGCTGTGTATTCAAGCGTTTAAAATCTCCCGCAGATACTGCATCTGTCGCGTTCAAAATCTTCACGGCAGCGGCTAAATCCTTGATTCCTAGGGTCTGAACTTCGTTAGATGCGATGAGCAAATCAAGTCTCGCAGTCAGGTCCTCAGGATTATAGCTGCTCCATTGATTGCTTGCCGACATGGCCACAGCTGCGAGATAGGTGCGGTAATGGAACGGATACTGCTTCCACTGCGCGGTGTTAACGGTTCCAGGTAATTGCTTCGGCATGGCTTGCTTCACCACATAAGCCGATTCCCAAGACGCGATGGAGTGATAGACCATTTCCTGTGCGGTTAGCCAGTTATTTTGGAAAAGCGTCAGGTTAGCTCCAATAGAAGCAGGCGTAGCATTAGTTTGATCGGAACGAATCTGCTCCATACTATCCAAATACGCCCGTACACTGTTCGTAAAAGTGGCGTGAGCTTGTCTCAGCATGGGTGACGTCGGCAAGGGAACGTTTTTCTCCAGCTCTTTCCTTGTCTGGTCAGCTAATTTGCTGAGTTGCTTCAAGCCATCCGTCCGTTCACTTTCGTTCATTTGATTCCATTTATCCATCGTATCAAAATGTGCTTGTTTCAGATCAAGCAGCGGTGCATAAACGGCATAGTAAAATCGGATAAAGTCCTGTTCGTTGTACAGCTTTTGC
The DNA here is from genome assembly GCF_013284245.2 of Brevibacillus sp. DP1.3A. Lineage (NCBI taxonomy): Bacteria > Bacillati > Bacillota > Bacilli > Caryophanales > Paenibacillaceae > Brevibacillus > Brevibacillus sp. DP1.3A. The sequence goes on along the minus strand of NZ_CP085876.1, from coordinate 4,083,329 downwards.
TCACGCAGCAGTTTTTCTTTTTCGGCTTCCTTTTTCTCTGCTTCGAGTACGGCGGCTTGTTCCGACTCCAATTGTGTCTTCATATAATGGGCCCCGAAAAAAAATCCACCAACAGTGCATGCAAGTGTTATGATGATCATGTACGCCATCATAAATTCAGTTCTTTTCAATCGTTTTGTCATACTATCCTCCAAATCCAATGATGCAGTTTACTTCGCTTACTTTGAGCTTTGAAAAATATAGAATGATGTAAGGAGTACCAATGAACAGTCGGAACAGTGCGGCAGAGGAGCAGGACCTTTTATGTGCGGTCGCCTTGAATGCCATGTTACCTCTGGCCAATGAACGAACGCTGCAATCAGCCTACTACATACTGCGTGGCAGAAAAGCCAATCAGACACTGCAAGATGTGCATTTGTATACCCTTTATCCGTATTATCGGATGTTTTCTCGTTTTCCAAGAGAGGATTGGGAGAAAATAGTTTCAACTTTATTTCAGGCGGGCTGGATTTTACCTGTTGAAGCAGGTGGAACGAACTCGAAACCGACATTTACCTTTTCTGATACAGGATTGCAGCATGCCAAACATACGTACCAAAAATATCGATTTGATATATGGTTCGCACCTTTTACTCAATCCGATTTGGCGGAGCGAATCGAACCATTTTGGAGCAGACTTCATCTTATGGTGCAGACAATCTCGCAAATGCATCATGGTGATCTTGGTTTTATTCCGGTCGTTTCGGACAAGACGGCACAGCGTTGGGTAAAAAACCAATTGGCTGATGGGGCAATGCGAAATGCTTGGAAACAGCAATTGTCCGACGAGCTATATCGACTGTGGGAGCCTTTGGATGAAGCTGTGCAAGAGCTTTTGTTCTGTCAACTGTCAGGAGCAGGACAAGTAGGCAAGACCATGGGACAAGTAGCAGAGATTCGCCAAACGAGTCGTAGCTATCTCATGCTGCAATTTCGATACGGGCTTGCCGAGTCGATTCAGACGCTGCTTGCAGAGAACAGTCATTATCCACTTTTATCAAAACTTGTCACAGAATCACATAAGCTTGATCCACGTCTAACTGAAAGTGCTGCTCGAACGTACGCACTGCTTCAGACTGGCTGTGAAAAAAAAGAAATAGCGATGAAACGACAAATGAAAGAAAGTACAATAGAAGATCATTTGGTAGAGATTGCCCTGCGCTGTCCGGAATGGGATATGACAACGTATCTGCCGAATGAGCTGGCAAAAGAGATCGTGGAGACGAGTGAGCGCCTCGATACAAGCAGACTCCGGCTCATCAAGGATCAATTGGAAGCAACAGTAACGTATTTGCAAATCCGATTGGCACTGGCACGAGCGACAAGGGGGACAAAATGAATAAACAGCTCATGTGCGATAGATTAAAGCTGCATTTTGGATACGACTCATTCCGCCCCGGTCAAGAGTCCATTATTGAACGTATATTGCATGGACGAAGTGTTCTCGGGTTATTAGCAACAGGTGGCGGGAAATCAGTGACGTATCAGCTGCCAGCAATGCTTTTGCCGGGTCTGACCGTCGTGGTTTCCCCGTTGATCTCCTTGATGGTCGATCAGGTGCAACAGCTTCGAGCACGAAAAAAAATTCCAGCTACCTATTTGAACAGCATGCAGGATCCGTCAGAGTCCCGCGAAATCTTAAAAGGGCTCTCAGAAGGTGTGTACAAGCTGTTGTATATTTCTCCAGAAAAGCTTCAACAGCCCTATGTCCAACAAGTGTTAAAGCGGGCGAGGGTGTCTCTGATCGCCATTGATGAAGCACATTGCATCTCGCAATGGGGACATGACTTTCGCACAGATTATTTGCGATTGCCGGAAGTCGTGAAACAATTGGGAGCACCTCCTGTTTTGGCTGTGACGGCAACCGCGACGGCGACTGTTCGCGAAGAAATTTGCAGCTTGTTCTCCATTGAAAAAGAAGACGTCGTGTTGCAGTCCCTTAATCGGGCGAATATCGCCTATGATCTGGTTGAAGTTGCGGAGGAAAGTGACAGGCGTTCGTATGTATTAGATCAGATAGATCGTTTACAGGGCCCTGGGATCGTTTACTGCAGCACGCGACAAGCGGTAGATGTGTTGGCAGCCTCTTATCAACTCGATGGGAAAAAGCGTGTGCACGGCTACCACGGGGGCATGAACAGCATGGAGAGAATGTTGATTCAGTCCCAATTTCTCGCGGGAGAGCTGGATGTTATTATTGCGACCAATGCGTTTGGTATGGGAATCGACAAGCCAGATATTCGCTACGTCATCCATTATCAAATGCCAGCCAGTTTGGAGGCATACGCACAAGAAATCGGGCGGATCGGCCGTGACGGCAAGCCTGGGTATGCGCTGCTTTTATTTTCGTGGGACGATTGGCAGATTCATCAACACATGCTGGAGAAGGAGTACCCGACACAAGTGCAAATTCAAAAATACGAGCAGTTGTGCAATACCGGAGTACCCTTGACGAACGAGGCATTGGCGATGATGGACATATCAGAAGAAATGGGCGCACTTCTTGCCTTTTATTCGGAAAGAGTGCTGGCCTCATACGAAGCTGCAGCTGCTGGAGAATCGTATCCGAAGGCTCAAATTATTTGGCAGGAAACGGAAAAAAGGAAAAGCTTTAAGCAAAAAAAGCTGGCAGAAATGGTGTCTTACGTAAGAGGGGAAAACTGTTTGCGTGCGAGCATCAATACGTATTTCAAAGAAAATGATCATCAATTTGATCTGTACTGCTGTAAGAAATGCGGCCTAACTAAGGATGCATATTTCCAAACGAATGACAATGCAATCGCAAAGAATGAACAAATCAAATGGAATTTGCGGCAGGCGTTAGACACTCTTTTGCCGAACAAATAAAGGAGAGAAACATCGAGTGAGGGAAGATTGGCTAGAGGTGGATGAAGCCACTCTTCGGCTGAATCTATGGTTGACACAAGGAATCGTGATGGGAGTGGCTGCTGCCGGTAGCTTATTGGTGCTGGGCTGGGATGCTACTCTGTCCTTGTTTACTTTGCCAGGCTGGAATGCTGTGCTGTGGGCCGTGTTTGTAGCCGTGGGTATTATTATCGGGAGTATTGCAATGGATCGGTACTTGCCTAAAAGATGGCAAGATGATGGCAGTATCAATGAGAAAGTTTTTGGGGCCATGTTACCATCCACTACAATTCTCGTCTGTATGGTAGTAGGGGTGGGAGAGGAATGGCTATTCCGGGGAGTCATTCAATCGCTTGCTGGGAATTTTTGGAGCAGTCTTATTTTTACACTGATCCACGTACGTTATTTGAAAAAACCGCTCATGGTCATAAGTGTATTTGGTACAAGCTGGATCTTAGGACTCTTGTTTTCCCACTATCAGTCCCTTTGGCCCTCGATTGTGGCCCATATCCTTATTGACGTCATGTTAGCATTTTATTTACAAAAAACGATCAAGAAAAAGGGGGAGGAAGAGTGAATCTCGAGCATAATCCATTACCACCCCGACGCTCCCGTCATACTCGCCCTACAGCGTCGTTCTCGTTTAAAAAGTGGATTCAACCGGGATTGTACTTGTTTGGATTCGTCTTTTTCGGGTTGATTGGTCTTGAGTTGTACAGGGCCAATGTCCCACACGAGTCAGCAGCTTCTGGTAGTGTTGAAGTGAAAGAAGCTAGCAAAGCAAGTACCACTTCGCAAGGAAGCAAGGCAGGAGAAAAGGAGCCTGTATCCGTCGTTCTTCCTGCTACGCTTGATCCGAATGCAAGCGTGACCAACCCACCTGCCAAGGCGAAAACGACCGAATCAAAACCAGTTGAGCATGCAGTGAAGGCGACCACAAGCGTACAGACACCTGCTGTGAGCACAGTCCCAGCCCAAACTTCGACTGGTACACCTGTAGACAAGGCACCCCAGATTGCGAGTACTTCTACTAGCAAAGTAGCTACACCGGGAAAACAAGCTTCAACACCATCTACAGCAAAATCGAAGGTCGTCAAGCATGTGGTGAAGAAGGGTGAAACGTTGTTTATGCTGTCACGAAAGTACTATGGAAATAATTCGAACGTAGGACGAATCGCAAGATATAACGGACTTCATTCAGAAGCAGGGCTCGTTGAAGGAAAAATTGTAATGATTCCCCTCGTTCAGTAATGAGATCGTGCTCCACTGGCAATGCTATCGGGAAAAAGATAAGCAGGTGGATGCAAGTGGAGTATGATACGGTCATTGTCGGCGGCGGGATTGCAGGGCTTCAAACCGCAATCCAACTAGCAAGATGCCTTCGACGCGTTGCAGTCATTGACATGCCGGGTGGTCGATCAACAGTCGCCAAAGCCTACCGAAACATTCTCGGATTTTCGGAGGGGGTTAGTGGCGATTTTTTGCGTCAAGTAGGCAGAAAGCAAGCACAAAAATACGGCGCAATCTTGATAACAGATGAGGTAACAAAGCTTGCTACTGACTCAAGCGGCTTATTTTCGATAGGTACGAAAAGTGGCATACATACGCTTACTTCGCGCACGCTGGTATTGGCAACCGGCATTCGCGATCCGTTTCCAACGATACCTGGCTTCTCCGATTGTATAGGGATATCGATTTTCTTGTGTCCTGACTGTGACGGCTATGAAACAGTTGAGAAAGACACGGTAATCATTGGAGCGGGCCCACAAGCTGTTTCGATGGCAGACGAACTTGTTTACTATACAAACAGGTTAACCGTCATTAACCATGCACAAGTGCAGGTGGATACGCAGGTTGTCTCTGGACTGACCCAGCGAGGGATTATGTATCGAGAGGAAAAAGTATGTGCCCTTCATCATACGGGGGGACAATTGCAAGAAATCGAACTCTCTTCAGGTGAACGCTTGTCTGCCGAAAGAGCATTTCTTGCCTTTCCTGGTGCTCATGCTTTGACAGAGCTATTGCGTGGTTTTTCCGTGCAAATTCATGAAAAGGGCCACATCCATACGAATCCGCGAACAAAAGAAACCGAACATCCCAACATATGGGCTGTTGGCGATATCAATGAGCATTCTCAACAAGTGTCGATTGCCATGGGGGATGGAACACAGGCGGCCATTTGGATTCAAAAGCGGCTGCGTGAATATGAGACGCAGAAAAACGCCTGATTCTGGGCGTTTTTTCATGTACAAACCTTTATGAATGAGAAGGAACCCGAACTAGCAGAGCCAAATATAAATACATAAGAAGAAGCAAGAGGGGAACTTTTCCTGGGAAAGCGCAGGAAATGACAGGCAACAACAAAGTTTCTTTTTTCGTGAGTTGATTCGACATCGATAGGCGAATGCTGCGTAGGTGTCATGGTAGCTTTGTTCCAGTAATTAAATGTGATATGATAGGACTACCCCGTATTTTCCAGTCCATCAAAAAATGGATGAATACCAACAGGTATTCGCCGGAGAATGTGGAGAACTCTTACAGGCTTACCATCATATTTTGTAGTACGACTGGATGGCGAGGAGGGACAGTCATGCGTGTTGAACGCCTTGGTCAAGATAAAATACGAATCTTTTTAACTTTTGACGACCTCTCAGAGCGCGGGATAGAAAAAGAAGACATGTGGCGTGACATTCCTAAAGTTCATGAACTGTTCAACGACATGATGGAACAGGCTTATCACGAATTAGGGTTTGAGGTATCAGGGCCTGTTGCAGTTGAAGTGTTCGCCTTGCCAGCTCAGGGAATGGTCGTAATCGTAACGCGTGGCAAGACGGGCTCAAAGGACGGCAAAGAGGAAGAATTCGAAGACGAGGATGTATACGAGCTAGAGGTCACATTGGAAGAAAGCGATTTGATCATGTATGCCTTCCGGGACTTTGAGCATATGGTTGAAGCCGCCCATCGCATTAACGCCCTATTGACCAATGGCGGAGCTGCCTACTTCTACCAGGGGAAATATCATCTGGTGCTGGAGGAAGTCGACTTGGATCAGGAGCGTTATCACAAGCTAATTGCGATCCTCTCTGAGTACGGAGAAGCGACGCCGATAACGATTTATGTGTTGGAAGAATACGGGAAAGTGATCGTTGCCGACGATGCTGTAAAAGAAATATGCAGGCATTTCACGTAATCGAAAAAGAAATGTCTGGGAATATAAAACAGCACCTAGTCAACCAACTAGGTGCTGTTGCTGTCTGTACAGATTATGCTAGGCCGTCAAAAAAATCAGCCTCTTTACCTTGAATGGTATAGTTCGGAAGGCTGTGCCAAGCCAAGATGTAGTGATTGTTTGGCGGGACAGAATGGTGCTCGCCTTTTGTTACACCTGGGAAAACGCGCTCTACTGATAGGTGTTGTGTTCTGTGCGCCCGCAAGGCATCTGCTACTTTTTGCATATATTCAGGGGCGTGAATGATCGTCGTAATGCTCTCGATTGGATCCGTAAAGGGAGGCTTCATCGTACCAAATCCTTCTTCGGATGAGCGAGTCGCATAATAAAGCTTTCGCACACTCGTATCTGGGCCTAAAGAAAGGACAGCCTGAGTGGTAGCCTGACTAATCGCCAAATGGTCAGGATGTCCGGAGATGCCATGCGGTGCAAACGTGACGACGATTTCCGGTTGGATCTGGTGAATAGCCTGGTGGATACGAGTAACGAGCTCATCTACAGGCACTGTGTTTAGGAACTTATCCTGGTATTCCCAAACGTCTACCTGATCGAAACCGAGTATGGCGCAAGCGTCGCGAAGCTCTTGCTCGCGAAAACGGGGGAGTTCTTCCGGTGTGCATAAAGGTGGTTCACCAGCTTTCCCTGCTTGCCCTTTTGTTGCACACAATAGATGGGTGCTGGCCTTTTGTGTTTTACTATATTTGGAAATGGAAATCCCACAAGCAAACGTTTCGTCATCGGGATGGGCAAAAACAAACAAAATAGACTTTTTTTTCATAAAAACACCTCCATGAATAAACTTCCACCTTTACTTTTTCTATTATGGCATAAATCCACTATTTCCGTAATGAAAGAAACAAGTTTGGGGACAATACAAGCATGATGGGACGCGCTTTTGAAGCTGTTTGTAAAAATGTAGCCCGTAAAAGCGGTTACAGAAATGATTGGTAAATAATTGAATGATTATGCAAAACAAGGAACGAAAACGTTTTCGAAATGGAAAAAAAACATTTTTAAGCTTCTCATAAATGATACAAGCGTGTATACTAAAGGCGGCATTGACCGAAAACATTTTTGAGGTGGTAAGTAATGGGTAATCAAGACGTGGTAACCGAAAGCACCGAAGGGAAAGAAAAGCAAGAATCATTGAACTTGCTCCATTCAACTCAAACGGTGATCAAGGAAGCACTGGAGAAACTAGGTTACCAAGAATCGATGTTTGAACTCTTGAAGGAACCGCTACGCGTTTTGACTGTACGTATTCCGGTTCGCATGGATAATGGCGAAGTAAAGGTATTTACGGGCTATCGTGCACAGCACAACGATGCAGTAGGTCCGACCAAGGGGGGCATTCGTTTCCACCCGGAAGTTACTGAGGATGAAGTTAAAGCACTTTCTATCTGGATGAGCCTCAAAGCAGGTATCGTCGATCTGCCGTATGGCGGTGGTAAAGGCGGTATCATTTGCGACCCGCGTGAAATGTCCTTCCGCGAATTGGAAAGACTGAGCCGCGGTTACGTTCGCGCAATCAGCCAGCTTGTGGGTCCTACTAAAGATATTCCAGCTCCGGACGTCTTTACGAACTCACAGATCATGGCGTGGATGATGGACGAATATAGCCGTATCCGTGAATTTGACTCGCCTGGTTTCATTACGGGTAAACCAATTGCGCTGGGTGGTTCCCATGGCCGCGAAACAGCTACTGCAAAAGGTGTAACCATTTGCATCCGTGAAGCAGCGAAGCGTCGCAACATCGAAGTAAAAGGTGCTCGCGTAGTTGTACAAGGCTTTGGTAACGCTGGTAGCTACTTGGCAAAATTCATGCATGATGCAGGCGCTAAAGTCGTAGGTATCTCTGATGCATACGGTGCACTGCATGATCCTAACGGTTTGGATATTGACTACTTGTTGGATCGTCGTGATTCCTTTGGTACAGTTACAAAACTGTTCAACAACACGATCACCAACAAAGAGCTTCTTGAACTGGAATGCGACATTTTGGTTCCGGCAGCGATCGAAAACCAAATCACAGCTGCAAATGCTCACAACATCAAGGCGTCAATCGTAGTAGAAGCGGCAAATGGCCCAACTACTTTGGAAGCGACTAAGATTTTGACTGAGCGTGGAATTCTTCTGGTTCCAGACGTACTGGCTAGTGCTGGTGGTGTGACTGTTTCCTACTTCGAGTGGGTACAAAACAACCAAGGCTACTACTGGTCTGAAGAAGAAGTAGAAGAGAAGCTGGAAAAAGTAATGGTTCGTTCGTTTGAAAATGTATACTCCATGTCTCAAACACGTCGCATTGACATGCGTCTGTCTGCTTACATGGTTGGTGCCCGCAAGATGGCTGAGGCTTCTCGCTTCCGCGGTTGGGTATAATTTTTCAAACAACCCTCCATATATTGAGAAAACATGGCTTCGCCGTTTTGGCGGGGCCTTTTTTATTGATGGAATGGGGCAGCGGTGAAGAGAAGAATATTTCCAGTCTAGGCTCCTGGCTCCGTCCTACTGAGGGCTTTGATTGTCCGCTCCGAAGGGATTCGCGGGGAAACGCAAAAGTGGTAGCCGCTTCGTAGCTCGGGCACGTTGCGTTTCTTTTGCCCGCAAATCCCTTCTCCGCTCGGTAGGACTCCACAAGTCGCTACGTCTGGAAATATTCTTCTCTGTCGTAACTGATGACATTCTTCAATCTTTTGGGCATCTAAAAACCAGGGGAAAGCTCGTAGAGGAAACAGGAGAAAAAAGCGAAGATCTTAGGGACGCCGACCGAGGCGCAAAGAAAAAAAGAGAAACAAGCCCTTAGCGTCCACCTCTGAGACACCCCCTGAATGGACGACTTTGGACGCGGGTTTCGCTTTTTTTCATGGAGCCGGACAGTCAATCTCCCAGCGGGTGGCCCTAGAATCTGAGCGTTTTCTCCTGTTTCCTCCCCACCACAACAGCATCGTACAAAATGTTTTCAAAGACAAAAAAGACCTCCTGAAGAACCAGGAGGTTTAAGTCATATTATTTACTGGTCGAACAACAGCTGCAGCTCTTTGAAAGTCCGTGATTTTTGCAGCGTTACAATTAACTTGAGACGAGCCTTTTGCCCATTCAAACCATTGGAGAAAATGATCCCCATCTCTTTTAGTTTGCGGCCTCCACCTTCATAGTCATAGATATCCTGCACCTGGCCATTGTAGCAGCGGGAGACGAGCACAATGGGTACGCCTTTGTCGAGTAGTTGCTGCAGGGTAGGGATGATAGCGGGAGGAAGATTTCCTAATCCGAACGCCTCTACGACGAGTCCGTCAATGTGCTGCTCTAATAAAAACTGCAGCCAAGCAGGCTCCATACCAGCAACTGCTTTGATCAGCGGCACATTCGCATCAGCATGGGTGATGGTGTAATGCTCTCGATCCAATGGAGCATGGTGGTATTGCACACTTTTTTTCGCAATGGTTCCAATCGGCCCGTATTGTGGCGACTGGAAGGTAGCGACATTGCTCGTATGTGTTTTGGTTACGTGTCGTGCTGCGTGAATTTCATCATTAAAAACAACAATGACGCCTTTGTTCAAACTGAAGGAGTCTGCGGCTACACGAACGGAAGAAATGAGATTAACGGGACCATCTGCCCCGAGCTCATTGCTGCTGCGCATGGCCCCGGTAACGACAATCGGGACGTGAACCGATAAAGTCAAGTCGAGAAAGTATGCGGTCTCTTCCAACGTATCAGTCCCATGGGTAATGACAATGCCATCGTAGTGATCATGTTGAAAGGCTTCCTCAATATCGAGTCGCAGTTGATTCATGATCGCAGGCGTCATGTGAGGGCTAGGCAGGTTGAGTACATTTTTCATGGTGACGTCCGCATATTTTTCTAAAAAAGGAAGGATTTTGTTGACTGCTTGATCATCCAATGGCTTTACGCCTTCTGAGTCATCGACAGACATGGCAATCGTACCGCCTGTATTCACTACCAAAATTTTTTTTGACATGATCTCTCTCCTGTAGCGGGTTTTCATCAACCAGTATTCATGGTACGATGAACAATAGTCTTGTGTAAAGGAGTAATAAAAGATGATTGCTTTGATCGGCGCGGCAGTTGCCCCCGGTATCGCCATCTTAAGTTACTTTTACCTGCGTGACAGTCTCGAACCGGAACCAATTTCGATGGTGATCCGGTCGTTTATCTTTGGTATGCTGCTGGTTGTACCGATTATGGTGCTCCAGTACATCATGCAGAATGAATGGAACTGGCGGGATGGCATTGTCGCGGAAGTTTTCCAATCCGCTGTCGTGGAAGAATTTTTTAAATGGATGGTCATCTATTTTACGGTTTATAAACATTTGGAATTTGATGAGCCATACGATGGAATTGTTTATGCAGTTGCGGTGTCACTTGGTTTTGCTACGTTGGAGAATTTGCTCTACCTCATTATCAACGGAACGAATATCGCCATCTGGCGTGCTTTTCTGCCGGTATCCAGCCATGCGTTGTTTGCCGTGTGGATGGGCTATTATCTCGGACGGGCCAAGTTTTCCAAGGACGCCAAACATGAGCGGCTTTTTTTATGGATGTCGATTACCTTGCCGATCGGCTTGCATGCCCTGTACAACGTGATTTTTTTGGCAGTGCAAAACTGGTTGGTAGTGATTGTGCCATTCATGCTCGTTTTGTGGTGGCAGGGCTTAAAAAAGGTACAAAGAGCACACGATTTCGGTTCTAAAAATCTCTCTTCACGTCCACAATAGACGGTAAGGAGGAGACGTGCGTGCTAAAAACCGAACGAGCAAAAGTGACAATTCAATGCAATGTATGTGGAGAAAAGTTTACACTGCGTGGTCATCGAGAACCTGGAGGGCAAATAGAAACAGGGTTCAAGCAATGCCTGTGTGACAACGATAAGCATTTTCGGGTTGACGAGTCCTGATCTTTTCCTTTCCCAACTGAAAAAGCGTGAGAAATCTAGGTGGGCCGATGCAAATAGCGTCGGTCTTTTTCTATATCCAGATTTACATGCATAATCCATTCTTCCTCCACCAACACTATGCAAAGATTTCAATACATGCCAAGGAGGATTCAGCCGTGCGTACAATCTGGATCGCAGGTGTGTTGGTGATGTTGGTAGCAGCGGGCTTGAGTGGATACAAGGTTGTCTGGAAGGAAAAGAATGTAGCTGCCGTACAAGAAGAGCAGATGGCTGCACCTGCTGAAAAGAAACAAACGGCCAAAACAAAAGCCAGCTTTCATCCTTCACGGGTCTCTGACAATGATTTGAAAATCATGGCGAATGCTGTTTACGGGGAGTCAAGAGGGGAGCCGTTTGAAGGGCAAGTAGCTGTCGCAGCCGTTATTTTGAACCGCGTCAAGAGCCCTTCGTTTCCTGACACGCCCTCTGCTGTGATATTCGAACCACGCGCTTTTACAGCAGTTGCTGATGGTCAAATATGGCTTACACCGAATGAAAGCGCAACGAAAGCAGTAAAGAATGCACTAAACGGCTGGGACCCGTCGGGAGGATGCACGTACTATTTTAATCCGGATACAGCAACATCCGGTTGGATTTGGACCAGGCCGCAGGTCAAAAAGATCGGGAAACACATCTTCTGCAGATGATGGATGCGTAACCAAAGGAGGAGTGGCAAGGGATGGTATATGGAGCAACAGCACGCGTGTTATTTCCCATTGCCCTAGTTGCCTTAATAGGCGCTGGCGTGTGGGGATATCAGGAGCACAATGAGAAGAACTCGGTCCTGATCAAAGCAGAAAACTCATACCAACGAGCTTTTCACGATCTTACTTATCATGTGGACAAGCTGCACGATGAGCTTGGCAAATCGCTGGTGGTCAACTCGCGCAGACAAATGACACCAATTTTGACGAATGTTTGGCGGCTTTCCTATGCGGCACAAGCGGATGTCGGACAACTCCCACTGACCTTGATGGCGTTTAGCAAAACCGAAGAAATGCTGTCGAGGGTCGCAGATTTTTCCTATCGTGTTGCTGTGCGTGACTTGGACAAGCAGCCATTGAGTCAGAGTGAATACAAGACATTGAAGAGCCTGCACACCCAAGCAAAGGATATCCAGGATGATCTGCGCAAGGTACAAACCCTCGCGATGGACAAACAATTGAGGTGGATGGATGTCGAGACGGCATTGGCCACCAATAAAAACAAAGAGGACAATAGCATCATCGATGGATTCCAAACCATTGAGAAAAAAGTGCAGGAATACCCTGATTTAGACTGGGGCGTCGGTATACAGAGTCTCGATAAGAAAAAGCAGCAGCGAATCAAAGGGATCGATGGCAAAGCAACCACCAAAGAGGAAGCAGAGAAGAATGCACTGGCGTTTCTCGGGTTGAAGCCAGGAGATGCGAAAGTAGAAGTGAACGAGAACGGCAAGGGGCAGGAATACTCGGCGTATAGCGTACGTGTCACGCCAAATGGACACAAGACAGGCATTAACCTCGATGTCACCAAACGCGGCGGTAAAGTGGTTTGGATGATGAACGAGCGTGGGGTTGGCGAGGAAAAGCTGGACATGAAGCAGGCGGAAGAAAAAGGTCGAGTGTTCTTGCGCGACCATGGATTTGACAATATGCAGGTCTCTGAGATTGACAGCTACGACCGCAACGCACTCTTTACGTTTGTGCCAGTTCAGGATGGCGTCAGAATTTATCCGGACGGGGTGGTCGTCGAGATTGCGTTGGACAACGGAGAGGTTACTGCTTATAACTCAACGGAGTATCTGTTTAATCACAAAAAGAGAATTCTCTCCGAGCCCCGTCTCTCGAAAGAAGAAGCAAGGAAAAAAGTCAATCCGAGCGTAAAAGTGACGGATCAGCGCCTTGCCCTCATCGAAGGGAAAAACGATGGAAAAGAAGTACTGGCGTGGGAAATGACAGGCAGCTTTGAAGGAAATTCGTACATGGTCTACATCAACGCCATGAATGGAGAAGAAGAAGAAGTTGTGAAAATGGAAACGGGATCAGGACAGAACGAAGGACAATAGTGTTTAAAAAAACAGGGGGAAAGCTAGTTTTTTAGCGGCTTTCCCTATTTGCTGATTCGAAACAATAGGGTATATAATGGAAAGGGTGATAGGGAAGGGGAGGAACATTTACTTTATGATGCTTCCACGAATAGGACAAACAATAAGACTAAACTTCACGAGTTCCTCAGAAGAAACGGAGCTGCAAACTTTCAAAAGCCGTGTGGCTGATTTGAAGGATGATGTAGCTTCCATCGAGTTGCCAACCAGCGAAAACACTGGACGGACTGGAGTATTTCAACCGGGGACAGAATGCTTGGTTTGGTATGTTGGCGAGGATGGCTCACGTTATGAATTCCGCTCTGCGATTGTCGGCAGGCAAAACAATCACATTCCTGTTCTGCTTTTGCAACTGCCGGCCAAAGAGGAGATTGTGCGCACACAGCGACGAAACTACTTGAGAATTGACACCACGGTAGACATCGCAGTCAAACTGGATGATCCGATTCGACGCTATCATTTTCTGGCACGAACGCTGGATATCAGCGGTGGTGGGCTGTCTTTTAGTTGTGAGGAAAGCTATCATTTGAAGGAAAAAGACAACTTGCACGTCTGGATTTCTCTTCCAAACAAAAATGGACAGGTTCAACATGCTTTTGTGGAGATGGAAATCGTCAGACAAAAACCAGCGGAAGAAAAAGGTTTGCACCAATGGATTTCGGGGAAGTTCACCCAAATCAGTGAGCAAGATCGGGCAAAAGTGGTTAGAGCGTGTTATGAGAGACAGCTAGAGCTTCGCAAAAAAGGCGTTGTGGATTGACGCTTCATCAGAGGAAGTGACCCTATTGACCAGCCAGTACAACGATCGTTTTTGCAGCTTTTCCAAACGGGTAGAAAAAGGCATCATGATTGGAATTGTCGTATGTGCGATTGTACTGACTATAGGCGAAGTTCTCATTCAGTACGTACCCGCAAGACTAGTATTAATTGAAACAGAGCGTTTGGAAGGCGTGTCCAGAGAGCCCTAAAGGTTTGCGCATGCTTCCATACTATGGTACTATTATAGATAACATAGAAAACGGTCTTGAATCGTTTTTCATCACACAAAGAATGGGAAAGGGCTTCGACAGAAGCTTTTCTTGTTTTATTCCCATCCGAACTAACGTACATAGCAGGTGAGAAGTAATGAACATTGCCATTGATGGACCAGCGGGAGCAGGCAAAAGCACTGTCGCACAAAAAGTAGCGGGACAACTGGAATACGTGTACATTGACACGGGTGCCATGTATCGTGCCCTTGCTTGGGCAGTCCACCATCATCAGCTCCCTATCAACGATGAGTCTGCAGTTTCCGAACTTTTGCAAAAAAACAAGATTCAACTGGTTCGGGAAAACGGACAGCAACATGTATACTGGAATGAAATCGATGTCACAAGCTGGATACGTTCCACAGAAGTGAGCCAGTACGCCTCCATTGTAGCGAGCTACGGTTCTGTACGTGAACAAATGCTTGTGCTCCAGCGACGATTGGCGACTCAAGGCAATGTCGTGATGGACGGCAGAGATATCGGTACTCATGTTTTGCCTGATGCAGATGTAAAGATATTTCTGACAGCCTCCATCCAAGAACGTGCAGAACGCCGCTGGAAGGAACTACTCGCAAAAGGTACCCAGACAGACTTGGCTGAGCTGGGAAAAGAAATCGAAGAGCGAGATCGACGGGACATGCAGAGAGAAGTCGCACCGTTGCGCCAGGCGGAAGATGCCGTTTTGGTAGATACAACAGGAATGACCATTGATCAAGTGGTCGATCGCATCTTGCAAATCTGCGAGCGAACGGGAGAGTCAACCCATTGAGTTACTATCGTTTATTCAGAGGTTTTTTTCGCATAATTTTTTCGCTTGTATTTCGTTGGCAAGTGATCGGGCGTGAACATATACCTAAGGAAGGCCCAGTGATCCTTTGTGCCAACCACATTTCTTTGTGGGACCCACCCCTTCTCGGGAGTGGTATCGAGCGTCAGGTTCATTTCATGGCCAAAGAAGAGCTTTTCAAAATTCCAGTCATATCCTTTCTCATTACCAAATTCGGTGCATTTCCGGTCAAACGGGGTGCAGGAGATCGTGCGGCTATTCGCACGACTCTCAAATTGCTGGAAGATGGAAAAATCTTTGGAATCTTTCCTGAGGGAACCCGCAGCAAAACGGGGGAACCAGGGGAGGCGATGCCGGGTGTGGCGATGTTCGCTCTCAAGTCAGAAGCCGCGGTCATTCCGGTAGCGATTATCGGGCCATATCGACCGTTTCGTTCCATTAAGATCGTTTACGGTAAACCGATCGATCTGACTCGTCTGCGCGAGGCCAAATCAAGTGCTGACACGTTGAAGGAAACGAGCGATCTGATTATGGAGCACATCAAGCAATTACGGAACCAGCATCTCTCTTAGCAAACGGTATAGAATTGCTAAAGGGACGAATACTAAATCTGCTGGAACTTACTGGCTTCATCAGTACTAACTGCCAGCCATCAGGCGACAGTTAAAAATATACATGCTCCCGCTTCATGTAGTGAGGTTGTACACAACCTGTACATAGACGTTTGGGACTGGATGGTATTAAGGAGGTCTTTTGAATGATGGAAGAAACGAACGTAAGCTTGACGGATGCAACAACCATTTCCGTAGGAGATGTCGTAAAAGCAACCGTAACAAAAGTTGAGGACAAACAAGCGCTTGTAGATCTAGGCTACAAGTACGATGGTCTGATTCCTATCAGCGAACTGTCTCCACTGCATGTTGAAAAGGTATCTGATGTAGTAGCGGTTGGTGATACTTTCGAAGTGAGAGTCATCAAGCTAAACGACGAGAAAGAAGAGCTCGTTGTTTCCAAGAAAGCCGTAGCGATGGAATCCTCTTGGTCAGATCTTGAGCAAAAAATGCAAGCGGGTGAAATCATCGAAGCGACTGTGAAAGAAGTAGTGAAGGGCGGACTAGTTGTTGATGTAGGCGTTCGCGGCTTCATTCCGGCTTCCATGGTTGAGCGTCATTTCGTTGAAGATTTCTCCGATTACAAAGGCAAAACATTGGCTTTGAAAGTAGTAGAAATGGATAAGGAAAAAAATAAAGTTATCCTGTCCCACAAAGCGGTATTGGAAGACGAAGTAAAAGTGCAAAAGCAATCCATTATGGATAAAATCCAAGTGGGTCAAGTATTGGAAGGAACGGTTCAGCGCATGACCGATTTTGGCGTTTTCGTGGATATCGGTGGTGTTGATGGATTGGTTCACGTATCTGAACTTGCTTGGAACCGTGTAGATAAGCCGTCCGATGTCGTGAAGGAAGGCGACAAGGTACAAGTGAAGGTCCTCAAAATTGACCGTGAAAACGAGCGCATTGGCCTTAGCATTAAGGAAACGCAAGCAGGTCCATGGGCGAACGTTGCAGAAGATTTCAAAGCGGGTTCTATTTTGAATGGAACGGTAAAACGTTTGGTATCCTTCGGTGCATTTATTGAGCTGGCTCCTGGAATCGAAGGCCTCGTACACATCTCCCAAATTGCAAATCGCCGTGTGAATACACCGAGTGAGGTGTTGAAAGAGGGCCAAGAAGTACAGGTGAAAGTTTTGGATGTTGTTCCACAAGAACAGCGCATTAGCCTCAGTATCCGTGCAGTAGAAGAAGACCGTGTGGAGCAGGCAGAACGTGCGAGCAAGCGTGAACAGCAACAATTCACGCAAGAAAACAACCAACCAATGGGCGTGACATTGGGCGAGTTGTTCGGTGATCTGAAAGACAAGTTCAAGTAAGATAAAAAGTAGGATTCATGGGGATACGCTCTGGCGTATCCCTTTTTTCTGGGAGTGAAAGTCTAGGAGGGGTACAATGGATCGTCGTTCGATTAGAAAACTGGACCATATTCGAAATGCTCTTGTCACTGGGGAAGACGGTGCGAATAGCTTTGATGATGTTAGCTTTGTTCCGAATAGCTTGCCGAATACAGCGTTTGCTGAAACCTCACTGGACACAGAGATCGCATCCTTGCGACTCTCCTCACCGATTATGATTAATGCGATGACGGGTGGGGCTGGTGGGACTACGCAGATCAATCAAAAACTGGCGATCATTGCGAGGGAACGCAATCTGGCTATGGCTGTTGGCTCACAAATGGCCGCTCTGCGTGATCCAGATGTTACGGATAGCTATCGGATTGTCAGAAGGGAACATCCACAGGGGATCTTGTTTGCAAATGTTGGGGCAGAGGCGACAGTGGAGCAGGCAAGAGCAGCAGTGGAGATGATAGAAGCGAACGGACTGCAAATCCATCTGAATGTTATGCAAGAACTGTTGATGCCTGAGGGAGATCGTGATTTTCGCGGCTATCTCGAGCGGATTCAAGCGATTAGGGAGAGCCTGGATGTGCCGGTTATTGTCAAAGAAGTCGGTTTTGGCATGGCGAAAGAATCAATCGAGAAGCTCATAGAAATCGGGATCAGAACAATCGATGTGGGTGGAAGAGGCGGAACAAATTTTGCTCAAGTCGAAAATATGCGAAATGAACATCCTCATGCCATGTTTGAGGATTGGGGATTCACGACGGTGGAGAGCTTGCTGGAAGCGAATGCTGTCGGTCATCCGGGAATGTCGTACATAGCAACAGGCGGTGTTCGTCATGGACTCGATGTAGTCAAAGTCGCTTCTTTAGGCGCGTCCGCTGTCGGGATGGCGGGGGCAATGCTGCGTCTGGTTCAACGCGAATCGCTGGAAGAATGCTTGTCTACCATCGACAGATGGCATCATCAAATTCGAGTGGCGATGACGGCACTCGGAATGAAAGTTCTGGCAGACGCGGTTTGTACTCCTGTTATGATCACGGGAGAAACAGCGGAGAGAGCTAGGCTTCGTCACATGCAATTGGAGAGACTGGCACAACGTTAGTTAGTGGACGAGCATTCGATTCATGAAATTTCCTTGGTTGAGGCATACTTTTGGGGAGACAACCATCATTTTGAGGAGATGAACATGAACGAGGGAACCGTTGCGATCCTCATCCAGTGGTCTTTGCTGTGTCTGGTCTGGATGGGAAGCTTTGACTTGCAGCTGCGAAACATGAAGATGGAACGCAGACGAGTGCTCGCAGTGATCAGTGCGTTTTTAATGTGTACGTTTGTTAACTGGGAAATCTATTTTGCCCCCATTCAAGTTAGTCTAAGTGGAACGATATTGCCACTGATCGCAAGCATTGTCCTTTACACCAAGCTCATGTCCAAAATACGCAGATTGTACTTGCTGAGTGCGCTGGCAACGGCCCTTTTGCTATTTTGGCTGCGCTGGCTGTTTTTTACCGATCCGATCTTGCTGTTTTGGGATGAGAGGATCATTGTACCTGCTGTTGGAGTCAGTACGATTTTTTTGATGAGCAGAACGAATCTGGGACAGCTGTTTCAGCTCACGCTCGCCATGCCACTCGCAGATGCGATACATTCGCTATATTTTTGGAAATTGTCGGGTTCCTGTCATTGGGGATCGGAGTATGCGCAAGATCTGCTGTGGAGTGGCATATCACTATGGGCTCTCGTCAGCATAGTCTGGTCTGCGATTCGTCGTATCCTTGGTAGAACAGAAACAGAGTCTTCCCATTCCGATACGGGCAGGTGACGCTAGGGTGTTCAAGGAATTGCTAGCTTATGAATATGTTTTTCCTTTAGTTCTGGGCTTCCTATTCGGGATTATGTGCCGGATTCATCTTTTGCGAACAGATTATCGACAATATCCAACCTATCCCCACGGAAAAATTATTCACGTTTCACTTGGGGTGATCGCATCCGCGCTCGGAGCGATAGCGATTCCCGCCCTGCTCAAGGAGAACTACACGGCAGTCACATTTTTGACGGTGGCTGCTCAGCAATTCCGCGATGTCAGGAACATGGAACGCACTACGCTCACGGCGATCGATAAGCAGGAGCTGGTGCCCCGTGGTGGTCCCTATATCGAAGGAATCGCAATGGTGTTTGAAGGACGCAATTACATGGTCATGTTTACGTCTTTGGTGACAACGACGGCTACCATCCTTTTTCATTGGTGGGGGGGTGTCATTGCAGGTGTAATTGCCTTGATAATCTCTCGCAAGCTGCGTTCTGGAAAAACACTGTCGCTGATTGCAGAGATCGAGCCGGGCGAAGTGAGAATGGAAGGAAGAGACTTGTATGTCAACGACATTTACATCATGAACATCGGTCTGGCAGATGCCCAAGAGATTATACGTGAGCAAGGTGTGGGTTTTATTTTGACACCGAGGGATGCCAATGCCAAGGTCACGATTGCCCACCCAGGACAGCGGCAAGCGATTCTGCACGATGTGGCGACGCAGCTCGGTGTATATACAGATACGGGAGAGCCATCGCTAACACCGCTGGTAAAACGTGATATACAGTCAGGGAGACTGGGTGTATTTTTATTGCCGCAAGAAAAAGATGTGGAACGCGCAACGTCCGTCATTCGTGCTGTCCCGATTCTCGAAAGCGTCTTCCGAATGCCAACGAAGACTAGAATCGTGAAAAAGGAGCTGTAGGTCATGACAGGATTAATCTTGGCGGTGATTACGACAAACAAAGATAGGATTGCGGGTGGGGTGCCGATTTTTATCGAGTCTACTACAGAGAAGATGCAGCAAACAGCTTTCACTTTGGAAAAGATACTGGACGCGATGGTGCATGAAGTGAGCGACGATACCCTTATCATTGTTCGGCATAAGTAGTGTATGGTATGATTAGCTAGTCAAAACGTAAAATGAGAGAGAGTGTTGTTAATTATGGGATTACCAGTGGTAGCCATTGTGGGGAGACCCAACGTGGGGAAGTCCACGATTTTTAACAGATTGATTGGCCAACGAGTCGCGATCGTGGAGGATATGCCGGGAGTAACCCGTGACCGCCTGTACGGGAAAGGTGAATGGCTAACTCATACTTTCCATGTGATTGATACCGGTGGGATTGAGTTTGGTGAGACCGACGAGATTCTTACACAGATGCGTTATCAGGCAGAGCTCGCGATTGATGAAGCAGATGTCATCATTATGATTGCAGATAGCCGCACAGGTGTGACAGATGCGGACGTTGAACTGTCACGGATGCTGAATCGGACAGGAAAACCTGTCGTACTCGCGGTGAACAAAGCGGATAATCCGGAAATGCGTGCGGATATTTACGACTTTTATTCCTTGGGCTTGGGCGAGCCATTCCCTGTCTCAGGTAGCCATGGTCTTGGCTTGGGCGATATGCTGGAAGACGTGGTTCAGCATTTCCCTGCTGAGGATGACGAAGAGAAAAGAGACGATGTCATTCGTGTATCCATCATCGGTCGTCCAAACGTCGGGAAGTCTTCCTTGACGAATGCGCTTCTCGGTGAAGAGCGAGTCATTGTGAGTGATGTTGCCGGAACAACCCGTGATGCGATCGATACGCCGTTTGAACGCGATGGACAAAGCTACATTCTCGTGGATACGGCCGGTATGCGCAAGCGCGGTAAGGTGTATGAAACAACGGAAAAATATAGTGTAATGCGCGCGATGCGTTCCATTGAAGATTCGGATGTTGTTCTTGTTGTCATTGACGGTGAAGAGGGCATAATCGAGCAGGACAAAAAGATCGCAGGTTATGCACATGAGGCTGGTCGTGGTGTAATCATTATCGTCAACAAATGGGATGCTGTCGAAAAAGATGACAAAACGATGCAACGCTTCACTGAGTTGATCCGCGAAGAGTTCAAATATCTGCATTACGCACCGATCATGTATGTTTCTGCGAAATCAAAACAACGTGTTCACACGATTCTTCCAAAGGTCAATGAGGTTTCTCAAGCACATGCGATGCGAGTTCCTACCTCTGTCCTTAATGATTTGGTAACGGATGCGACAATTCGTACCCCACCACCGTCTGATCGTGGAAAGCGCTTGAAAATCAACTATACGACTCAAGCGACGGTGAAACCACCGACGTTCATTCTGTTTGTTAACGATCCAGAACTGATGCACTTCTCCTATGAACGTTACATAGAGAACAAAATCCGCGAAGCATTTGTGTTTGAAGGCACGCCAGTACGAATCTGGACGCGGAAAAAAACGTAGGGAGAGAAAAACGCCATGGTGTTATTATCCTGGGTGCTTAGCTATTTAATCGGTTCTATTAGCTTTAGCTATCTTATCGCCAAAAAAGTCGCAGGAATTGACATACGTTCTCATGGCAGCGGAAATGCCGGTGCAACTAATACCCTCCGGGTGTTAGGAAAAGGCCCCGGCATTGCCGTTCTCCTTCTTGATGCAGTAAAAGGAATAGCTGCGATGGGACTGACTCACCTGATGACAGGGGACCCGGCAGCGTATGCAGTGGCAGGCTTGTTTGTTATCGCTGGTCACAATTGGCCGATCTTTTTTGGATTCCGCGGAGGGAAAGGCATTGCGACCACTCTAGGTGTCGTGTTAGGTTATTCTCCCTTGGCATTTTTGATCGCTGCCGTGTTGGCTGTCTTAGTCATTGCAATCACTCGCTTTGTTTCATTAGGATCATTGGTTATCGTAACGGTTATTCCATTTACCCTGTACTTGTTGGACAAACCAGTTTCCTTTATTTGGGCGAGCTTGGCGATCGCAATCTTTGCTTACATTCGTCATTATAATAATATCCGCAATCTTCTTTCAGGAAACGAACGGAGACTAGGAGATAAGTCCAACCGGAAGCTGGGATAATGTACGAACGGACATGAGAAAAGTGGAGGGGGACGTATTGATTCAAAATGTTACGGTGATTGGGGCCGGAAGCTGGGGAACGGCACTTGCTACAGTCTTGGCGGACAACGGGCATCAGGTTACGCTTTGGGTACGGGATACCAAGCTGGCAGAAGAAATAAACAGCAAACATGTGAATGAAAAGTACCTGCCGGGAGAAACGCTTTCAGCAAACATTGTGGCGACAACCAACATTCAAGAGGCGGTAATTGGCAAACGTATTGTTCTTCTCGTTGTTCCTTCCCATGCCATGCGCCAAATTTGTCAGCAAGTGGCGCCGTACTTAGAACCGGATGTACTTTTGATTCATGCGACAAAAGGCTTTGAACTGGAAAGTCTGAAGCGAATGTCAGAAGTCATTGCGGAAGAGGTGCCAGGCGAGATTGCGTCCAGATTGGCTGTGCTGTCAGGACCGAGCCATGCCGAGGAGGTAGTCAAACGGCAACCAACGACAATTGTGATGGCGTCTGAATCGGAAGAAAGCATGCTGCGATCTCAGGATTTGCTGATGAATACGAATTTTCGTGTGTATACAAACCCAGATTTGATTGGCGCTGAGATCGCCGGAGCGTTGAAGAACATCATTGCACTTGGTGCAGGGATGTCTGATGGCTTAGGATATGGAGACAACGCTAAGGCAGCACTGTTGACCCGTGGCTTGGCGGAAATTAGCCGTCTGGGTATTAAGCTCGGTGCGAAGCCACTTACGTTTTCTGGTCTGGCTGGTGTTGGCGATTTGATTGCCACATGTACGAGTAAACACAGCCGAAACTGGCGTGCAGGCTATTTGCTCGGACAAGGAAAAAAACTCGATGACGTACTGGCACAGATGGGTATGGTCGTCGAAGGCGTTCGCACGACAAATGCAGCCTTTTCCTTATCGCAACGTGAGCAAGTGGAAATGCCAATCACTTCTGTTCTGTATGGTATGCTGTTTGAAGGAAAAGAAGCTCGTCAAGGCGTGGAAGAACTGATGGGGCGTGGAAAAACCTTTGAAATGGCGTACCTCAATCCCGAAGCGGAATAAGTCATGAATGAAGTATCACCGATTTAGGCTTCTGCACATACGATAGGGTGAAAGCCCATGTGCAGGAGGAGATACTAAATGAATAATATGTCGAAACGACTTTTTGAGCGCTTGCAAGGGAAAGCAACGGAAAATGTCGATGAAGAAAAGCTTCGCTCACTAGCCGGTCAAGTCAAGCGCAGTGACTTTGAAGACGAGACCAAGCTGCGTCAAATCATTCGCACGCTCGCTACGCTTAGTGGCAAGCAATTAACTCCTGAAAAGGAAGATAAGGTCATTGAAATGTTTCGCAATCAGGAAATCAATCTGGGTGACATGTCCACCTTGACCAAGCTGCTCAAATAAGAGAAATGGGCGATTATGCCCGTTACCTGCAACAAAAACCGTCATACAGTAAGACTAGGAACAATCATGGCTCTACAGGGACATGGCTGACCTACAGATTGCAAGAAAAAAAGAGGGATCTTATCCCTCTTTTTTTCGTTCCTTGGAGGTGCTGCTTACCTGTGTAATCAGGTTCTGGACCAAAGGGGATTGCAGGAGACCCAGTAATTGCCCGATATCTATATTGGCCAAAAGGTTGCCTAAGCCGCCTGATTCCTGTGGTGCTGCTTCTGCTGCTTTTTGTGGTTCTGGAGCAGCTTTGCGTTTGCCTGTAGCAGCAGCAGGCTTTTCGGCAACGACCTCAGGCTCAGGCGTGCGTTTTCCGAGGTTCTCCATCATCTCCATCGCCCCATACAACGAATCCATCGTGTCTTCTACCTGCCGAATCGTGCTGCCGATCCCTTTGATGTTATGGCGCATTTTTGTAACAGAGGTGCGCAAATCAACTGTGGGCAGGATTTTTTTTGGTGAAATGGAAAGGGAGACATTTTCGACTTGGTCGCTTAATTTTTTGCTGGGTATAGGCGCGTATGGATTCCGCCATTTTCGATTATTTACTTTATTACTCAACGTTTCATCCCTCCAATGGGCGAATTCATCACGATAGTCTATGCGAATGTCTAGTTTTAGGTTCGCAAGCGTCAGACGAAGAGGGGGATTTATGGTATAATAAAGCAAAAAATGCAAAGGATGCTGCAGTCCCGATGTATATTGATCCTATGACAAAGATGAACATTTCCTTAATCGCCATTGGGCTCATGTTCGTCTGCAATTTAGTTATGATCTTTGCCAGAAAAATAACCAATGGGTTTTTGCGGTTCCTTGTGAAGACCGTCGCATTCTTACTATTACTCGTCGTGCTTATCATGATTTTGATTGTGATTTTTGTCTAGGGAGGTTTATCGATGTCAACGATCACACTACTTACTCGTGCAGGCAGTCATGAAGTCTCGATCGAGTTGAATCAATCCATTGTTGCTCTTGCAAAAAAGAACAACATTGTGTGGGGCCATGCATGCCAAAGAGGGGTATGTGCACAATGTCGTACACATGTTGTGGAAGGGGCAGAGCATTTAAACGAAGTGACACCAGAAGAAAAACTGCGATTGCGCAAGGCTGAACGCGCAGAAGGCTACAGATTGGGCTGCCAGACGAAGATTGTTTCATCAGGAACAGTCAAGGTAGCTCATCGGCCGTACTAGCAAAGGAAGTGACAATATGGGGAAAGTAACCTTTCTCCCGAGCAAGAAGAGTGTGAAGGCGCGGACAGGGCAAACCTTGGTCAGTGTAGCTTCTTCAGCTCGCGTCGTAATCCCGCAGAGATGCGGTGGACACGCATCTTGCCTGATGTGCCGCGTGATCGTTGAGAATGGCCTGCTATGCCCGCCAACGGCACTGGAAAAGCGCAAGCTGCCTGAAAAGGATCTGGCGAATGGGATTCGTTTGGCCTGTCAGGCAAAAACGACGGAAAAGGATTGTACGGTCAGGATTCCAGAAAGCAAGCTGAAATCAGTGGTAGCGGCTGTACTCGAGCGACAACGCAATGAAAATGAAGATGGAATGTAAGAGGTGTATACATAAGATGTGGCAATCGTGGCGAAAATCGTTCAAGCTTGTGATCAGCTTGACGATTCTGTCTTCCCTTTTATCTGGATGCTTGTATCCGGATGAGCGCAGAGCAGAGAATCAAATTCCTAGTACCTTTTTTGTAGAAGCAACACAAAAAGCGATTGAGCAATTCCAAAAAGACACAGCAGTGTTGCCAATCGTAACGAAACCCCTCGATACTCCTATTTTTGAAAAATACGAGATTGATTTCCGCAAGATGATCCCTAAATACATGCCGGATGTACCTGGGAACGCATTTGAAAAAGGCGGCGTATACAAGTACGTGCTGATTGACGTGGATACAAAGCCGACAGTGAAGCTCATTCATTTGACCGCTGTCAGTACAGTAGCGGATGTACAGAGCGAAGTAGACCGTTACAAGGGACATTTCGAAAAGCTGCCTGTACTCGCTGATCTGGGGAATGGATACTATTCCATCGATCATGAGCGGCTCGGGTTAAATGCATGGCAGGTGCCGTCCACGATGGGGACTTACTTATTGCCACTGGTCATGAATGCTGAAGGACAAGTCGGGATTGATTATGCTACGGATATCGCGCAATTGCTTCGGGATACAAAAGTAACCGTGCCGGCAAAAACAGACCCGAGATACGTGCTGGCGCGCAATTCCATGTTCGTGCCCGCGAAATCGTTTCCCTATGAAATGGTCGATGGTGAACCGAAGCTTCTCAAACTAAATTAACTTTACGGAAAACGACTCTGATCAGGGTCGTTTTTTTTTGTTCTAGTTAACGCAAAAATACATATATTTGTACTGTCCACAAAACTAGTACGAGATTCCCTACGAAAATACTGGCGGTCAGGGATAATTCGGAAAATCGGTCATAGTGTAAAAATAGACAAATAGAAGGAGGTCATCGATGGTGGAACGAGTCGACATCTTTAAAGACATTGCCGAACGGACGGGCGGAGACATCTACCTCGGAGTGGTAGGCCCTGTTCGTACGGGAAAGTCGACCTTTATCAAGCGGTTTATGGAGCAAGTTGTCATCCCGAATATCAACTCGGAAGCGGAGCGGATACGAGCGACAGACGAGTTGCCGCAGAGCGCATCAGGACGAACAATCATGACAACCGAACCCAAATTTGTTCCGAATCAGGCTGTTAACGTACATGTAACAGAAGGACTCAGCATCAATGTCCGCCTCGTTGACTGCGTTGGCTATACGGTGCAAGGGGCTAAGGGCTTTGAAGACGACAATGGCCCAAGAATGGTAAATACCCCTTGGTATGAAGAGCCTGTACCGTTTGAGGAAGCGGCCGAAGTCGGGACACGCAAGGTTATCCAGGAACACTCAACCATCGGGATCGTTGTGACAACGGATGGCAGCATCGCGGAAATACCGCGTGTAGGATACATCGATGCAGAGGAGCGAGTTGTAAACGAGCTGAAGGAAGTCGGAAAACCGTTCGTGATCGTTGTAAACTCGACGCGTCCGCGCTCCGACGAAGCACAAAACCTTCGTGTGCAGCTCCAGGAAAAATACGATGTACCAGTCGTGGCCTTGTCGGTTGATCATATGACAGAGCAGGAAATCTTGCTCCTTATGAGAGAAGTCCTTTTTGAAT
Organism: Brevibacillus sp. DP1.3A; assembly: GCF_013284245.2. Classification (NCBI taxonomy): domain Bacteria; kingdom Bacillati; phylum Bacillota; class Bacilli; order Caryophanales; family Paenibacillaceae; genus Brevibacillus; species Brevibacillus sp. DP1.3A. Next base: position 4,056,826 of record NZ_CP085876.1, on the reverse strand, counting down.
TCCCAGTTCATGAAGTAAATGTAAATCTGCCGAGCTGGGTAATGGTGCTGGAAAACGGGCACTGGCTACGTCAGAACTACGAGGAAGCTGTACGTGAGACCGTGCAGGACATCCGCCGGTTACGCGATGTGGACCGTGTCGTCGGCTTCTTCAATGACTATGACTTCGTAGAGAAAGCTTCCCTTGCTGGTATGCATATGGGGCAAGGAATCGCGGAGATTGACCTCTACGCGCCAGATGAGCTGTATGATCGCATCTTGATGGAAATTGTCGGTGTAGAGATAAATGGCAAGGATCACTTGCTGAAAATCATGCAGGAATTCGCACATGCCAAGCGCGAGTTTGATCAGGTAGCGGAAGCATTGCACATGGTCCGAAGTACGGGCTACGGTATAGCAGCCCCGTCGTTGCATGAAATGACCTTGGACGAACCTGAACTAATCCGCCAGGGACCGCGCTTTGGAGTCAGACTCAAAGCAACTGCACCGTCTATTCACATGATTCGGGTGGATGTTGAGTCTGAATTCGCTCCGATTATCGGAACAGAGAAGCAGAGTGAGGAACTTGTCCGCTATCTGATGCAAGATTTTGACAAAGACCCGCTTTCTATCTGGAACTCCGATATTTTTGGACGCTCGCTCCATTCCATCGTAAGAGAGGGTATTCAGGGAAAAATTACCATGATGCCAGACAACGCCAGATACAAATTACAGGAAACATTGGGTCGAATCATCAACGAGGGATCGGGTGGCCTGATAGCGATCATACTCTAATAAATAGTTCCAAAGTCCTATAAACAACAAATATAGGGAAGGCATCTGATATGACGAGATGCCTTTTTTTCTTGTATTTCGTTCAATTTCGACAGGAGGGGCTTGAATTTAAGAAATCGGTGTATTACTATAAGCTTGTCAGATCGGTAAAAACAACCATTCGTGTATAAAACGCTTCGTTTCGGTTAAGAAAAATAATAGCTAGGACTTGGTGTTCTTTGAGGGGAGGTGAATAAAATGAACAAAACAGAACTGATTGCAAAAGTGGCTGAAACCACAGAACTCACCAAGAAAGATGCAACAAAAGCAGTTGATGCAGTTCTTGACGCAATTGCAGATGCATTGAAAACTGGTGATAAAGTCCAACTGATCGGCTTTGGTAACTTCGAAGTTCGTGAACGTGCGGCTCGTAAAGGTCGTAACCCACAAACTGGTGAAGAGATCGAAATCGCTTCCAGCAAAGTACCTGCGTTTAAACCAGGTAAACAACTCAAAGACTCCATCAAGTAGTTGTTTCTTTTGAGAACGAAGCACTTACATAAAAAAATCCACATTGATAAAATGTGGGTTTTTTTCTGTGTACATACAGTTTGCCTATGAAAATTCTGGTATATCTTTTTGTCTTTTTTTAAACGATATGGTAAGATTGGCTTTGATCGCGAGCAGGCAATAAGTCTGGCACTGATTTGGAGCAGGCAGACCTTAGTGATGAGAAACAAGGCGTATGCCGTTACGTAGGAGGTACAATGATGAACGTCGACTTAGATAAAATACAGCAAGCTGTTCGCATGATCCTAGAGGCAGTGGGGGATGATCCTAATCGTGAAGGAGTGCTGGATACCCCTAAGCGAGTTGCGAAAATGTACGCTGAAGTATTTGAGGGCATGCATATAGACGAAGAGCAGTATTTCGAGACTGTCTTTAGCGAAGATCATGAGGAAATGGTTCTAGTGAAGGACATTCCGTTTTACTCCATGTGTGAGCATCACTTGGTTCCCTTCTTCGGAAAAGCGCATGTAGCTTACGTACCTCGTGGAGGCCGTGTGGTAGGACTGAGCAAGCTGGCGCGTGCGGTTGACACTGTAGCAAAACGTCCGCAGTTGCAAGAACGAATTACCGCAACAGTAGCTGACGCGATTATGCGCAAGCTCGATCCACATGGCGTGGTCGTGGTTTTAGAAGCAGAGCATATGTGCATGACGATGCGTGGTGTGAAAAAGCCAGGCTCGAAAACGATCACTTCTGCTGTTCGTGGGATGTTTGAGAAAGATGCGGCAGCCCGTGCAGAAGTATTTAGCTTGATTCGCTAAGAATTCAAAAATAAGGAAATTATATTGACTCTATAGGTAAAATATTGTATAGTACGGATGTACAGTCGGGATGTGGCGCAGCCCGGTAGCGCGCACCCTTGGGGTGGGTGAGGTCCAGGGTTCGAATCCCTGCATTCCGACCATCTGCATATAACGATCAGAAGCCTTGAGCAAAGGCTTCTTTTTTATGTAAAATGACTACTCTCCCAAGTAGTACCATTTTGCTATTGGCTTCCTGATCTTTCTTTTTTATAATGATAGGTAGACAAGCTAGGGAAGGGTTGTTCAATGCTATGAAGGTGCCTGTATCACTTCAACCATATTTGCAAACATTGCCGCAAAACTATGACGCCTCTTCGCTTTCGTATGGAGACGAAGGGCTCTTCTCGGACATCCTGCAGTCCCAGTTAGCAACAACCGGCCAGCGGGTTATCAGTTCGCAGGAGATTTTAGCCAAGTTAGACGGTTCTAGGAACTGGAAGATTCCTACCCATATTCAAAATGAGCAGTCCTTGTCTTTTGCAAAAGGGCCATCTGTTCCTACCCCAGAAATCTTGGGCAAGATTGATCAGACAGCGAAAGCGATGGGAGTGGACGCTGATCTGGTGAGAGAGGTCGTCAGGGCCGAATCCAATTTTAATCCGAATGTAGAATCTCACGCAGGGGCGAAGGGCTTGATGCAGCTGATGGACAATACGGCAAAAGCCATGCAAGTCCGCAATGTATACGACCCTGATGAAAACCTTGAAGGTGGAACAAAATATTTGAAGTCACTTTTGGATCGTTATGATGGAGATGTGAAAGTAGCACTTGCTGCTTACAATGCTGGTCCAGGTCGGATGAGTCGTCTGGGAATCAGCAGTGATGACGAACTGGAAGCGAAGTTTGACCAATTGCCGCAAGAGACACAGCGCTATGTAGACAAGATCATGAGCCGACTGGAGTCAGAAGGGGCATCATACTAGACGTACGCGCATATCGTATTGGTCAGGAGGAAACATAGTGGCACAACCATCTGGATTTAATCAGGATTATTTCGTAGTCAAAGCGAAGGAAAATGGCGTTCATGTGATCGGATTAACAAGAGGTACTGATACGCGTTTTCATCATACAGAGAAGCTTGATAAAGGCGAAGTTATGATTTTTCAATTTACGGAGCACACCTCTGCGATTAAGGTGCGAGGAAAAGCAGTGATTTACTCGCAGCATGGCGTCGTGGATACGACCGAATAAAGAGCAAGTCGTTTTGCTAAGAAGCAGGCATAGCCTGCTTTTTTTGTTTGTACAATGGAGGAGAGGAGGGATGTCTATGCCGCGCCAATTGTTGATGGCGATTGCTGTTTCCACTTTCTTGGCTCTGATGCTGTCACTCGTTCCCACAAGTCAGTGGATGCAAGCGGATATACCGACATTTCAGTCGGCACGTGCTATTCACTTAAGCGAGCAAAATGCTCTTGATTTGTTTACAAGGATGTCGACACATTATAATATTAAGCGTATAAAATGGGAAAACCCATCGATCTATGTCGATTTTGTGGTGAAACCTGCCGAAAAAGTAGAGTTAAACATCGTCTATCAAGATTTTTACCGTTTGACATACGACTTGCGTACCTATGCAGAGAATGTCGGGCCCGTGTACTATCGCTTGTTGGAAGAGACGGATCCACCAAAAGAATCGAGATTATTGATTGCCATACAATCGACAACTGGAAATCTCGCAGGACATGACAAACCTTTGACCGACCCTTCGGATATCCAGTCCTTTGTAAGCAGTACATTTCCCATTCGAATCGAGCCGTATTTTTATGAGCGAATTAGTCCCTGATGGAAGAAGTATGGTATGATAGTAGAGACGGCCTTTTGACCGGACGGCAGAGGAAGACCGAAGAGTAAGGAACAGTACGGAACAGGCAGACATCTTTAGGTTGTGCAGCTTGTGGAGGAGGACGCATGAGCAAAGAACTTTCCCCGAATGTAGAAGAGGTTCGGTCCATTATCGAACAAATCTACAAGAGAATCACCCATTCCTATGTAGAACATTATGTTGACGTTCCTTCCATGGCGGAAAATCGTCTAGAGCTGTTGTACCTTTTTTTGCTGGAACAAGGTATGCCGAAGGAAAAGGCTTCGGTTTTATGCACAGCAACAGGACTTGTCCAATTGGGACTGGACACGCATGAGCTCGTGAAAAATGAGTACGACTCCTCACAGAGCGCGGAGCGAAACCGACAGCTGACCGTACTTGCGGGTGATTATTACAGCAGTCGTTATTATCACCTTCTGGCTTCAACGGGTGAAATCCAAGCCATTCAAGTGTTGTCGGCAGCCATTCAGCGAGTGAACGAAGCGAAAATGAGACTCTACATCGCTGGGCGAGATAGCAAGGTTTTATCAGATGAAGAGTACTGGGAACTGCGAAATACGATTGATACGGGCTTATACGTGGCTGTTGTAGAAGAGTATGCCGATTCAGCTGATCGCCGTCGTTTCTGGAGCGATCTGATGAAGGAAACAGCCAAGGTAGAGAGTGTGATTGGAGAGTGGGAGCAGCTCAAATGGCAAGAACAAGTTCCTTTTGGTTTTGCCCGTTTTTTGCTGCAAAAACCTGGGGCTACACTCGCGCAAGTTTTGTCAGGCGTTGAGGGGAAAGCCATTGAATTAATCGGTTTATGTGAGCAAATGGTACGTACGCTACATCCTGCAGAGACGCGGAACATGCTTGCATCTATTACGGCACGGTACTCCCATCGGATCAGTCGCTTGAAGAAGGTAATTGAGGAGATGTAGCCAAGTGAACCAGACACAGATGAATGAGAAAGCAGAGTACGTTCACTCCGTTTTCGAGAGCATTGCAAACGATTACGACAAAATGAATAATGTAATCAGCTTTGGCAGTCATATTGCTTGGCGTAATTACACGATGAAGCAGATGAATATCCAGCCAGGGCATACGGCGTTGGATGTTGCTTGTGGTACAGCAGACTGGACCATTGCATTAGCCAAGGCTGTTGGAAAAGAAGGCAGTGTTGTTGGTCTTGATTTCAGCCAAAATATGCTGGATGTAGGGGCATATAAAGTGGCGAACGCAGGTGTTGGCAACAACGTAAAGCTAGTGAATGCAGATGCAATGAATCTGCCTTATGAGGATAATACATTCGACTTCGTCACAATCGGGTTTGCCTTGCGCAATGTACCGGATGTTCAGCAGGTCTTGAATGAAATGGCGCGTGTTGTGAAGCCGGGCGGTAAAGTCGTTTCTCTAGAAGTGTCCAAGCCCCCATTCATTCCGTACCGGAAGCTATTTTACTTATATTTCTACAAAATCTTGCCATTTATCGCGAAGCTGACAGTCAACAAGTACGAAGAGTATGCATGGCTGCCACAATCCCTGACCAATTTCCCTGACAGTCGCGAGCTGGCAAGCATGTTTCAGAAAGCAGGCTTGGACCCGGTTCAGGTCAAATTGTTTATGGGCGGCGTATCAGCCTTGCATATGGGCACAAAGCCATAGGTTGACATATGCGATGGCGCCAAACGCGTATATGGGGAGTAAACCGGTATTTCTTCACTAGATAGGAAGTGTCATAGATGGGTCTACGTAAATTGAAAGTCATCTTGGAAATGATTAAATTCGAACACTCCCTTTTTGCCTTGCCTTTTGCTTTTATGGGAGCTGTTTTGGGAAGTATTGTGGTAGAGAATGCATGGCCTACCTGGTCGGAAATTTTTTGGGTGACGGTAGCGATGGTGGGCGCTCGCAGTGCAGCGATGTCCTTAAACCGTGTCATCGACCGGGTGATTGATGCGAGAAATCCTCGTACGGTCACACGAGCGATTCCTGCTGGCCTCATTTCGATTGTGGAAGTCATTTTGTTTATCGTGGTGTCCTTTGCGGTGTTATTCATTGCTGCATATCAGTTAAATGATTTGGCTGTGAAATTGTTGCCGCTCGCTGTGTTTGTTCTTGTGCTTTATTCCTATACAAAACGCTTTACTTGGCTTTGCCACTTTGTTCTCGGGGTTGCCATCGGGTTTGGACCGTTGGGTGGCTGGGTAGCGACAACGGGTCAAGTAGATGGCATCGGCCTTCTATTGTTTGCCTCCGTTTTGTTCTGGACAGCAGGATTTGATATCATTTATGCGTGCCAGGACGCCGATTTTGACCGGAAAGAAGGACTTTATTCCATGCCGAGCCGCTTCGGAATTGCCAATGCACTTCTGATTGCCCGCGTATGCCACGTTCTTACTTTCGTTGGTCTGATGTCGTTGTATGTAGTCGCAGACTTGTCTATTTGGTTCTTGGTAGGTGTGCTCATTTCTGGTGCGATTTTGATCTATGAACACACGCTGGTGAAGCCTACAGACCTGTCCAAGCTGGATATGGCATTCTTCAATATGAACGGCATCTTGAGTGTCGTGATGTTTACCTTTACGATGATTGATTTGGTGATTGCATGAACAAGCAAAAGTGGGCTGTCGGGATAACGGGTGCAAGTGGTGCTATCTATGGTGTTCGAGTCGTCCAGGAGCTTTTACGTGCAGGACATATCGTTCACTTGATGATTACAGAAGCAGGCTGGCAAGTGTTTCGTGATGAACTGGATTGGCACACGGATGACAGAGAAGCTCTATTGCAGGAGAAGCTGCAACTAGACTTTTCGGGTGAGCTACATTATTGGGGACTGCGAGATTTCAATTGTCCCGCAGCCAGTGGTTCCTATCGCTGTGACGGTATGATCGTAGTACCGTGCTCGATGGGGACTGTTTCTGGCATCGCGCATGGCGCATCAGGTAATTTGCTGGAGCGGGTTGCTGATGTCATGATCAAGGAAGGTCGGCGCTTGGTCATCGTTCCGAGAGAGACGCCGCTCAATGCGATTCAGCTCGAGAACATGCTCAAATTAAGCCGTCTAGGAGTAAAGATTCTGCCTGCTATGCCAGGCTACTATCAGAAACCGCAAACCATGGATGATCTGATTAATTTTGTGGTAGGGAAAACTTTGGATGCAATTGATGTACCACATTCGCTGTTCCGGCGTTGGGGGGAATAAACGCATGCAAAAGTCTTTGCGTGTTGGACAAATTTTGTATACCAATGTATTGCCGGTTTACTTCTATTTTGATCAGGCGAAATTCGAAGACCGAATCGAATTCATCCGCCAAGTTCCTGCCCAGTTAAACACTGCAATGGCGAATGGCGAGATTGACTTGGGTCCGATTTCTTCGTTTAGCTATGCAGAGCATGCCTCCGAATACGTGGCATTGGCAGATCTGTCTGTCAGTGCCAAAGGGAGAGTAGGCTCCCTTTTCTTGTTCAGCAAAAAGCCGATTGAACAATTAAACGGTGCCAAAATAGCCTTGACCAACACATCGGCTACCACAGTGAACCTCTTAAAGATCATTCTCCATAAGTTTTACGATTATGAGATTTCCTACGTTACACAGGAACCCATTTTGCAAGAAATGCTGGAGGATGCTGACGCAGCGCTCTTGATCGGGGATGACGCCATTTCGGCTGAGCGAACGGCCAAAGACCTGCATGTCTATGACTTAGGAGAGCTGTGGCATCAATTTACGGGCTATTCCATGACCTTTGCCATTTGGGCTCTTCGTCGAGCAGTTATTGTCGATCATCATGATTTGATCGCGGACGTCCATGCCTCTTTTTTAGAGAGCAAAAGGAAAACAAGAGCGAATACAGCCCCATTGATTGACTACGTTCACACACATTTCGGTGGAGAGAAAGAGCAATGGATCCACTATTTCCAAGGATTACAGCACGATTTCGGTGACGTTCAGCGGATTGGACTGGAGTACTATTACCGATGCGCAGCGGAGCTGGGACTTCTATCGGCACCTGCAACCGTCGATCTGTGGCAGGCTGGCGGCCGACAGACCAATACTACGTTGACGAGATAGGTGGAACGGATGAATCTAGTCGATATTTACTTCAAGATGAAAAAAGATGTCCAATACATAGAAGATGAACTGGAAAAAGCAATTGATACACCGGTTCGAGAGCTGTATCTATCTTCGACTCACTTACTCAAGGCAGGAGGAAAGCGGATTCGTCCCGTTTTTGTATTGCTTGGCGGTAAGTGGGGTAATTACGATGTCAAAAAGCTAAAGCATGTGGCCGTTCCTCTAGAACTAATCCACATGGCTTCCCTGGTGCATGATGATGTAATTGATGATGCGGATAAGCGTCGCGGGAAAGACACCGTTCGGATGAAGTGGGATAACAAAGTAGCCATGTACGCCGGCGACTATATTTTTGCACGGGCATTGGCCATTGCCTCCCAGCTCCCGATCCCGCAATTGCACCAAATTCTCTCGAATGCAATCGTCGAGGTTTGCAAGGGAGAGATCGAGCAAGTAAAGGATTTGAATAACTGGGACCAAAACTTCCGTACGTATTTGCGCAGAATCAAACGAAAAACTGCGCTTTTAATTGCCATTAGCTGTCAATTAGGAGCAGTGGCAAGCGGAGCGTCAGATGATATGATTCGCAAAATGTACTGGTACGGCTACAATGTGGGGATGGCTTTTCAAATTACTGACGACATTTTGGACTTTACAGGGACTGAGAAGCAGTTAGGGAAGCCTGCTGGAAGTGATTTGGTGCATGGAAACATTACGTTGCCTGCGCTTTATTCGGCTCATCATGGAAAAGCACGTGCGCAATTCCAGGAATGGATCGCGCAAAATACGTTCTGGGATCATACGGATGAAGCGGTTCGTATGGTGCGAGAAGATGAGGGCATAGCTTTTTCGCAGCGCCTCGCTGAACGCTATATCACCCGTGCGCATGCTATTCTCGCAGATTTACCTAATAACCAAGCTAAGACATCTTTGACAGGTATCGCCAATTATATTATTGATCGCAAATTTTAATGATATTTTGACGGTCTACCTGTTGCTTGACCACTCTAGTTTTGATAAACTTTTCAATGGTGTCCTATGCACCAATACATAGCTCTAATGGAGGCATACTTACAATGGAAAAAACATTCCTTATGGTAAAACCAGATGGCGTACAACGCAACCTGATCGGGGAAATCGTATCCCGTTTTGAGAAAAAAGGCTACCAACTCGTAGGTGCTAAGCTGATGACAGTAAGCCGCGAACTGGCTGAAGAACACTATGCAGAGCACAAAGAGCGCCCTTTCTTCGGTGAACTGGTAGACTTCATCACTTCCGGACCAGTATTCGCTATGGTATGGCAAGGTAACAACGTAATCACAACTGCTCGCGCTATGATGGGCAAAACAAACCCAGTTGACGCTGCTTCCGGTACGATCCGTGGCGACTTCGCTACTTCCGTTGGCATGAACATCATCCACGGCTCTGACTCTCCTGAGAGCGCTGAGCGTGAAATCGGCCTGTGGTTCTCCGCTGAAGAAGTTCTCTCCTTCGAGAAAACAATCCAACGCTGGATCTAAGACTGATCGAGAAGACCCCATTTATTGGGGTTTTCTTTTTTTTGTCAAAATCTTTGTCAAAACAGATAGGATAATGACGAAATATAGCGAATGAAATTAGGGAGTTTGCAAAGGGGGTACGATTCAGCATGGAAGATAAGGACTTTCTCCAATTTATTGCTAGTGTGAAGAAAATGACTGGAATTGATCTTGCCCTCTACAAGGAAGCACAGATGAAGCGCCGTCTAACCTCGTTGAGACAAAAGCGGGGGTACAACACATTTGCCCAGTATTTCGATGCCATCGCGAAAGACAAGGAGCTTTTCTATGAGTTCCTCGATAGGATGACCATCAACGTATCGGAATTTTTCCGCAACCCAGGCCGGTGGGAAGTTCTCGAGAATAAAATTTTGCCGCGCTTGGCGAAGCAATCGCCGCGGGTGAAATGCTGGAGTGCGGCATGCTCGACAGGGGAGGAGCCGTACACACTCTCACTGATTTTGCTACGCAAGAAGATGGATGCGACCGTGCTCGCTTCCGATATTGATGAGGGAGCACTAGCAAAAGCAAAGCAAGGGGTATACACGGACCGATCCCTGCAAGATTGCCCGAAAGACCTCGTACCGAAGTATTTTGAAAAAGATACACTCAGCTATCGCATCACGGATGAAGTGAAGAGAAAAGTGACGTTCAAAAAACATAATTTATTGGCGGACTCATTTGATTCTCAATTTGATTTGATTATTTGCCGGAACGTGATGATTTACTTTACCGAGGAAGCAAAGCATGAGCTGTATCATAAGTTTAGTCGGGCACTGAAACCTGGCGGGGTACTCTTTGTAGGCAGTACGGAACAAATTTTTCAGCCGCAACAATACCAATTGGAGACAGAGGATACGTTCTTCTATCGAAAAATGGGTTGATTCATGTTGGCCTTGGTATATCTCTGCTGTTTTTTCCCAAGACTAGGAATACCTACTTTGCAAGAGGAGGCAGCAGATGGATAAACACAAGGTCATCGAAGCATACCGTCGAGGGCTGATCACGCTGCAGGAATGTGGTCAGATTTTAGGGGCGGAGAGGACACAACTAGATGATTTGATACGCGTGGATCACACTCGCAAACCGCTGAGCCCCAATCCTTTTTTCAACGTGTAGGAATATATAAACGCTTCGTTTATATATTCCGGAACGCATGGAAACTTCCTCTAAAACGCGGTCGCTCCTCCGTGAGCTATCAACGATAGAGGTTTCCTTAACGTGTAGGTATGTCAATCCTGATTCATTCGCGATAGCGTAAAGAGAGCGCTTCTCCTAATACGGAGGGGCGTTTTCCTGTAAGAAGAAAAGGTTTTTCGCAGACGTTTCCCACTTTTGTATTTCCACGGCGTACTAGGTATGATATTATAGCGCTTAAAAGTGATAAAGGACAGCACCCCGAAAAGAGAACCTTAAGGGGATACGGCTGCCTGGAGGATGGAGGAAGGATAGAGATGCGTTACTTGACAGCAGGGGAATCCCACGGGCCGCAATTAACAGCTATCATCGAGGGCGTACCGAGCAACTTGCCGATTTCCATTGAGGAAATTAATGAGCAGTTGGCACGTCGTCAGAAAGGCCATGGCCGCGGCAGAAGAATGCAGATTGAAAAGGATCAGGTGAAAATTCTTTCTGGTGTCCGTCATGGATATACAACCGGAGCTCCTATCACACTGGTCGTTGAAAATAATGATTGGACGCATTGGCAAGGAATCATGAGTGCTGAACCTGTAGAGGAAGGCACTGAAGAAAAGCGTCGTGTTTCACGTCCACGCCCTGGACATGCTGATTTAAACGGGGCTATTAAGTATCATCAACGCGATATGCGCAATATTCTGGAACGCTCCAGCGCTCGTGAGACTACAGTCCGCGTAGCTGTTGGTGCAGTAGCTCGCCAATTGCTGGCTCAATTTGGTATCCGTATTGGCGGACAGGTACTCCAGATCAATGAGATCGTGGCGAAGCGTCAAGAAGTAAGTCTGGACGAACTGATAGCGCGCACCGAAGAATCACCAGTACGCTGCTTGGATAAAGAAGCAGAGCCACTGATGATGGCGGCGATTGACAAAGCAAAAGAAGACGGGGATTCCCTCGGTGGTACCGTAGAAGTTATCGTTGAAGGTGTGCCGATTGGTTTGGGTAGCCATGTGCAATGGGACCGCAAGCTGGATGGACGACTTGCACAAGCGATTATGAGCATTCAGGCTTTCAAAGGTGTCGAAATCGGTATCGGATTCGAGGCATCCGGTCTGAAAGGCTCACAAGTTCATGACGAGATTCTTTGGAACGAAGAAACCGGCTACAGCCGTAAAACGAATCGTGCAGGTGGACTCGAAGGCGGAATGACGACAGGAATGCCTGTAGTTGTTCGCGGTGTCATGAAGCCGATCCCTACCTTGTACAAACCGTTGATGAGTGTGGATATCGACTCGAGAGAGCCATTCTCAGCGAGCATTGAGCGTTCTGACAGTTGTGCGGTTCCAGCGGCAAGTGTGGTCGCGGAGGCTGTTGTAGCATGGGAGATCGCGAGTGCAATGTGCGAAAAATTCCCTTCTGATTCTCTTGACGATATGGCAGAAAACGTAAGTCAATACCGTGCGTACACGGAGAAATTCTAATGAGTGTAGAGAAGCTGACTGTTGAGCTGGGCGAGCGTTCCTACGAGATTGTGATAGGCGACGGTCTTTTGCACGATGCAGCAGCGTTGCTAGTAGAGGCAGGAATTGCTTCTACTAGCAAGCTGATGATTGTCACAGATGAGAATGTAGCCGTTCATTACTTAGAGCCTTTGCTCGATGTTTTGCGGCAGCATGGTTATCAGGCCCACTCAGCTGTCATCGCTGCAGGAGAACAATCGAAGAGCCTGGCTGTCTACGAACGATTGATGACGGAAGCAATTGATGCAGGACTGGACAGGAAGTCTGCTGTATTGGCTCTCGGTGGTGGAGTCGTCGGAGACTTGGCTGGATTTGTGGCTGCTACGTACATGCGTGGCGTTGATTTTGTTCAAATGCCGACTACCTTGCTCGCACATGATAGCTCAGTTGGTGGAAAAGTAGCGATCAATCATCCACTCGGAAAAAATCTCATAGGTGCTTTCCATCAGCCCAAAGTTGTCATTTACGACACGAAAGCATTGCATAGCTTACCGAAGCGTGAAGTCGCAGCAGGTTTTGCAGAGGTTGTTAAGCATGGACTTATCGCCGACGCTGCCTTTGTCGATTGGCTGGAAGACAACGCGGATAAGCTATGGCAGCTCGATTCTGAATTATTAGGGAAAGCCATTGAAAAAGGTTGCGCAGTCAAAGCGGCTATTGTTTCTCAAGACGAGACAGAGCAAGGGCAGCGTGCATTGCTTAATTTGGGTCATACGTTTGGTCATGCGTTTGAAGCGCTGTCTGCTTACTCCACCCTGAATCATGGGAAAGCCATCTCAATTGGGATGTGTTTGGCTGCCAAGGTAGCGGAACGAATTGGTTTTGCCGAGACAGGTGTATACAATCGCACGAAACGGATGCTGGAATTGTTCCACCTGCCAACGGCTTGGCCGGGCAATCTCTCGCCAGAAGCTGTGTTGGAAGCCATGAAACGAGACAAAAAGACGGTAGGCGGAAAGCTGGCCTTGGTGTTGCCTAGGGCAATCGGGCAGGTTGAAATCGTCAAAAATATAGAAGAAGAACTCATACTGGGAATCATGAGAGAAGAAGTGGAGGGATAAGGATGGGAATGAGAGGAATCAGAGGCGCGGTTACGGTGGAAGCCGATACGCGCGAAGAGATTGTCTCCTCTACAAAATGGTTGTTGGAGGAAATGGTAAGCCGCAATGAAGTAAACCCCGAAGACATAGGCAGCATCATTATCACGACGACAGAGGACCTCTGTGCGACCTTCCCTGCTCAAGCGGCCCGCCTGCTTGAAGGAGAAGCTTGGCAATATGTCCCACTCATGTGCGCAAGAGAAATCCCGGTGCCGGGTGGCTTGCCACTTTGTATTCGTGTCATGATGCATGTGAATACGGACAAGACAGCAAAAGACATTCATCACGTCTTTTTGCGTGAATCAGTCAAGCTGCGCCCGGATTTGACAAATCGCGGTTGACAATTAGGGCGCTCTCTTTTACCATAAGTGAAACGAGAGCGCCTCGTTTTTTCCGGTAATAAGCAAAAGCCGGCTGAGAGCAGAGATTGAGTAGAGCAGAGTTGAGATGAGTTAGGTCGAGGAGAGAAGAGAAGGCTGGGTACATATTGACACCCAATCCAGGTCTCTTTGTCTGGATTTTTTTGTATACAAAAAATTCTCCCCCTACCTCTCGCTCTAGGAAGCGGGTGTAGAAAAGGTGGATGCCTCATTCCCTTTTCTCTCCCACTAATTGAGGAGATGAGAGTCCATGTATTTCCCTTCCCTTGCCGAGGTTAAGACCCTCTCGGCGTCGTATTCCCTTATCCCTGTAAGCATGAAACTGTTGGCGGATCAGGAGACACCAATTCGCTTGTATCAGAAGATTCGCACGAGTGATTCCTTTTTGCTGGAGAGCGTAGAAGGTGGTGCGCGTTGGGCGCGTTTTTCGTTCATTGGCATGAACCCTTTTCAAATCGTGGAAGCAAAAGGTGAAGAAATCACGGTTTCCTATCGCACTGGTGAAAAGCTTGTCCAAACAGGAAATCCCGTCTCCTTTTTGCGTGAAGAAACCGATCGCTACAAAAGCCCGAAGTTACCCGGGTTGCCTCGTCTCAGTGGTGGTGCGGTAGGCTTTTTCGGCTACAATACGCTACGCTACTTCGAAAAATTGCCAGCACATCGCAAGGAAGCTGTACGAGTGCCGGATATGCGCTTTCTGTTCGTTGATGAGATGATCGCATTTGATCATTTGAAACAGGAAATTCAATTGGTTGTGAACCTCCATGTGGAGCCAGGAGACACCGAAGACACTATTGGCGAAAAATACAAACAAGTCTGCGAACGAATCGAGGAGCTGGTTACCAAGGTTTCCGCTCCGCTTGAAATGGATCAACGCATTCAAGTAGCGGCAGATACACCAACGCCATTAACAGTAGAGCCAAATATGACGCGTGAGCAATACGAGCAGCTAGTCGTGCAGGCGAAAGAATACATCGCAGCCGGCGACATTTTTCAAGTCGTGTTGTCCCAACGTTTTTCCGTAAAGACGGATGTCGATCCTTTTGCGGTGTATCGATTGCTGCGTACGTTGAATCCTTCCCCGTACATGTACTATCTCGAATACGAGGGCGAAACAGTCGTCGGGACATCCCCAGAACTGCTTGTGCGTGTAGAAGATGAAAAAGTAGAGATGCGGCCGATTGCAGGAACGCGAAAAAGAGGGGCAACCCCACAAGAAGATGCTGCGTTGGCGGCTGATCTTTTGGCAGATAAAAAGGAGAGAGCCGAGCACTACATGCTGCTGGATCTAGGGCGCAACGATGTAGGAAAGGTCTCTGCATACGGAAGCGTGAAAGTGGAAGAAGCATTGGTTATTGAAAACTACTCCCATGTGATGCATATGGTTTCGCATGTGACCGGCAAGCTTCGTGAGGGACTGCATGCTTTCGATGCATTGCTGAGTGCTTTTCCGGCTGGTACAGTATCTGGTTCTCCCAAGCTGCGGGCGATGGAAATTATTGCAGAGCTCGAGCCTGACGCACGCCATCTGTATGCGGGAGCAATTGGCTACATTTCATTTGATGGTTCACTTGATAGCTGCATCACGATTCGAACGTTGTTCTTTCAGGATGGCTACGCACATGTACAGGCAGGTGCAGGCATCGTAGCGGACTCGGTCCCTGCGAGTGAATATCAAGAGACGGTGAACAAAGCAGCAGCGATGCTCTCGGCGTTGGAAAAAGCTGAACAGATGTTTGTCAGAAAGGTGGAGTTGTCATGCTAACATACGCGCTGGAACAAATTCTGCTTGGGAAGCACTTAACACGGACGGTTGCAGAAGAGGCCATGGGCGAGATTATGGATGGAAAGACAACTCCTGCTCAGATTGGTGCATTTTTAGCGAGTCTTCGCTTGAAAGGCGAGCAAGTGGAAGAGATTATCGGTTTTGCCAAAGCCATGAGAGCGCGGGCGATGAGTTTTCCCATCGATCTTCCAGGTCTGGTAGACACTTGCGGAACAGGCGGAGACGGAAGTCATACCTTCAACATTTCGACGGCGAGTGCAATTGTTGCGGCAGCTGACGGTGTACGCATTGCCAAGCACGGGAATCGTGCGGTTTCCAGCAAAAGCGGCAGTGCTGATGTATTGGAAGCGTTGGGAGTGCCCGTCAATTTATCTCCAAAGGACGCGGCAGATTGCCTGCGTGCGACCAATCTCTGCTTCCTGTTCGCTCCTTTGTACCACCAAGCGATGAAGCATGCGGCTGGACCGCGAAAAGAATTGGCGATTCGCACGGTGTTTAATTTACTGGGACCATTGACGAATCCAGCAGGAGCCAGCCATCAGCTGATGGGCGTCTATGATGCCAAACTGCTACCAAATGTAGCTGCAGTCTTACACGAACTCGATGTGAACAGAGCGCTTGTTGTCGCAGGCTCGGATGGTCTGGATGAATTGACGGTCACGGGAACGAGCCATATTGCCGAATTGCGTGATGGGCGTATTTTGACATATGAAATCGAGCCAGAGCAGTTCGGTCTTCGCCGACATGAAAAGGATGCTTTGCGCGGCGGTGATGCGACTGAGAATGCCAAGATCATTCACGATGTGTTTTCGGGAGCACGTGGGGCAGCACGCGACATCGTTTTGCTGAATGCGGGCGCGATCCTCTATCTCGCAGATCGAGTTAGCTCGATTGAAACAGGTGTTATACGTGCAGCGGAACTGATCGACGGCGGACAAGTAATGCGAAAGCTCGAGCACGTTCGTCACATCGCAGGAGGTATGATTCATGCTTCGTAAAATCGTAGAAAAGAAACGCGAAGAGATCGCACGACTCTATACAGATACAACAGTTTCAGCATTGCTTTTTGCAACAAAGGAAGTCCAACGTCCACGCGGATTTCGTCAGGCGTTGGAGACGAGTGTACGGCCTGTTAGCGTGATTGCCGAAGTGAAAAAAGCATCCCCGTCCAAAGGGCTAATCCGACCTGATTTCCAGGCAGTGACCATCGCGAAGGCTTATCAGGCTGCTCGCGCAGAATGCTTGTCTGTTTTGACAGATGAGTCCTTTTTTCAAGGGAGCTTGAGCTATCTACGACAAATTCACGAGGCAATTGATCGTCCGTTACTCAGAAAAGACTTTCTACTTGATGAAATACAAGTCGTGGAAGCAAGAGCAGCAGGCGCTGATTGCGTGTTGCTTATTGCTGCCATTCTCGATCGAGAATCACTTCGTCACCTAAACCAAACTGCCGAGGGGCTGGGCATGGATGTACTGGTTGAGGTGCATGACAAACAAGAATGCGAGCTTGTTTTTCAAGCAATGGAACCTAAATTGCTCGGGATCAACAATCGAAACTTAAATACATTTCAAACTGACCTGGCCGTTACGCATGAGCTGATTGCAGAACTGCCTACGTCATTGACGATCGTGAGCGAAAGTGGGATTTCGACACCAGCGGATATTGAGAATGTACGAAGTGCAGGTGCAAGGGCTGTGCTGGTTGGAGAGCATTTCATGCGTCAAACAGACGTAGAGCGCGCAGTCATTGATCTCGTGGGAGAAGCAGCGCCGGGGGTGAGTGTATGACTCGTTTAAAAATATGTGGGATTAAGCGAGCGGAAACACTTGCGCTGTTAAAAGAGCTGGAAGTCGATTATGTAGGCCTTGTTTTTGCCCCAAGTAAGCGACAAGTTGATGCCCAGACGGCTGGACAATTACTTGCAACCGTTCCGGGCCATCCTCCTGCTGTTGGTGTGTTCGTTAATCCGACGATGGAAGAGCTGGAGGAAGTGCTAAGCGCGGCACCGTTATCCGTGATCCAGTTGCATGGACAGGAGACACCGCAATTTTGCCAGCAAGTTCGGGAGCGGTTCGCTATTCCGGTGTGGAAGGCGTTGGCAGTGGGCGGGGAAGCGGATGCTGCTCAAGAAATCCGATCCTATCGAGGCATTGTCAGTGCCTTTTTATTTGATACGTATGACCCTAGTCAAGCAGGTGGCACTGGGAAAAAGTTTTCGTGGGAGCAAATCCCTACTTTGCAAGCAGCATGCGAGGAAGCAGACTGCATCATCGCTGGAGGGATTCATGCGGAGAATGTCGGAGAATTAATGGGACAGTATCAAGCAGGGATTGTCGATGTATCCAGTGGAGTAGAGACGGATGGCGAAAAAGACGCCGAAAAAATAAAAACATTGGTGGAGAGGGTGAAGGTGCATGAACAACATTCAAACAACTACGCGAGTCGTGCCTGACGAAAACGGACGATTTGGTGCCTTCGGAGGCAAGTTTATTCCGGAAACCTTGATGAATGCGGTGACAGAGCTCGAGATTGCTTTTGAAGAAGCACGTCGTGATCCGGCATTTGTTCAAGAATTGAATGGACTGCTCAGCGAGTATGCTGGACGCCCAACCCCGCTCACCTATGCAGAGCGTTTGACGAAAGCGGTCGGTGGCGCTCAAATCTATTTGAAAAGAGAAGATCTCAACCATACGGGTGCACATAAATTGAACAATGCTTTGGGCCAAGCGTTGCTAGCCAAGCGCATGGGCAAACAATCAATTATTGCCGAAACGGGAGCTGGTCAGCACGGAGTGGCAAGTGCAACGGTTGCGGCAAAGCTCGGACTCTCTTGCAAAGTGTTCATGGGGGAAGAAGATATTCGTCGCCAGTCGTTGAATGTTTTTCGGATGAAGCTGCTTGGAGCCGAAGTCATCCCTGCGGTATCCGGATCACGTACACTTAAGGATGCAACAAATGAAGCGATTCGCCATTGGGTTTCCCATGTTGATGAAACGTTTTATGTCATCGGATCTGTCGTTGGCCCACATCCATACCCGTACATGGTTCGCGAATTCCAAAAAATTATCGGAGAAGAGACGCGCAGTCAAGTCCTGCAAATGCTCAGAAGGCTTCCAGACGAGGTTGTTGCTTGCGTTGGTGGCGGCAGTAATGCGATTGGCATGTTTTATCCATTCATTCAGGATGAGTCTGTCGCGCTCAGAGGGGTAGAAGCGGCAGGAAAAGGAATCGATACCGAAAAGCATGCGGCAACACTAACACTTGGACGCCCGGGAGTCATCCACGGTTCCTTAACCTATTTGTTGCAGGATGATTGCGGACAGGTGCAAGAAGCGCATTCGATTTCGGCTGGCTTGGATTATCCAGGAGTAGGACCTGAGCACGCCTATCTCAAAGACAGTGGAAGAGTGACCTATACATCCGTAACAGATGCGGAAGCACTCGAGGCGGTACAAGTGCTTTGCCAAACGGAAGGCATCATTCCAGCGTTGGAGAGCGCACATGCAATAGCTGAAGCGATAAAACGTGCGAAAGAGATGTCTTCAGACAAAATACTGGTTATCTGTTTATCTGGTCGTGGCGACAAGGACGTACTGACTATTCAAGAAGCGCTGACAGCAGAAGGGGGAGAGTAATCATGGCGACAGCTCTTAACAGAATCGATCAATTATTCGCGGATCGTGATCGCAAACGATTCATCCCGTTTCTAACGGTAGGCGATCCTTCGATAGAAGCAACCTTTCATCTCGTAAAAGCGATGGTCGAAGCAGGCGCTGATCTCATCGAGCTCGGCGTCCCTTACTCCGATCCTTTGGCAGACGGTCCAACGATACAACGAGCTTCAGAACGCGCGCTGAAAAATGGCGTGACGATCGGAGATGCTTTACATTTGGTCAAAAGGCTTCGCGAATCAGGTATGGCGGCTTCCATCGTCCTATTCAGCTACTTCAATCCGGTTTTGCAATATGGTGTCGAGCGCTTTTTTGCCGATCTAGCTGCCTATGGTGCGGACGGTGTTGTCATTCCAGATTTGCCGATTGAGGAAAACGGTCCAGCCGTAACCGCGGCAAAACAGAATGGCATTCATGTCATTTCGCTCGTGGCACCCACTTCCAGTTCCAGAATCAATACGATCGGCGAGCAAGCAACCGGATTTCTTTATTGTGTATCGTCGCTCGGTGTGACGGGTGCCCGCACGGACCTGCGAGAGGATTTGGCAGATTTTCTGGAACGAGTAAAGGCCAGCACAACGGTTCCTACTGCGGTAGGCTTCGGAATATCCACACCGGATCAGGTACGAGCAGTAGCACCCCATACAAATGGTGTCATTGTGGGAAGTGCCATTGTACAGCAAATCGAGGAGCATGCTGAGCAGCTGAAAGACCCAAAACAGATGCCAGAAGCTGTAGAAAAAATAAAAACCTTTGTACATCAGTTAGCCAGTGCGCTACAATAGTGGGAAAAATGTGACTGGAGTGAACGTGGATGCAACCGAAACAACGCATACTCAATGCCCCGGTATATCAACCTGGCAAGCCTATTGATGACGTGAAACGTGAATATGGTTTGACTGAAGTCATCAAACTGGCGTCCAACGAAAATCCTTTTGGTTCCTCACCGAAGGCAAAAGCCGCCATTGCGGAACAGTTGGACAATTTGGCCCTTTATCCAGACGGTGCAAGCCTCAGTCTACGCTGGGATCTTGCTGACTTCCTCGGGGTCAAACCAGGCCAATTATTTTTCGGCAACGGGTCTGATGAAATTCTTTTGATGATCTCTCGTGCATTTTTGGGCGAAGGAACAAATGCAGTCATGGCGACGCAAACGTTCTCGCAATATCGCTCAAATGGGATTATTGAAGGTGCAGACTTGATTGAGGTGCCGTTGAAAGATGGCGTTCACGATCTCGAAGCGATGGCGGCTGCCATCAACGAACAGACGAAGGTTGTATGGGTATGTAATCCGAACAATCCGTCTGGTACGATTGTAACAACCTCCGAGTTGGAAGCTTTTCTGAAAAAGGCTCCAAAAGATGTACTGGTCGTTTTGGATGAGGCTTACTACGAGTATGTTGTTGATCCAGAATATCCACAAACAGTACCGATGCTCGCTGAGTATCCGAACCTGATTATTTTGCGTACGTTCTCCAAAATCTATGGTCTGGCTGCCCTACGTATCGGCTACGGGATCGCGTCAGAAGAGCTCATTTCCTCTCTGGAACATGTGCGTGAGCCGTTCAATACAGGCACACTTGGCCAGGTAGCAGCACGTGCGGCGTTAAAAGACCAGGAGTTTGTGAAAGCATGCCGCGATCGTAACCGTGAAGGCATGAAGCAGTTTACCGATTCCTTTGACGAGTGGGGGCTTTCCTACTATCCATCTCAGACCAATTTTATCTTGGTTGATTTGAAAAAGGATTCCGATGAGGTATTCAAAAAGCTGCTCTCTCAAGGCATCATCGTTCGCTCTGGTAATGCGCTAGGCTTCCCAGGTTTTCAACGTATTACTATCGGGACCACAGAGCAAAATGATAAGATTCTTTCTGTCTTAAAAGAAATCGTGACTGGAGCATTGAAATAAAGGACGAAGATGCCGGGCATGCCTCGGCATCTTTGTCTAAGAGAGATGAAGGAAGGATAGAGAGTGGAGATGAAAAAAACCACCATTACTGTAATCGGCGTCGGGTTGATCGGCGGCTCAATCGCGCTGTCAATGCGACGCGATCCAAATATTCGGGTAGTCGGCTACGATTTACGTCAGGATTGTTTGGATAAAGCACTGACTCTTGGTGTTATTCATGCTGGCACAACCGATTTGCAGACCGCAGTTCGAGAAGCAAATGTCATTTTCCTCGCATCGCCTGTAGAGCAAATCGTTGCAACCATTCGTTCGTTAGTGGAAATGGAGCTGCAGCCTGGTGTGATCATTACGGATGTTGGCAGTACAAAAGCAGGTATTGTCAGACAAGCGGCGGATGTCATTCCCTATCATGTTACGTTTATAGGTGGGCATCCGATGGCTGGCTCGCATAAATCCGGCGTGGAAGCTGCTTCTGACCGTCTTATGGAAAACGCCTATTATGTTTTGACACCAGCACCGGGAACACCTGAAGAAAAAGTAAAGCAATTGTCTGAACTACTCACACTGACTCGTGCAAAAGTCGTGCAAATGGACGCAGCTTCGCATGATCAGGTCGTTGGTGCAGTCAGCCATTTCCCGCACATTCTCGCTTCTGCTCTGGTCAATCTGGTGGCAGGGTACGACGAGGAAAATGCTTGGCATGCAACCCTTGCTGCTGGTGGCTTCCGTGACATTACGCGCATTGCATCGAGCAACCCTCAGATGTGGCGTGACATCTTGTTGCAAAATCGTGCTCCGATCCTGAAAATCGCAAAAGACTGGGCAAACGCATTGGAAGATGTCGTTCACCTTGTAGAGCAGGGAGATCCAGAAGGAATCGAGCATTTCTTCAAAACGGCACGTGAATTCCGCGACAGCTTGCCTGAGCGCAAAACGGGTGCATTGCCTCCTTTGAACGATTTGTATATCGATATCCCAGACAACCCGGGCGAAATCGGACGAATTACGACACTATTGGGAGCAAGACATATCAACATCACGAATCTCCAAATCAGAGAGACACGAGAAGACGTTTATGGGGTGCTACGGATTACGTTCCAATCGCAACAAGAGTTGGAAAAGGGAGAGGAAGTTCTTCGCTTTTTCGATTACAATGTATACAAGCGCACATAAGTTTTTTTATGCAAACACACTTTACAACGAAGACGCTTCACAGTGCGACTGGTGATCTAGGAGAGTGTGAGAGAGAAAAGGAGTGGAAGGAATGCTTCGCGTACAACAAGCCAAACAAATCAAAGGTACCGTTCGCGTGCCAGGAGATAAGTCTATTTCCCATCGTGCCGTCATGTTTGGAGCTCTAGCAGAAGGAACCACAACCATTGAAGGCTTTTTGCCGGGTGCCGATTGCTTGAGCACGATTAGCTGCTTTCGTCGGATGGGCATCGAGATTGAACAACAAGGAGATGCCGTAACCGTACAAGGAAAAGGCTGGTACGGCTTGCAGGAACCTGCTCAACATTTGGATGTAGGGAACTCCGGTACGACCATTCGCTTAATGGCAGGGATCATGGCAACACAGCCTTTCCATGTGGTGATGGAAGGTGATGAGTCCATTGCCAAAAGACCGATGCGTCGGGTGATCGGACCGCTCCGTCAAATGGGCGCCAAAATCGATGGAAGAAAAGATGGCGAATACACACCGTTATCCATTCGAGGCGGTGAGCTTCAAGGGATGGCGTATCAATCCCCAGTTGCAAGTGCACAAGTGAAGTCAGCGATTATGTTGGCAGGGTTGCAGGCAAAAGGCGTGACTAGTGTAACAGAGCCGCATTTATCCCGTGATCATACAGAGCGTATGCTGCAAGCATTTGGTGTACAAGTTGTGCGTGATGGCTTGACCGTTTCAGTAGAAGGCGGACAAAAGCTGAAGGGCCGTGCCATTTCTGTTCCTGGTGACATTTCTTCCGCTGCTTTTTTGATTGCAGCCGTAATGGTCGTACCAGGCAGTTCTCTTCTGATTGAAAATGTCGGAATCAACCCGAGCCGCACGGGCATCATTGATGTTGTCAAGGCGATGGGGGGAAGCCTGGAGCTTTTGAATGAGCGAATCGTAAATGAAGAACCGGTTGCAGACCTCCTCGTGACGCATTCGGAGCTGCACGGTATTGAAATTGCCGGAGATATCATTCCACGTCTGATTGACGAAATTCCAGTGATTGCAGTCATGGCAACGCAGGCCAAAGGACAAACTGTTATCCGTGATGCCGAAGAGCTGAAAGTAAAGGAGACAGACCGTATTGCCACGGTGGTTAGTCAACTCTCCAAATTCGGTGCTAGGTTGACACCTACCGATGACGGAATGATCATCGAAGGAAAGACAGGATTGACAGGGGCTGTCATCGATAGCATGGGGGATCACCGAATTGGCATGGCGATGGCGATTGCAGGTCTTGTTGCCGATGGTGAGACGACAATCGAAAATGATGATGCGATTGATGTATCGTTCCCTGGCTTCCATGACTTGCTTGTGAAAATCAGTCAATCATAAAGAATGAGAGAGAAGTCTGTGCCTTTTTAGGGTAGCAGGCTTCTTTTTTTTTGTGCAAAGACAAAGCGTTCCGAATTTTAGCAAAAATGATTTGACAAGCGCTTACATTCCGTTTATTATAAAACTACAGTATGGTTTCTCTCCACTCCTATCCAATATAAGAAAGCACGTGTGTGCTACCGTCGTTTGAATGCGCTTACATCAACGACGGTCTTTTTTTGTTTAAAAAGCGGTTTGGCCCTAATTAGTACTTTTTCCCTTTTCTGTGCATATGCTCGTACAAGGGTAGTGTGTGCATGAGAAGTGGGAGGGGGACGAGCTATGCTGGAGCAAGGGATGGTCATACGCGGGGGAACGATTGTCACAGCACTAGGAATGAAAGAAGCAGATATTTGGATCCGTCATGGGAAAATTGTACGAATTGCTAAAGATACTTTGACGAAAAACCCTTTCAACGATTTATATGAAGAAATAGATGCCACCGATATGTATCTTTTGCCCGGTTTCGTCGCATTCCCGACACATTCGTTGTATAAAATCAAAGATGTAGATGTTTATATAGAAGCTATGCGAAATCTCATCAGCTCGGGATGTACAAGCCTGGTGGACATCTTCCGGCCAGAGCGTTGGATGAGCAGACCGCAAATTCACTATCAACAAACCCAACACTTCAACAGCTTGTTAGATTATGTTTGGCATGTGGAAATCGATGTCACCGATCTTCACGGTGACCGTTTAGCGGAGTGGATGAACCATGGTTATTCTTCGTTTCATGTCACGATTCGAAATCCAGAAGAAATTTCCACAATAAAATGGGAAACGCTTTTGCAACTTCATACGTCTAAACATACGATCCTGCACATGCAGGTGCAAAATGATCCGTTTTTGAAAAAAGAACAACGGGAACTCATTCGACAGATTTGGATGGAGGCTACTCGTTATTGGCGGTTACGCACCGTCATTACGGATTCTCAAGCGGCCTTTCATTTTGAAGAAAATGACCCGTACCTGCATATCTTTCGTTTGCCTGCTGAAGTGACGGATCAAGGTCTTCGTCAATTACATCGTCAATGGTTTGGGAGCTGGCAAGTAGCGTCTCCAATTCACGATGTGCGGATTGATACACGAAAGAGCTGGTGTACGCCAGAAGAATTGCTTTGCTTGCTAGTCAGGCTCACTTCGACAAATGTTGCAAAAGCAATTGGACTGTATCCGCGAAAAGGGAGCTTGACAACTGGCGCAGACGCTGATATCGTTTTCCTGAAAAAGGAAAACTGGTTGACAAAGAATGATCTTTCCACTATTCTCAATTTTAGTGAAATGCATCTTCCAACATCTGTTATGTCGAACGGTAAATGGATATATCGAAATATGCGATTTATCCCTTTGATTGGTATGGGTAAGTGTTTAATCGACACGAAGCCCTACGCTTATGTCATATAACCCCAGTTTGGGGGTTTTTTCGTGAATGGTTTACAGCAGACAGACGAGAAAAAGAATCGTAAGGTCGCGCAACTTTTTACATCCCCAGCAGTCTAATTATGCAAAAGGCCGCTGAGGGATCGGAATCGCAAGGAGGTAATCCTGATCATGACCGATTCCCAGCTTATCCGAGAGATTAAAGAAGGTAATCTGGAATGCTATGCTGAACTGATTCGTCGATATGAAAAAAAGATCCTCTCATTTGTCACTCATCTTTTGCGTCAGGCACATTTAGAGCATATAGCGGAGGATATATGTCAGGAGACGTTTTACAAGGCGTATAAGAGCATTCATTCTTTCCGAGATGTAGAAGCTACATTCTCCACCTGGCTCTATACGATTGCACGCAACTCCGTACTCAGTGAATTGCGCAAGAGTCGCAATTCTGACGTGTATCTGGATGATACGTTGCAAGTGCCTATGGCATCTCCCAAGACACTGCCTGAGCAAGTTTTGCTCCGGAATGAAAGGGAGAGCATGGTAAGACTGGCAATCAACAGTTTACCAGAGAAGCAACGCTCAGCACTGATATTACGCGAGTACGAACAAATGGATTACACAGAAATCGCTACGATTCTGGATTTAACAGTGAGCTCTGTGAAGTCTCTACTGTTTCGAGCGCGGCAAAGTATTCGTGGACAGTTGGAAAACTACATCCTGGACCCTCATTTGGATGAAGCTGAAGGGATGAATCGATGATGAGATGTGAAGAAGTTCAGGAAATACTGCCTGAATACGCCGAAAATCTGTTGCCTGAGGTGACCCAACGCCGGGTTGATCACCATATGGCTGCATGCTATGCCTGTCGTTCCGACTATGAGATTTGGTCGGACAGTGGTGAGTGGATGGAAATGGATAAAGAAGAATACCATTCTGTAACTCCATCACGTTCCATTGTAGACGCGGTGATGGCCCGTATTTTATCGGAAGAGCAGTGGGCGATCCCGATTGGCAGAAAAATTTTCAGCGTGACAGCGAGAATGCGACGCATGGGTGCGAGTGTAGCTGTTTTGTTGCTGATGGTTTTTTCGTTCACTTTATATGTGAATACAAGTACCACAGAGCATGCGAATTCGCTCGTTATTAACGGAGAAGTTATGGAGATGAACTCACCAAAGGCGCAAGTCATTTCTTCTTCCATGCAAACAGATGACGGTACATACGTGGTTGAAGCTCAGCCATATACGTCGCAAGGAGATTCTCTGGAACATGCTACTGCTTCGATCGTACCGCTTGATGGGAAGCCGACTTCTACTGATTTAGCCAAGCCGAATTACAGCATTGTACTTAGTATTTTTGGAATCCTTATTACTGTTCTTACAATGAGCTGGCTAACGCGAGCATAATGGTATATGATCAAGAGTAAAAGAAAAGACCGTCTTCGGACGGTCTTTTGTGGCTATTTTATTAGAGTGGTTGTTCAGCAAGCGCGTAGAGCAACAAGGCCACGCAAAATACATATGAGGTGAAAGAAATGCCGAAAAAGTGGCTGTATGTCATAGACGAAGCGATCAAGCGGATCGAAAACGATGAAGTGGAGTTGGGCTTGACCGCTTTGCAAAAGGTTCAGGAGCATGGAAAAGATTTGCCGGATGTCATGATGTATTTGGCAGAGGTTTGGTATCGACTCGGTCATATGGAAGAGGCGAGTCAATTGCTGACAGATGTCATGGCCAAAAATCCGCAAATGGACTCCTCTTTGCGCAGAGAATGCCAGCTGCTGTTGGCGGAGATTGCTTTGGATTCCAGTGATTTTGAGACGGCGCAACACCTTCTCTATGAATGCAAAGAATCTGGCTTTGAAAGCATCCAGCTTGACTTGTTGTTAGCGGATCTGTATTCACTCCAAGATTTAGATGAAGTAGCGGTCAAGTATTTGGAACAAGCAAGACTAAAGGAGCCAGACAACCAAGATATTATGGCAGCACTGGGTAACTTGTATTTCCGCATTGGAGAAGACGAGAAAGCAATGAAGCTCCTGGAACAAGCTGGCGATGAAAGTCTTTCCATGCTTTTGACGAAGGGACGCTCGTACGCACAAAGCGGTCAATTCGAACAGGCTTACCAAGTATTCCGTCAGGCGCTGGTCATGGATCGTTCGCCAGAAGTACTCTACGGATGTGCACTGATGGCATTCCACGTAGGACGACTGGATGAAGCAGCAGAATTGGTCAGCAGTTTGCAAGCGGTTGACGAGGAGTATGTGGCTGCTTACCCATTAGCTGCAGATGTGAATCTTTCAAAGGGGAAAACAGAAGCAGCTATTGAGGCGCTAAAGCAATATGTTTCATTGTCAGGTTTCGATTTGGATCAAATCCGCAGGCTGATTGCCCTTTTGACTCAAGCCGGGCGCTATGAGGAAGCGAAAGAATACCAACAGCTTCACGACCTGTGGGACCATGAATCCGACGAAGAGCAATAAAAAATAGACAAACAGGAAGTCACTTCGGTGGCTTCCTGTTTATTTTTCCGCATTTTGGCAAGAATGAGAGACAAGTAAGCCATCGTAAAGAAGGGATGCACAGATGAACTTGGCTGAGATCTTGGTGTACACCGATATCCGGCAGCTCCATCAGATTGCCAACCATTACGGATGCGAATGCAACCCTCATTCCAAAAACGAATTAATTACGTCGCTGTTGTCTAGCTTGAGGCACAGGTTGACAATCTCTCAAGAAGTTGAGCAGCTGAGCAGTGCAGAAACCCATTTTTTGCTTCAATTGTTCCTGGACAAGCGTACGGTCATGTCGCTTGAGGATTTGTTGGCGAAAGCCGGGGTGGCACTGGAGTGTGAAAAGGAAAAAAAGCAGGAGGAAGGGCGAAGGTTTGTCGCAGCTGCAATGAAGCGAGGATGGATTTTTCCGGCGAAAAGTAAAACCGTAGGGCAGTATCAAATTCCGCTGGACATCCGTGAGCCGTACTTGCAAGCGTGGCTGACAAAGTGGCGTGAGTCAAACGTATTTCTTCATCCCGGTCCGCAAGCTTACAGGGATGAAGGGACAGCACTATGCGATGATATCATGCAATTTTTACAATTTCTCCAGCAGGAGCCAGTACCATTAACCGCAGAAGGTGGCATGTACAAGCGTCATCAGCAGCAGCTTTTTCAATTTTTGTTCGTAAAAGAAGAGCCGCTATTGCCGCAAAAATGGCGTTTTGGGTACGGTCTGCACTTTGATTTATACCCTGACCGTTTTTCCTTGCTCTACGATTTCTGCTACTATCACCGATGGATAGAAGAAGTGGACGGCAAGGTAGCAGTAACGGAAGCAGGGAGGGAGCGACTGGAGCAACCGTATAACGATCAATTGTACCATGATGTCATTCGCTTCTGGATGAGGCTGTACAAGCGGGCTGTCCCGAACTTGCCGATGCTGGTTCAGCTCATTCCGTTGATCGCGTCGGGTGGTTGGGTAAGTCAGCAATCGTTGATGGACACGCTGCTCCATTGGATGAAAGAGTTTTACTACGATTCGCCTACGGATATCTTGGTGAATCGGGTATGCAAAATGATGGTGCATCTAGGATTGTTGCGCGTCGGCCAAGACGAACAGGGACAGTGGTTATACACCGCAACGTATGCGAGCCAGACTTGGCTTCGAAAATACAATGGTTTTACCGAAACGACTATTTTATTGAAGTGAGGGATGGGTATGGAGTGGCCGAATTTCTATTCCAACGCGTACGGAACGAACAATCAAATGGTTTCCGGTTTGCTATCTGAAATGGTGATCGACGAGCAGATGCGTCAATATCGCAAGCGCACGCTAATTCAGGAGATTGATGAGGCACTTGCATCGAAAAACAAAGAGCTGTTTTTGCGCTTAACAGACGAATTAAAAGAAATCATGGCTTACGAGCAAGCCTAAATACATAATCGTATGCGTTATTGCGAGTCTCCGACCATTCATGGTACGCTTGTTTCCAGAAATGAACAAGGAAATGAGGAGACGGCTCTATGCAGTGGAACCTGAACGATTTTGAAAACTGGGAGGAGTTGCGGTCCTTTGTGGATACCGCGCTGCTCCCTCTTTATTTGTACAACGCCGACAGAAAAGTAGAAGAGCATGTTGTACGCATGAACTACTTATTAAATGTAGCGGCTGGGATTGAGCAGCGACTGAAGGGACGCGTGCTGCTATTTCCGTTAAGCTATCAAATCGGAGAAGAGCAGCTGGAACAACGAACACCGGCGGAATTCCCCTATAAAGTACTGCTTCATTTTCGCGGAGAACAGATTCAATTAAAGGAACGAGCAGAAGAAGGCGTATTAACCTTATTGGTAGGGGAAGAAGACCTGGAATCTTCTTTGCGTTTTGAAGTGACTGTGGATGTGCTGTACAAAGAGGTCATCAAGTTGTGGCAAACCGTCCGGGGATAATCGTTTTGACATAAAAAAGAGACGCAATAGAGAAAGCGTTTTCCGGTAATACTACAGAAAAATGGGTGGGGCAAGGTCTTAAATTTGACAATCTGGCAACAATATCCTGTCACACATCGTTTGGGTAAAGACATGTCCACTGGACATTCTTGACATCTTTATAGGCGTTAGCTATGATTGGGATTGACCTAGTGTATATGTATGAAAATGCCATCGTAGCGCTATTTTACAGGATAAGGAGGGAAAAAAGATATGGGAGACAAACGCGAAATTTCCAGGCGTACATTTTTGAACTACGCCCTGATGGGAACTGGCGGATTCCTTGCTGCGGGAATGATCACCCCAATGATTCGCTTTGCGGTAGACCCCCTTCTGCAAGGACATGCAGGTGGAGATAAAGTAGCTGTCGGCAGTCCGGATGAGTTTAGTGCCGTGCCAAAACGCGTAGAATTCAAGGTCCATACCAAGGACGGTTGGTATGAATCAGAATCTACACTTACTGCATGGGTTACCAAGAACGACAAGGGTGAGATTCTTGCTCTGTCCCCGATCTGTAAGCACTTAGGGTGTACGGTTGACTGGGGAACTGGCCCAGGACAACCAAATGAGTACTTCTGTCCTTGCCACATGGGTCGTTATTCGATCAATGGCGAGCACATTTTGGGAACGCCACCGACGGCCTCTCTTGATGAGTATGAGACAGAAGTCAAAGATGGAAAATTGTATTTAGGTAAAGTAAAAGCAAATCCTCGTCCGGGGGTGAACGGCTAAAATGATGCAAAAAATGTATGATTGGGTCGACGAGCGCTTAAACATCACTCCGATGTGGCGTGACTTGGCTGACCACGAAGTACCTGAGCACGTGAACCCGGCACATCATTTTTCAGCTTTTGTTTACTGCTTTGGTGGACTTACGTTCTTTATTACCGTTATTCAAATCTTGTCTGGTATGTTCTTGACGATGTATTATGTACCAGACGTTATCAATGCTTACGAATCCGTTAAGTACCTCCAGAACGAAGTAGCGTTCGGGGTAATCGTACGCGGTATGCATCACTGGGGTGCCAGCTTGGTAATCGTGATGATGTTCCTACATACTCTGCGTGTATTCTTTACAGGTGCTTACAAAAAGCCTCGTGAATTGAACTGGGTAGTCGGCGTACTGATTTTCTTCGTTATGCTGGGCCTCGGTTTCACAGGTTACCTCTTGCCTTGGGATAACACCGCATACTTTGCGACCAAAGTAGGTGTGCAGATCGCTGACTCTGTACCTTTCATCGGTCCATATGTGAAAACTTTGCTCACAGGTGGAGACATTCTAGGGGCGCAAACCCTTACCCGTTTCTTCGCGATTCACGTGTTCTTCCTCCCAGGCGCACTGCTTGGACTGTTGGGAGCTCACTTTGTTATGATCCGTTCGCAAGGTATCTCGGGTCCACTATAATTGGTCTTCGAAAAAAGGAGGAAATAGCATGGCAAAACAAGATAAAGATGCTACCTTCGTCGGAGATTCCCGAGTATCGGCGAAGCGTATTCCAAACATTTCTCCATCCTACTCCGACTTTCCGGGTAAAAACGAGCCCTTTTGGCCAAACTTCCTGTTGAAAGAGTGGATGGTGGCAGCCGTTTGCTTGGTTGGTTTCCTTGTGTTAACGGTCTCACATCCGTCGCCGTTAACTGACAAAGCAAACCCGAATGATACTTCATTCATTCCGTTGCCAGACTGGTACTTCTTGTTCCTGTATCAATTGCTGAAATATCCATGGGCTGCAGGGGATTGGGTCGTTCTTGGAATCGTTGTTATTCCAGGTATCGCATTTGGTGCACTGATGCTGGCGCCTTGGCTGGATACCAGCAAAGAGCGTCGTCCTAGCAAGCGTCCAGTTGCTACAGGCTTGATGCTGACGGCACTCGTTGGTATTTTCTACCTGACTTGGGCGGCAAACCATGAATATCATCTGGCTCACCCAGATAAAGGTAAAGGAACTGGTGGTAAACAGGGATCTAGTGCAACTGCACCTGCTCCGGCTGACACCAGCTTTACAGCAGATGCGCTTTGGAAAGCGCAAACAAGCTGTATGGGATGCCATGGTAAAAACATGGAGGGTGGCATGGGTCCAAACCTCCAAAAAATCGGTGCAACTTTGGATGCAGCCAAGATTACTGACGTCATCAAGAACGGTAAAGGCGGAATGCCAGCCGGTTTGCTCAAAGATGATGCAGAAATCGCAAAGCTAGCTGAATACATGGCTGGCTTGAAATAAGCTAATAGGGGAAAAGCTGGCTGGTAATGCGGTCAGCTTTTTCGTTAGCGGCGTACACAGCGGGAGACGATTATAGATGATCTGGATATGGGAGTGGTTTCGGCAATCTTTGGGCAAAAGGTGGTTTCTTTGGACGCTGTTCGTCGTCAACTTTTTGGGAACCATATATGGATTTATCTGGTACGGTAACCAATTGGCTGAGACACCAGCATATTTGATTCCTTTTGTCCCGGACAGCCCGACAGGTAGCGGACTTTTTTCGCTTGTACTCCTTACCTATTTGTTGGGTCGCCACATTCCTGTACTGGAAGCTTTGGCTGGCATCACCAATTTTAAGTATGGTGTCTGGGCCGTCTGCATTATCGTGGCTGGTTGGTTGATGGGCAATGAAGTGCGTTGGACAGACCTGATGCTGATCATTTCCCACACCGGCATGGCTGTGGAATCTGTTTTGTATGCGCGTTTTTACAAGCTAAGTCTTCTGCCGGTGGGAATCGCTGCGCTGTGGACACTGAATAATGATTTTCTCGATTACGTCATGGACATCCATCCGTGGCTGCCGAGTGTACTAGATCCATATGAGGGCTTCGTTGGGTTGTTTACGGTTCTTCTCAGTCTGATCTCGATCTCGGTGATCTGGTGGGTGAATATGAAGTATACGACAAATAAGGTCTAATCTTGTCCTCCTTTCCATAGGCTGTACTAGGGAAGGAGGTTATTTGCGTTGAAGAAAAACATCCGGTTTTTATTATTCTTTCTCATGATCGGGTTGTTCTTGTCGTGGCCCATTCATAATTTGTACTCGAAGCTGAATCAACCGATAGAAGAAAAGCAGTTGGCAGCATTAGATCAAATTGCGCATGAGTTACTGACGTATGCAAAAAAGGGAGATCTTGAAGGGGCAGAGCAGCGGATTGTACAGCTCGCAGAACGATTCCCGAACCAGCATTTGCCCAATCCGATACGAATTGAGAGTCTGAATGCAGTGACACAGTCCATACTAGCAGCCAAGCAAAGCTTTGCTTCCGCAAACGCAAGTGAACAGCAATTGCTGTGGCATGCCACACGGGTCCGTATCGCCATAGACGCACTGACGCATGATCACCAGCCGATGTGGCGTAGTTACTATCCTTCTCTCGTCACACAGGTCCAAAACCTGCAGCTATCGGCTGTTGAACGGAATTTCAGTCAGTTTCGCGAACAGTTCGATGAAAATTACCGATTATTTTTGGCCATTAAGCCGGGGATGAGTATTCAGCTTCCAGAGGGCCAAATGTCCTCGATTACGGTTGCGTACGATATCATATCCAAAGAGATGCGAAACAGCCAAGTAGATTGGCAGCTGGTACGAGAGGCGTTGCGAGAATTGACCGGCTCTTTTCAAGTGGCTTTTGTGGGAGAAGAGAAGAGTACGTTTGCTCGTCTAATGATGCGGCCAGATTCACCTATTGTTATTCTCGCATCGATTTCGATTGCTTTGATCATGGCCTTGTCTTATGTGGCGTGGAAGAAATATGATGGAGAAATCCGTTCGACGTAATAGATGTAGAAAACCCTTGCCTGTTCGAAAAGGCAAGGGTTTTTGCTGTGCTGCTTCGTGCTTAGTCGTGAAGCGGTTTCTTGTTTTCATCAAGGGTGAAGCCTTCTCCGAGAACTTCATGCACATCGTTGACGATGACAAAAGCATGCGGATCAATTTCTTGCACAATGGTTTTAAAACGCATGACTTCGTTTCGGCTGACAACGACATAAATGACTTTCTTTTCATCGCCAGAGTAGGCACCTTTACCCGCTAAGAGTGTCACACCACGACCTAGATCGAGAATTTGCTTGGCGATGTTATCTGCTTCGTTGGAAATGATCGTCAATGCTTTTCCTGCATAAGCGCCATCTTGGAAAAAGTCAATGACACGTGCTGCGATAAAGACGACGACGAGGGTATACATAGCGCTTTCCAGATTCAAATAGACCAGGGACGCCCCAATGACCAAGATGTCTCCGAAAAACAACGTCCTTCCCATACTGATACCCATGTATTTCTGAAGCAGTCTGGCAATGATGTCCACACCGCCGGTTGTCCCACCGTAACGGAAAATAATTCCTAAACCGACACCAACAGCTACCCCGGCATACAAGGAAGCGAGCAAGCGATCTTTCATCGGCAACGGAAGCACACCATCAAATAAGGATAAAAAGACTGAGAGAGAAACCGTTCCCAAAATCGTGTAGAAAAAAGAAGTTCGTCCAAGAATTTTCCAGCCCAAGAAAAATAACGGTATGTTCAGGACAAAGAAGACGATTCCCTGATCCACAGCAGGAACTAACAGCTTGATCAAAATACTGATACCAGTAATACCGCCCTCAGCTAGATGGTTGGGAATGTTGAACGCGTTAATACCAAATCCCATAATGGCAGAACCGATGATGATGGCAATGATACTGTCAAGACGAATTTTCATATATCCTCCTGTTCGCCGGATCAGGAAACAGGCTTCCCCCCGGACGTGATGTGCAGGTAATACTTGTGTTACCTGAGGGCTATCCGAAAGACATTATAAATGAACGCTCGTTTGATTGTCCATATGCTGGAAAGACGAAGTATTGTGATTTGGCAAACGAAGCCTTTTTTAGTACGATAGGTGAAAGAGAGAAGTATGTGAAAAAGGAGTGGGCGGATGGAACGGCAAAAGACTATGCAAGAGATGCAGCAAGAAGTTGATCAATACATATCGCAGTTTAAAGAAGGATATTTTTCTCCGCTTTCGATGCTGGCTAGAATGACAGAAGAAGTAGGGGAATTAGCCAGAGAGATTAACCATTTTTATGGAGAAAAACCTAAGAAAAAGGACGAAGGCGAAAAAACAGTAGAGGAAGAGCTGGGTGACGTACTCTTCATCGTGATTTGTTTCGCAAACTCACTTGGAATCGATTTGCAGGAAGCCTTTGATCGTATTATGCACAAGTTTAATACTCGCGATAAAGATCGCTGGACGAGAATAGAGGAGAACGAGCAGCATGACTAAACAAATTCGTGTAGCAGTTGCAGGCGCAAATGGTCGGATGGGGCAAGAAGTAGTGAAAATGCTGGCGCAGGATATCGCACTCGTTTTTACAGGCAATCTAGACACACGTGTGAGCGAAGAGGAAATCAATCAACAACTGGACGAAATGAAGCCGGATGTTCTGGTAGACTTTACGACACCACATACGGTGTACCGTCATATGGAGCTATGCCTAGCTCGTGGTGTGAGACCGGTCGTCGGAACAACGGGCCTGACAACAGAGCAGCTGCAAGAGATGACTGAGCGCTATAAAGAAGCGGGACTGGGTGCCATTATTGCCCCGAACTTTGCAATCGGCGCGATTCTATGTATGAAGTTTTCCGCAATGGCAGCAAAATATATGCCGCATGTAGAAATTATCGAGCTGCATCATGACCGCAAGCTGGATGCGCCGAGCGGAACTGCTTTGAAGACCGCAGAGATGATTGCAGCCGTTCGGGAAGAGCTCAAGCAAGGGCATCCTGAAGAGGTAGAAACGATTCCAGGCGCTCGCGGAGCAGATTACGAAGGCTTCCGGATTCACAGTGTCCGTCTGCCAGGTATGGTTGCTCATCAGGAGGTTTTGTTTGGTGCAACAGGCCAAACGCTGTCCATTCGCCATGATTCGATTAACCGGGAATCATTTATGCCAGGGGTAAATATGGCCATTAAAGCCGTAATGAATATGAACGGATTGATTTACGGATTGGAACATCTGATTGATTAAACGTTTGATTAACATACACACGATACCCAGCCATAAAGGGAGAGGTTTTCTTGAAAATTGCATTGATTGCCCATGATCGAATGAAAGAACAGATTGTGCAACTAGCGATGGCCTATGAATCCATTTTGGCAAAACATGACCTGTATGCCACAGGAACAACTGGGTCGCGAATCATGGAAGCTACCTCGCTGTCCCTAACCCGATTTCTGTCTGGGCCATTAGGAGGCGATCAACAAATCGGTGCGATGATCGCCCGCAATGAGATGGATTTGATTATCTTTTTGCGTGATCCGCTTACCTCTCAACCACATGAACCTGATATTATCGCATTGCTTCGACTGTGTGATGTGCACAAGATACCGTTTGCCACCAATCTTGGTTCGGCAGAAATCATGCTGAAGGCTTTGGAGCTGGGACAACTGGATTGGCGCGAAGTGGTGCATGAGGAGAATGAAGCATGAGTTCACTCGATATTTTGGCAATCGGCGCTCATCCTGATGATGTTGAGATCGGTGCGGCAGGCAGTCTGATTTTGGCAGCTAAACAGGGAAAGCGCGTGGGGATTCTCGACTTGACCTATGCCGAATTGTCTTCGAATGGAACCGTTGAAAGAAGGCAGCAAGAAGCGACTGCAGCTGACCAAGTGATGGGAGTGGCTGCTCGCTATAATTTTGGCCTGCCTGATCGTGGCTTGGAAGCAGTCAGGGAAAGTGCGATTGAACGTGTCGTAAAGCTCATTCGCGAAACTCGTCCAGCCATTGTTCTTGCACCTTATTACGCGGATCGTCATCCAGATCACGAAAGCGTTAGTCGGATCGTTCGTGAGGCGGTGTTTAATGCAGGCATCCGCAAGTATTTGCCGGAGCCTTCTTTGCCTGCCTATCGACCTTCGCAATTCCTTTACTATTTTATTAATTCAACTGTCACGCCGCAGGTTGTCGTGGATATCACCACTGTTTATCCGCAAAAAATGGAGGCGCTGCGTTGCTACCGCAGTCAGTTTGAACTCGAAGAAGGCAGCGTTCAAACACCACTTACCAATGGGTATCTGGAGTCTGTCGAGTATCGAGAGCGACTGTTTGGTCAACAGGCTGGTGTAGCCTACGCAGAAGGATTTGTCAGTGCAGCTCCGTATGTATTAAAGAGCTTGTGAGAAGGAGTGACACTGTATGAAGATCGGAATTACTTGCTATCCGTCATTGGGCGGATCGGGGGTAGTAGCCACAGAGCTGGGCAAGCTATTGGCCGAGCGAGGACATCAAGTCCATTTCATTACAGGTGGAATGCCATTTCGCTTAGGTGCGTTTCACCCGAACATTTTTTATCATGAAGTAGAAGTGAACAACTATGATGTTTTTAAATATCCACCTTATGATTTGACCTTGGCGAATAGAATGGCGCAAGTGGCGAAAAATGAAAACTTGGACTTATTACATGTGCATTATGCTGTGCCACATGCGTTGTGTGCGTTCCTCGCCAAGCAAATGGTAGGAGATCATTTGAAAATTGTGACCACCTTGCACGGGACTGATATTACTGTTCTGGGTTATGACTCGAATTTGAGTGATATGATCCGCTTCGGTATTGAGCGAAGCGATTTGGTAACAGCGGTGTCCAACGATTTGATCAGGCAGACGAAAGAGCTGCTCCATACTGAAAAAGAAATTGTCCCAGTGTACAACTTCGTTGACAAGCGGCGTTACTACCCGAAAGAAGTTTCGAAGCTGAAAAAGGTATTTGCACCGAATGGTGAAAAAATTCTTATGCACATTTCTAATTTCCGTCCGGTCAAACGAGTGCCGGATGTGATTGAAATATTCTCGCGAGTACGTGAAGAAGTGCCTTCCAGACTGATCCTCATTGGAGAAGGTCCCGAAATGGGTCTGGTCCGCAAGATGATCGCTGAGCTCGGTCTGAACGACGATGTTTGCTTCCTCGGCAAGCAGGAAGACGTCGCTGAGGTATTGTCGATGGCAGACATCATGCTGCTTCCATCCGAAAAGGAAAGCTTCGGTCTCGTCGCATTGGAAGCAATGGCTTGCGGCGTACCTGTCGTCGCTACAGTGGCCGGAGGCTTGCCTGAGGTCGTCCTGGATGGTGTGAACGGCTTCTTGCGTCCAATTGGGGACGTGGAAGGCATGGCGAAAGAAACGATTCGTCTCTTGCAAAACGAAGAGCTATACCGCGAATTCTCCGCGAATAGCATCGAGCGATCCTGCAAAACGTTTTGTCACGAAACGATTGCCTCTCAGTATGAAGCGCTTTACACCAACTTGCTGGACAGTAAATCCGAAGAAAGCCTAAGCTTTTGAACGTAAGATCGAGCTTTTGGCTAGTTGATGTACCTTGGATATTAAAATGAACAATCCATACAAAACTCTCATGAAAAACGCCTCCTTGTGTAGATCAGGCGGAGCAAACCAGAAAGGGGGGATTGGATTGGCGATAGAATTGGCAAAGCGTGTTCTCGACAGATTGGAGGAACACGGCTTCGAAGCTTACTATGTGGGTGGTTGCGTCCGCGATTGGCTTTTACGACGACCTGTTCATGATATAGATATATGTACGAATGCCCATCCCGGCGACGTCATCCGATTGTTTCCCGATCATGTCCCGACTGGTCTGAAACACGGTACTGTGTCTGTAAAAGTCGAGGGGCAGATGTTCGAAGTAACCACGTTTCGGACGGAAGGAAAATATGAAGATTACCGTCGACCTGCTGAAGTTCAGTTCGTTTCAGAACTTCGGCTCGATCTGGAGCGACGAGATTTTACAATGAACGCAATGGCGATGGATCGTCATCAAGTATTGCACGACCCGTTCGGTGGACGTGAGGATATGGAGCGTCAGTTGGTTCGGGCTGTAGGCATTCCGCTAGAGAGATTTCAGGAGGATGCCCTTCGGCTTTTACGAGGAGTGCGCTTTGCTTCCCAGTTAGGTTTTGCTATAGAAGACCAGACCATGCTTGCTATGAAACAGACTGCACCTTTGTTAGCTCATATTGCTGTGGAGCGCATAAGGGAAGAGCTGAATAAAACGCTCGACAGCAGAGCCCCAGAGGTAGGTTGTCAGTTGTTGAATGAAACGAGGCTCATGGCTTATGCCCCTGAGGTAGATAAACTGTTTGACCTCTCAAATGAGCATATCTGGCGGCTGCATCATTTGCAAACCGTGACGCAAAAATGGTCGTTGCTACTGTTTGCGGCGAATTATTCTCCTGTGCAATCGCGTGAAGTATGCCAATTCCTCAAAATGTCCAAACGCGAAACAGAAGCAATTTGTTGCTTGGTTGAACTTCTGATGC
The DNA here is from genome assembly GCF_013284245.2 of Brevibacillus sp. DP1.3A. Taxonomy (NCBI): domain Bacteria; kingdom Bacillati; phylum Bacillota; class Bacilli; order Caryophanales; family Paenibacillaceae; genus Brevibacillus; species Brevibacillus sp. DP1.3A. The sequence continues at coordinate 4,018,032 of NZ_CP085876.1, read as the reverse complement.
GATTGCAGCCGCAATGGGATGTCCCTCAAGCGATTGAGTGGGGGCCACTGCTGCTTGAAGTCGGTTGGGACACGTGCAACGAGTTCTTCCTTTTATTGCAAGCGTGCTGGTGGAAGGAGAGGCAATCGTTTTCGATGCAAGCACTCCTCGATCAATACGAGAACATGCCTGTCAAAACCATCAAGGATTTGGCAATCACGGGGCTTGACCTGCAAGTAGCCGTTCAAAAAAAGCCAGGCGAGTGGATTGTTCGCGTCTTGGAATCGTTACTTAGACAAACGGCACTGCACGGTTTACCAAATACACCAGAAGCACTCGTCGAAGTTGCAAAGAAAGAGGTTGCACAAGATGAACATTAAGCAAGTCATCCTTCAAGCATTCCGTGATCAGCCAGGTAATTTCATCTCTGGTGAAGAACTAAGCCAAACATGCGGTTGCTCTAGGACGGCGGTTTGGAAACATATCGAAGAGCTGCGTCGAGATGGCTACGAGGTGGAGGCGGTGCGAAAATCGGGGTATCGCCTGCTGGTTGCCCCTGATCGCTTGTCAGCAGCAGAAATCATGGCTGGACTGGAAACGAATCGGATCGGTCAAAATGTCATCGCTTACGATGAGGTGGTATCTACACAGCCACTGGCACACGAGGCTGCGGCAAAAGGGGCAGTAGAAGGTACGATTGTGCTGGCAGAGCTGCAAACAGGTGGGAAAGGCAGACTCGGCCGTCCATGGCATTCTCCGAAAGGAACAGGGATATGGATGAGCTTGATCATCCGACCTTCGATTCCGTTACCGAAGACACCTCAGATGACGTTGCTAACGGCGGTTGCTGTAGCGAAAACGATCCGAGAAGAGACAGGGTTGCCTGTCAAAATCAAATGGCCGAACGATATTTTTATCGGAGACAAAAAAGTATGCGGGATTTTGACAGAACTCAATGCTGAATCTGATCGGGTCAATTATTTAGTAATCGGAATAGGGCTCAATGCCAACAGTGTCGAGTCTGATTTCCCATCTGAACTGGCACAGATTGTGACTTCGCTTCGAATTGAATCTGGCGAGCCACTCAAGCGTGTTTCGTTGATCCAGCGACTCTGCCGAATTTTTGAAGAAGAGTACGACCATTATTTGCAGGCTGGCTTTGAGCGTGTAAAACAAGAGTGGGAGAATCATTCGTTCACCATTGGCAAATGGGTGACCCTCCAGACGATTTCACAACAGCTTGAAGGTCGTGCCGTTGGCTTGGATGAGGAAGGCGTACTCAAGGTCGAGGATCAGGCGGGACAGATTCACAAAGTTTATTCGGCTGATGTCAATTATCGTGCAAATGATTAAATCATTTGCTATACTCCAATTTGGAGGCTGTATCACGTCGTGAACGGTACTCCCGGAGTATTTTTGTATCTATCGTGTAATCTTAAATCAATACGTGCAAGGACAAAAATCTGCTCAGAGCCTGTGTGGACCGAGACAGAAGGAATCCGCTAACGCAAAATGTCTTTTTGACATGGACAACCTTCTCCCGATTGACGCGAGAAGGTTTTTTTATTCCTCACACGATCCACGGGCTTGATGCGAAAGAGGAGCAATGAAAAATGGCACAAAACGACAGACCTATTACGACTTCGAGTATCCGCAAGAAAAAAGAAACGCGAACCCCGATTACCATGGTGACCGCCTATGACTATCCGTCAGCCAAATTAGTGGATGAAGCTGGCGCTGATATGATTTTGGTCGGTGATTCATTGGGAATGGTCGTACTCGGTTATGACTCCACCATCCCTGTAACGATGGAGGATATGCTACACCATACGAAAGCAGTAACGAGAGGGGCTAAGCGTGCATTTGTCGTGACGGACCTGCCTTTTCTCAGCTATCACGGAACAGTTGAGGAAGCAGTGAAAAACGCGGGCAGACTAATGCAAGAAGGGTTGGCCAAGGCGGTCAAAATGGAAGGGGGCCGTGAACTGGCCCCAATCATTACACGCTGTGTACAAGCAGGCATCCCTGTCGTTGGACATATTGGACTTACTCCGCAATCGGTACATCAATTAGGCGGCTACAAAGTACAAGGAAGAGATCTGGAGGCAGCCAAAAAATTGTTAGACGAGGCCCTTGCGATTCAAGAAGCGGGTGCATTCGCCATTGTGCTGGAATGTGTTCCAGAAGAGGTCGCAGGCATGATTGCAGACAAGCTGGACATCGCTGTGATCGGAATCGGAGCGGGTGCGACTTGTGATGGTCAAGTGCTGGTGTTCCATGATATGGTCGGCTACGCATCGGATATCACACCGAAATTCGTGAAGCGTTACGCAAACATCGGTGAAACAATTCGTGAAGCAGTGGAGACTTATAACAATGAAGTTGAAGCAAGAAGCTTCCCAGGGCCAGAGCATGTCTTCCATGCCTCTGAAGAAACCATCAAGGAATTGTACGGGGAAGGAGTGAAGCAGTCATGATGCAAACAATGATGCAGCAAGTCTCCACAATCGCAGAGATGCGCGTTCATATAAAAGAAGCACATCGGCAAGGCAAAACGATCGGGATGGTACCGACCATGGGCTTTCTGCATGAAGGACATCTCAGCTTGGTGAAAGCTGCCCGTGAAGTATGCGATTTGGTTGTGATGAGCATTTTCGTAAACCCGCTGCAATTCGGACCGAATGAAGACTTTGAAAGCTATCCGCGTGATATTGAACGGGATAGCAAAATGGCGGAAGAAGCGGGTGTGGACCTCCTGTTTAGCCCGGATGTCAGCGAGATGTATCCGAAACCGATGCTGACCAATATTTCAGTGGCAAATGTGACGACTCCATTGTGTGGAGCTTCTCGTCCGGGTCATTTTGATGGCGTATCGACTGTCGTCAATAAATTGTTTCAAATTGTCCAGCCCGATTACGCTTTTTTTGGACAAAAGGATGCCCAGCAGGTGGCTGTTGTGACGCAAATGGTTCAAGACTTGTCGATGTCAGTACAAATTGTTCCTTGCCCGATTGTCCGCGAAGCGGATGGTCTTGCCATGAGCTCTCGGAATGTATACTTGTCAGCGGATGAGCGAGCACAAGCACTCGTGCTATCACAAAGCCTGAAACAAGCAGAAGAATGGCTGGGTGAGGGCATGCCTCTTTCTGAAATCAAGGATCGAATCACGCAAATGATTTCCGAGCAGCCGCTGGCTGATATTGATTATGTGGAAATTTTGAGCTATCCAGCGCTTACACCAGTTGAGCAGGAAACGGCAGGTCAGACGATCCTCATCGCGCTAGCTGTTCGTTTTGGCAAAACACGTCTGATCGACAATACGATTACATCAATCAAGTAGAGATAAGGGAGGAATTCTTAGTGTTCCGCACCATGATGAAAGCAAAAATCCATCGAGCAACGGTAACTGAAGCGAACTTGAACTATGTTGGCAGCATTACCATCGACAAAAATTTGTTGGATGCACTGGATATTTTGCCAAATGAAAAAGTACAAATCGTCAATAACAACAACGGAGCTCGTCTGGAAACATACGTCATCGAAGGTGCTCCAGGCAGTGGCGTCATTTGCTTGAACGGAGCAGCTGCACGTCTTGTACAAGAGGGCGATATCGTCATTATTATTGCCTATGCGATGATGACGGATGAAGAGGCAAGAACCTACAAGCCACGAGTCGCCATCATGGATGAAAAAAATCAGATCAAAGAATTGATCGCAGAAGAAGTACACGCGACGATTCTGTAAGCGATCTGTTTGTTCCTGCATAGAGCCACCTGCCTTGTGAGACAATGAAAGTACTCATGCCTCATAGGGGGTGGCTTTTCTTGTGAAAATCGAGGACTGGTTTCATACGCTTCGTAAAAAAGCGCAGACGATTGAAGAGAAGTGGCAGGGGGCTTCTGAACAAGAACGTCATCAGCTCGCGGAACAATTGTTTCAATTGCGCCAAGTAAGTGATACAGTCGTTGACCTGTGGCTGCAATTCGAAGAAAAATTATCGAATGCAATTCGTAGTATCAAGGAAATGGAAGGACAGCTACAGGCGGAAGAAAAAAAGACGCATCAGTCGAAGGTAAGTGCAGAATCACCAAAGGCCGTTGAAGCGAATCCATACGAGCCGATTTTTCGTCGAGGGGAAGGCTTTTATCATTTGTGCATGTTCCAAGACGCGAAAAAGTGTTTTGCAGAATTAGTCCAAAAATCGCCAGACTGGGAAAGTGGACGCCTGTACTACGCCTACAGTCTCCTTTTGTGTGAGGATGAAGAATTAGCCTTTCGGGAATTCCGTCTGCTCGGCAGGACAGCAAGCTCACCTACCATTGTGGCCATCAGCTTTAATGCCATCGGGTGCATACTGGCAGAAGAGGAGCAATGGCTAGAGGCGGCGCAAGCTTTTAAGACGTCTCTCGAGATCAATCCAGAACAGGAAGAAGCCAAATACAACCTCGCGCTATGCTATTTAAGAGATGGCGATGCACAGGAAGCTTTGGACGAATTGGAACCGTATCTAGAAAAAAACGAGCACGATTGGGAAGCGCAGATGCTATGGCTGCGTGCTGCAAAATTACTGCATACGATGGACCAGACGGTGGAATGGAGCCCGCCGAAAGGCTTGCAACTGCCGACACGCGATTTGGACAGCGATACTCTTCAGGAAATGGCCTCTTTATACGAAACAGTGGGCAATTACCACCGGGCACAAATTTGCTATCACTTTTTGACGGAGCGTTCCCCAAAAGATGGGTGGACGTGGCATGGCTTGGCCTGGAATACGTGGCTCATTGCGGGTACGAAACGCGCATTGACGCTCGTCAAAAAAGCGATCAGTCTTGCACCCGAAAATGACGACTTTCTTTTTAGTTATGGATGGATGTTGTTGTTTGACGGAAGGGTGGAAGAAGCAATTAAAGCGTTTCGGATCATGCTGGAGAAAAACCGAGACAATCGCCTCGGCCAATCCGGGATGATTTCCGCATACGAAAAGCTAGGGGATACACAAGAGGCAAAACGGTTGGCAAAGTATTTCCTGGAAGACGCTGAGCCATATGTACGTTCGTTAGGGTATTTTCATCTGGGAAGAATCGCAGTTGTGGAAGAAAATTGGCGCCTAGCTGAACAATATTTTCAACGGGCATTGCCATTCGCAGAACAGTTATGGGAAATCCCCATCTATCTGCAATTGTGTGCAAGCAAGCTCGGTCAATCAGAAATGCAAACCGAGCTCGTACAGCCTTAAATGTACAGGAGAGCAGGAATATTTCCCATCGTTGCCGAATGTGAATGGGTGCGGATTGAATGTTTCCGCCCAGGTTACGAGGTGACAACGTTTGAATCGATTACTAGTTGTAGATTTTGAGACGACGGGAAGCCATCCACGCCAAGGTGACAGCATCATTCAGATTGGTGCCGTCGCGATCGATGACGGGCAGATTACCGAGAGTTTTTCCACCCTGATTCATCCGGGCCAGGATATTCCCCCGTTTATTACCCAATTAACAGGGATTACCAATGAAATGGTTGCAGATGCTCCTTCCTTGGAAGAAGTGTTCCCAGATTTCTTGCGTTTATTGGACGGACGAGCTTTTGTTGCACATAATGCAAGCTTTGATCTCCAATTTTTACAAGAAGCCCTGCTGAGCCAGGGCTATTATGCGTTTGACGGCTACGTGCTTGATACAGTGGAGCTATCCCGCGTTCTTTTGCCGATGCAAAATAGCTACAGGCTCGGAGAACTGGCGTCTGAGCTGGAAATCGAACACGATAATCCCCATCAAGCAGATAGCGATGCCCTTGCAACAGCGCAGCTGTTTCTCCACTTGCTGGATATTTTAAAGAGACTGCCGCTCGTGACGATTCAGCGCCTGCAGATGCTCGTCTCTTCGTTTCGCTCTGATATCGAGGTTCTTTTACGTCAGATCGAGATGGAAAAGCTCATAGAGCTGCCAGAGCTGGATGGAACGCCAACCGAAACGGATTCCTCAGACATGTGGGATGTTTATCGCCAGCTGGCCCTTCGGAAGCGAGAAGAAAAATTAACAGCTTCCCTAAAACGTTCCCATGTCGATGCGACAGTGACCAAAGCGTTTGCTGACCAGCTCGAGGATGTTTTGGGCGAAAACGGGCACATGCAGGCGAAAATGTCGGGGTATCAACGCCGGGATGCTCAGGAAGCGATGATGCATGCGGTCTATGAGGCAATGGAGGATGGTGCCCATTTATTGGTAGAGGCAGGGACAGGTACGGGAAAATCATTAGCCTATCTCTTGCCGGGGATCATTTGGGCTCATCATAATCAGCAGCAACTGATGGTCAGTACCAACACCATTCAATTGCAGGAACAGCTATTCCATAAGGAAATCGCTACCTTGCAGGAGTCTCTGCCGTTCTCCTTTACAGCTTCGACGCTAAAAGGCAGAGGAAACTACTTGTGCTTGCGAAAATTTGAACAAGCCGTGGACGAGCCTGTAGAAGGAAGCAGCCAAGAAATGCGCTTGGTCAAAGGACAGATGCTGACGTGGCTCACGCAAACCGTAACCGGTGACGTGGAAGAACTGAGCATGCCTCCGAGTGGCCAACTGCTGTGGCAACAGGTAAAAAGTGATACGAGCTCTTGTTTGAATCGGGCTTGTCCCTGGTTTAGTCGCTGTTACTATTTTCAGGCGAAGGAACGGGCTCGCGATGTCGATGTACTCATCGTCAATCACGCCCTTTTCATCAGCGACTTGCAAGCGGAAAACAGAATCCTCCCTCCGTATGAAGTTGCCATCGTCGATGAGGCCCATCATTTGGAGGATGCCGCGACACAGCATTTAGGCAAGCAGTTTTCAACCACGCAGCTTCTTTTCTTGTTAGATCGTGCATCGGTTGAAGAGAGTGGGGCAATTGCCCGATTCGCAGAAGAGCTGCAAAGCTGGATGCCTGCGGTACAAGAAGATGTCGCGATAAAACTTCTGGAGCTGAGAAAACAGTCCGCTGCCGTACGTGAGAAAGCGCAGCAATGGACACAGCTCTTGTATGTATGGGCATCTGATCGTGCGGAGGAGACGACGGACGCTGGACGTGAGACAGTACGTTATCGGATCGAATCGTTTGTAGGCAAACACGAGAAGATACGTAAAGTAACCAAAAAGCTGATTGAAGGGATGACCGCATACGCAGCGGGCATCGAGCAGCTTTTGCGAACGACTCCGCAAGAGGAAAAGCCTCCTTTTGCCGTACGCAGTCTACTGACAGATTTATTCGGTCTCATCAAAGACTGGCAAAATGTCGTGGAGCTGCTTCACTTCTTTTTGCTTGAGCAGGATGCGGAGTATGTATATTGGATGGAAGTAGAGTCCCGTACAGCTCGCAAGCAGGTTCATTTGTCAGCAGCACTCTTGAAGGTTGCCGACTCACTAGCAGAACCGCTTTTCGCGCAGAAGCGGAGTCTGATCTTGACATCCGCCACTCTGACGGTCAAAAACAGCTTCTCCTACATCAAGAGCCAGTTTGGTCTCGACCAACTGCCTGAGGAGCGCGTGCGTACCTTGTCATTGCCATCGCCGTTTCATTATGAAGAGCAGGGATTACTGTTGATTCCATCTGATTTCCCCGCACCAGGCAAAGAGAGTGACCACACGTATTTGGAGGCGGTCATTCAAGGGTGCGTGGATGTCGTACTGGCTTCGAAAGGAAGGACGCTGATCCTGTTTACCTCCCACTCGATGCTTCGACTTGTTTACCAAGCAATGAAGGAACGCCTTGCGGAGGCCCCAGAACCGTATACGTTATTCGGTCACGGGATTGATAGCAACAATCGGAGCAAGCTGGTGCGTCTGTTCCGAAGCATGGAGAGAAGTGTCCTGCTTGGGACGAGTAGCTTTTGGGAAGGTGTCGATATCCAGGGAGAATGGTTGAGCAGTTTAGTCATTGTTCGCCTCCCATTTGCTCCGCCAAATCATCCTGTCTATCAAGGAAGGGCAGAGCTTTTGAAGGCAGAAGGAAAAAACGCTTTTATGTCCTTGTCTCTTCCACAAGCTGTTCTGCAATTTAAACAAGGGGTGGGTCGATTGATTCGCCACCACTTGGATCGCGGGGTCGTGATCGTTCTTGACACGCGTGTGGTTGAGTCGAGATATGGACGCTCATTCCTACAATCTTTACCGCCATTTCAGATCGAAAGCAGTGCATGGCCAACACTGCGAGAGCGTATAGAGCCATTCCTTAGTATGCAATCCCTGTCAGATTCATAAAATGAAGCAATAGTCTCATAGGGATTAAGGTGATAAAATAAATGTTATGGAAAAAAGAGTGGCGTTGGTGGATTGTAGTTCTTAGTGCGATTTTCCTTTGCGCATGCTCGATTGATAGCCATTTGTATTTGCAAGAAGCAGCAGTGAAGATAGATGACCCATTTGAAACAGAGACAGAACAGGAATTTTCGGGTCTCATTATCACCTACTTGGCACTTCCACATGGTGAGAGTACGCTTTTGAGAATGCCAGGCGGCAAAACGATGCTGGTTGATACGGGTAAGGCAGAAGATTGGCCCGTTCTCTCGGCGCGCTTGGCAGAGCTCAAGATCACACGGCTCGACTATGTAGTGTTGACGAACGACCAGCCTGAGCATATGGGAGGCTACGTTTCATTGAGCCAGCAAGTGCTTATAGATGCCGTCATTTTGCCCAAGCTGATCGCATCATCGATTCGCCATGTCGTGCTGCTTCGCTCCAACCAAAAGCAGATGGAAGCAGAGCAAGGACAAGTACTCACTCTTGACCAAGAAATCTCGATGGAAGTTTTGCTCCCGGATGAACCGTTATTTTTATCGCCCCAGAACAATTCTCTCGTTTTTCGATTGACGCACGGACAATTGCGATTTTTATTTATGAGCGCCGTGAATGAAAAAGCAGAAGAGCGACTGTTGGAACGGCAAAAGGATAGACTGAAGGCGGAAGTGCTAAAGGTTGCCGGTCAGGGGAGCAATCAAGGCTCTTCGCAACCATTTCTGACGCAAGTCGATCCTCAGGTCGCCATTATTCAGACAGGCCGATCGCGGGATCAAATGAAAGACGGTCAGACGGAAGTCATGGAGCGCCTGGGTGAGTCATGGGCCGAGACATACGTTACCAGCCACGACGGTTCCATTACCATTTTATCGAATGGAAAAGAATATCGGATTTTGAAGCAAAAGAATTAGGGGGGAAGACCGAACGTGGCAAAACACGAAAAGATTTCAGAAGCGGTCGTCCGTCGTTTGCCGATTTATCTGCGTTACCTCAGTTATTTGCAGCAAGTTGAGGTGACCACCGTTTCCTCCCAACAGATGGGCAAGAATCTAGATGTGAATCCTGCCCAAATCAGAAAAGATCTTGCAGCTTTTGGTGATTTTGGAAAAAAGGGAATCGGCTATGATGTCGATTATCTGGTAGAAAAAATCCGTGAAATTCTGAAGCTAACGGATGAAATCCGTGTCGCTTTGGTCGGAGCTGGGCATTTGGGCCATGCCATTAGTAACTACAACGCTTATTTGAAAGATAACATGCGGATTGCGGCCATCTTTGACAGTAATCCAGAGAAGCAGGGTAAAAAAGTCGCAGGTATACCGATCCAGCCTTTAGTAGAGCTGGAAGAAACGATCGTAAACAAGCAAATCAAGCTAGCGATTATTACGGTACCGGCACCTGCAGCGCAATCCGTATGTGATCAGTTGACTCAAGCGGGTATCAGGGGGATCTTGAATTTTGCCCCTACGACGATTCGCGCAGGAAAAGATGTTCGCATTCACTATGCGGATGTGACGTCCAACCTGCAAAGCTTGGCCTACTATTTGACGTAAGAATGGAGTGTATACTATGAAAAAGACGATCCTCATTCACGCAACAGTCATTACCGTTAACGATACGAATGAAGTCATTTACGATGGTGCCGTAGCATTCGAAGGCAACAAGATTACGTATGTGGGCCCAACTCCTGAAGACCTGTCGGAAGCGGGATACGATGAAGTCATCGATCAAAAAGGTGATTACATACTGCCTGGCTTAATCAACACGCATGGACATGCTGGTATGTCCCTGCTACGCGGTTATGCAGATGATTTGCCGTTGCAACAATGGCTTGAAGACAAAATGTGGCCATTGGAGGCGCAATTCACGGGCGACACAGTAAAATGGGGTACCCAATTGTCGCTTATCGAGATGATTCGTACCGGAACCACCACGTTTGTGGATATGTATGATCATATGGACGTCGTAGCGAAGGAAGTCGATGCAGCTGGAATGCGTGCTCGCCTTTGCCGCGGTATGATCGGTCTGTGCTCCGAAGAAGAACGTCAAACAAAGCTGAAAGACGCGACTCTATTTGCAAAAGAATGGCATAATCAGGCGGACGGGCGTATTACCGTCATGATGGCACCGCACGCGCCGTACACGTGCTCACCAGAATTTATTACCCAAATTATCGAAAAAGCCGATGAGCTTTCCTTGCCGCTTCATATCCATATGTCTGAAACTGCTTGGGAAGTCGGTCAAAACGAGAAGGACTACGGGCTGCGCCCAGTTGCTCATTTGGAAAAGCTGGGAATGTTCAATCGCCCAACACTCGTTGCGCACGCTGTTCACCTAACGGATGAAGAAATCGACATTTTGGCAAAATACAACGTGAGAGTTTCTCATAACGTAGTGAGCAACCTGAAGCTGGCAAGCGGTGTTGCGCCTGTTCCGAAAATGTTGGCAAAAGGTGTAAGCGTGTCACTGGGTACCGACAGCTCGGCAAGCAACAACAATTTGAATTTGTTTGAGGAATTGAAACTCGCTGCGATCCTGCACAAAGGTGTGAACAACGATCCAGTAGCCGTACCAGCAGAGGAAGCACTTCGCATGGCTACTCGTTATGGCGCAGAAGGGGTATTCCAAGAGGAAACGCTCGGAAGCATTGAAGTAGGCAAGCAAGCTGACTTGATCGTACTGGATAGCCACCAAGCCCATTTCCACCCGGCACACCAACCGATTTCACACGTGGTGTACGCAGCAAATGGACGCGATGTGAAAGATACGATTGTAGCGGGTAAATTCTTGATGCGTAATCATAAGCTGTTGACCATCGATGAGGAGCGCGCGATTTACGAAGCAAACCGCGTATTCCAAACGTTAAAACGGTAAAAGGCTCCTGTCAGGTGGGGGACAGGAGTAAGGCAGTGCAGGTGTAGGTAGGGGAATTGGATACTACGACGTTCCGTTGTTCGTTTTCGCCACAGCTTTTGTCAGGAGATGATGGCGAAAATGAAGAGTGGGTGTGTGCGACCATTGACGCAAGGGAGACGACAATCCTGCCCAGGAGACGCGGTATTCCTGTAACAGAAACCCAAGTATGTCAGGAGATGTGGTTTGTTGCGAAGATGTCACGCGCTCACCTCCTCGGGGTGTATATGTAGTATGACCGCCCGACCTTAAGCTATGATTAGCAACTTTTCCGTGTCGTTCTAAAACCTTCCCGTATAGCATAGGCTAAAGACAAAAATGGGACAGGGGGGACGACATGTACATCCGGCCCAAAATGCTGTGGTGGCTGATTCCTATCCTACTCGGTCTATTTCTGCTTGGGATTGTATTGGGGACAGTAAGTCGATCAGACAATACAGACAGCACAGATACTGCGTCTGCGGTCAGACAAACAGCAGGTACGGAGCAGACAGCGACGACGGTAGCGGAGCTTTTGGAGCAGATCACGAAGGACGAGGAACGCTCATTTCTGGTATACATGCAGGATCAGACCTTGCATGGGCGATATCAAAATGAGCAATTTCAGCTCACAGGAGAAATCGGTGGTCACCAGCTTGAAATAGCCAGAAAAGATGGGCAGCCCGTATCGGTACGAATTGATGGACAGATACAGGATCATGCCGCACTGCCGTATGCGATGTTCACCCCGTATGAGCACGCAGTATTGCTCAAGGGAGTTTTGCAATCGGTTAGTCCTGAACGCGTTGAAGATACTGCCGGGCAAGGCTGGAGTGGATATCGGATAGCGGTACCACCTGAGGAAGTCTCTTCGTTATTATCGATGTGGTTAGGTCCATCCTTCCCTATTCAGGATTTGACTTCGAACGTAACGAACGGAATGAAAGTCAATTACCAACTATGGTACGAATCAACTACGGGGCAGCTTCGCCAACTGGAGCTGGATTTGCAAATACAAACGGCAGTTGGAGTGAAGAGAGACCAGCTTCGATTCCGATTGTAATGTCAGCCACGTAAAGGAGTTACTTTGCTGTGTTAGTACGAATTATCCTATCAATCGTAGCCGTCATTTTACTTACGGGAGCTGGGTTCGCCTACCACCTGACGGCTTCTGTAGCAGGAGAGCGCAATCAATTTGAGGAAACCGTTCGTCAGTGGGTCCAGGATCGCACGACAATCACGGAGATTGAATCCATTGATGAATATCGAGGCAAGGAGAGCTACGCTGTCGTCATTGGGAAAAATAAGGCGGGTACACAGGTTGTAGCCTGGATGACAGATCAGAAAGTTAGCTTCGATCGAATGGATCTAGCTGTTCCCAAAAAGAATGTAGAAGAGGCGGTTTACAAGTCATTCCCACAATCGGAGATCACTCATTTGGTTCCAGGTCTCGAAAACGATAAGAAATTTTGGGAAGTCACTGTTAAAGACAAAGACGGTCGTTTTCACTATATTCACTATGATCTATTCACTGGTGCTCTGTTAACCTCATACGTGCTCGCGCCAACCTAATACGCTTGCTTGACGACAGGTCTTTTCCTTATGGGAGAAGGCCTGTTTAGCATTCCATCCAACATCTGTATAAGAAATTGATATACTCGTGTGATATACTGGGGACGTTGCAGAGAGAGAAAACGAGAACGATATTTATGGGGGGAGTAGCCGTGCAGTTGAAAAAGAGCGCAATTGGATTATCTTTGGTGGCAACCTTGGCACTCCTGTTCGGAGGATGGTTCTTGTATCAAAAGATGGAGATTGAGGAGCCAATCCGTGCAGAAATTGGACAAATGCAGTCCGCAACATTGGGCAACTTGGAGATCAGCAAAGATAAAATTCAAATAGATGTAACTGTTACAAAACCAGACGCGTTTCCAGCAGAATATCGCAATCTGCTAACGGAAACACAAAAGATTGCAGGGGAAAAAGAAGTGATCATTGACATAGACAATCAGTCGACAGCGATGAACGATATATGGCAGAGCGGTCAATTTGTGTTTACAGAAGCAGTGGAGTTGCATGAATATAGCCGCATTCCAGCCCTCGTGGAACAATGGAAAAAAGGGAATCAGCTGGACGAAGCATCTGCATTGATGGATGACGAGAACATTTATGTTTACTTGAAAAAAGGAACGGAGGATTTTTACACTATCATCCCCCGTTCCATTGAAAAAGAGGTGACGGCACGTGCGTAAGGAAGTACTGATCGGCGTCGTACCTGCACTGTTGATTTTTCTTGTTTTTCTAGGTGTAAATATTACGCCATTCTTGGTGTTCGGAGCCGTATTGGGGGCGATTTACTTTCTGGTCATCCGTCAGCAAAATGGACAAGGCGGAAATGTCGCCCTCGGTGGGAAAAGAAAAGCAAACAAGCATGAGCTTCCGAAATCGGACGTGCAGTTTGCCGATATCGGTGGACAGGAACGCGCTAAAAAAGAACTGAAGGAATCGCTTGATTTTCTCGTATACAAGGACAAAATTGAGCAGTACGGGATTCGTCCGATCAAAGGTGTTCTTTTGACAGGTCCGCCTGGTACGGGTAAGACACTGATGGCGAAAGCGGCAGCGAACTATACAAATTCTGCTTTTGTGGCGGCATCAGGTTCGCAATTTGTAGAGATGTACGTGGGTGTCGGTGCACAACGCGTCCGTGAATTGTTTCAAGAAGCGAAGGCATTAGCAGAGAAAAATGGGCAAGACAGCGCGATTATTTTTATCGATGAGATTGATGTCGTCGGTGGGAAAAGGGACGGTCAACAGCAGCGTGAATATGATCAAACATTGAATCAACTGTTGACGGAGATGGATGGTGTAGCTACGACCGACAAGCCGCGGATTTTAGTCATGGCAGCTACGAACCGGAAAGACATGCTCGACGCAGCGCTATTGCGCCCTGGGCGTTTTGACCGTCATATTAGCGTTGATCTTCCAGACAAGCCTGCACGCGAGCAGATTTTGACGATTCATACGGCCAATAAACCACTTGGCGAAGACGTCACACTGGAAAAAGTGGCACAGGAGACATTCGGTTTTTCTGGCGCACAGCTGGAAAGTGTAGCCAATGAAGCGGCCATTTACGCCATGCGTGATCGTCAGGTCAAGATCACTGCGAAGCATTTTGCTTATGCCGTGGACAAGGTCATGCTCGGAGAGAAGGTAGACCGTCAAGCGTCAGAGGAAGAGAAGAAACGTGTTGCTCTCCATGAAATAGGCCATGCCATTGTTAGTGAGATCGTGCGACCAGGCTCTGTCTCGCAGGTCACGCTGAGTCCACGTGGCAAAGCACTAGGATACGTTCGACAAAATCCAATGGAAGACCGCTATCTGTATACCAAGGAAGCGATGGAAAAACAAATCATGGTTAGCCTTGGAGGAGCCGTAGCGGAGGAAATCTACTACGGTGGGCGTAGTACTGGATCGAAGAATGACTTCGAGCAAGCGTTAGGAATGGCACAGGAAATTGTACAAAGCGGTATGTCGGATCTGGGTATTGTACATTTACAATACGTGGAGAAGAGTCGTATTCATGACGAGGTTGAACGTCTGCTTGAAGGATTGCTCGGAGAAACTCGCAATCTTTTGAGACAGTTTGACTCCGTATTCCAAACAGGCTTGTACACATTGATGGAAGCGGAAGTTCTGCAAGGCGATGAATTCAGAACGCTTTTGTCTCAAACGAAAGAAGAAGTTGCTGTATAGATGAAGAGAAAGAACCTGCTAGCCAACGGGAGAGTTGGCCAAGCAGGTTTTTTGTGTTTGCTGGAAACTTAGGCCAATAAGGATGAAACAATTTTGTAGACACGGTGCCAAATAGGGAAATGGATGAATATCCTACAAAAGTGATACGGGAATGAAATCAGGAGGCAAGGAGACCCTATGGCCAATGTGAACCGGCGAAAAGCAAACAAAAGTCTGAGCAAAACCTTTAGGCAGACCATGCACGAGTTACCGCTCTCATATACATCATCACCCGATCGGGAGTGGATGGAAGACCTCGAATTAAATCTGCTTGAAAGTAATTTGGAGAGCGATCAGAGAATCCCTCCCCTCTCTGCTGCCACACCGAAAGAGCAACAACAACCGATTCCCAAAGTACCCAAGCAGGACCTATCCTCCAAACAGGACTCGTTTTCCAGACAGGATTCAACTTCCAGACAGGATTCAACTTCCAGACAGGATTCAACTTCCAGGCAGGATTCAACTTCCAGACAGGTTTCAACTTCCAGACAGGATACAACTTCCAGACAGGTTTCAACTTCCAGACAGGTTTCAACTTCCAAACAGGATACAACTTCCAAACAGGATACAACTTCCAAACAGGATACATCTTCCAAACAGGATACATCTTCCAAACAAAGCTCAACTGCCAATCCGAACTTTTATTCGAAGGTCATCAAAGACCGAAATGATGATCGTGTCCAATCATTTGTCTATACAGACGACTTGACAGATCAATCGGTGACAACAGAAAAAATTGCGAACCGTGCCATTGACGCGTCCAAGATTAAGCAAGGCGCCGTGGATAATTCGATTTTGAAGGATTATGCCGTGGACAGCAGCAAACTCGCGGACATGAGCGTAACCTCCACAAAACTCGCACCGCATGCGATACTGAGGGATCATCTGGGGCGGGGAATCGTAGACGGTGAGCATTTGCAGGATTATTCGATATCCGCGCAAAAATTGATCAATCATAGCATTACGTCGGAGAAGTTAGCTGATAAAACCATCGACTCCATGAAATTTGCCGACCACTCGATTCAGAGTAAGCATATTCAGGAGCAAGCCATTACGAATGAGTTGATCCAGGATCAATCGATTACCTCGGAAAAAATAAAGATGGGGACCATTCAAACAAGTAACCTAGCAAATTATGTGATCAACACAGTGAAGCTTGAGGATGGAGCAGTCACAGGAGATAAATTACGCGATGGAGTAGTCACTTCGACGAAGATAGACGAGGATGCAATTGAGTCTCAACATATCCGTGAAGGCTCCATTTACCGTCATCACCTCACTGAAGATCTAATAGATGGCAGTAATATTAGCCCTGGCAGCATTACGAATCATCACATCGCATTTCAGGCCATTTACAACCAGCATTTACAGCCAGAAGCGGTGACCAGTGATAAAGTGGGGCCAAATGCGATTTTGACTGAGCATTTGCACAACAACAGTGTCACGACAGAAAAACTCGCCAAAGAATCAATCGGTAGTACACATTTACAAGCTGGCAGTGTCCTATCGAGCCACTTGCAAGACGGTATGCTGACGTCCAAAAAAATTGGGGATCAGCAGGTTACTACTGGCAAAATAGCCGACAAGGCTGTCACTATCGACAAATTGGCGAACAGGAGTGTAGGAGAGAAACACTTACTCGACGAGAGTGTGAGTTCACGACATCTGATTGACGGGTCCATTCGTGCAGAAAAGTTGGCAAGAAGATCTGTAGAAGAACATCATTTGGCTGACAGACTCATTGGGGGCAATCATCTACGCGAATACATCATCCACACGCAACATCTGCATGACCACTTGGTGACCACCTCAAAATTGGCGCCGGAATCTGTTTCCACAGACAAAATTTCAGACCTAAGTATTACGACAAGCAAAATTGGAGATGCCGTCATCACAGCCCCCAAAATAGCCAAAGATGCGATCAAGACACGCCATCTGGGCAGAGCAGCCGTCACAGGGGAAAAGATCGCCGAAAAAGCAATATCGTCTACACATCTCAACAGTCATATCATTCAAAATGAACATCTCCAGGGTAACTCCATTTCCAAGGAAAAATTACAGGAAGGCAGTGTCACCCGAGAGAAAATAGCTGACCAGAGCATTGATGCGAGCAAGCTAGATAGCCATTCGATTCATGGTGCTCATGTCATAAAAGGCAGCTTGGATGGAACTCATATTATGGAGGGGACGCTCAAAGGAAATCATCTCGTCACCAGAAGCATAACAGAACAGCATCTGCAAAACCGGATCATTACGCAGGAAAAACTGGCAGAGGACTCCGTGACCGGTTCCAAAATTGCGCCCAAAGCTGTCTCTACGCTTCACATTGAGAATGAGTCGATTACGGCTGAGAAGCTGAGCTTTCCGGTCATTGAAACGCATAATCACGTAGGAGTAACCTTTCAACAATACGGTTTCGTCCCATTCAGACTTTCTGCCACTAGCAAGTCCACAGATGTGACCGTTCGTTTGCCACAGCCATATGCGGATACACATTATTGTATGGTGGCGATGACAAATCAACCGGGGATATATACGTCGCTCAAATACACCAAGAGGACTTCAGCGATCATCACCGTGTTTCGCAATCAAGAGGGTCAAGAAGCGACTGGTGTGATTCACTGGATCGCGATTGGAGAAAAAGGAGTAGGTGTCCCACACGAAATATTGGAATGGTCAACGGAGAGGGAGCAACTGGAGGCAGAAGAAGTCGACGAAGATCAGATCGAGGAAGATCAAGACATGGATGATGAAGACATGGATGATGAAGATACCGATGATGAAGACACGGATCATGAAGACACGGATCATGAAGACACGGATGATGAAGACTCGGATGATGAAGACACAGATTATGAAGACTCGGATGATGAAGACACGGATTATGAAGACTCGGATGATGAAGACACGGATCATGAAGATTCGGATGATGAAGACACGGATTATGAAGACTCGGACGATGAAGACATGGAAGATGAGGACATGGACGAGGATGACATGGATGACATGGATGACATGGATGAAGATGAAGAAGATACGGATGAAAGTGATCTCGAGCAAGATTATTATGAAAGTAGTGAAGAATACGATAGCGATATCGAGTATGATAAATAATTCGGTAGGAAACAACAATGGGGCGAGTGGATGATTCAGAAGCGGGGAGGCCGATGTAGAGATCAGGTCTCCCAAATGCACATTAGTTTACATAATTAATTTATGGTTAACATTATACCAGGAGACTTTCATTGAATTTGCAGGTCCCCAATAGTATAATTATCAGGTATACTTAGTCTGTATTTGCGTGGCATGGTAAATGGAGGGAATCATTCAATGTTGACGACGATTGCCCGAATCGGGCAGCATGTTGGACAAGAAGTACGTCTGGGTTGCTGGTTATACAACAAACGCAGCAGCGGCAAGATTCAATTTTTGCAGCTCCGCGACGGCTCCGGCTTCATCCAAGGTGTAGTAGTAAAAGCGGAAGTAGCGGAAGAAGTGTGGGAGAATGCATCGCAGCTCACACAAGAAAGCTCACTTTACATAACCGGTGTAGTTCGTGCGGATGACCGCGCACCAAGCGGTTACGAACTGACAGTAACAGGTGTGGAAATTATTCAGATCGCCCAGGAGTATCCGATTTCCTTGAAGGAACACGGTGTTGACTTCCTCATGGACCATCGCCACCTGTGGCTGCGTTCTCCACGTCAGCGCGCAGTCATGGCTGTGCGTTCCGAAGTGATTCGCGCCATGTATGAGTTCTTCCACGAGAACGGTTTCGTAAAAGTAGACCCACCGATTTTGACACCGACCTCTGCGGAAGGTACCACGAATCTGTTCCATACGAAATATTTTGAGGAAGATGCGTATCTCTCGCAGTCCGGCCAGCTTTATATGGAAGCAGTCGCTATGGCGTTAGGTCGCGTTTACTCTTTCGGTCCAACTTTCCGTGCCGAGAAATCCAAGACACGTCGTCATTTGATCGAGTTCTGGATGATCGAGCCGGAGATGGCTTTCGTGGATCATGAAGAAAATCTGCGTATTCAGGAAGCGTTTGTATCTCATGTGGTACAATCGGTATTGAAAAACTGTGAGCGCGAACTGAAAACGTTGGAGCGCGATACAACAAAACTGCAAAATGTAACGGGGTCGTTCCCACGCATCTCTTATGATGATGCGATCAAACTGTTGCAGGAAAAAGGTAGCGAGATCAAATGGGGAGACGACTTCGGGGCACCGGATGAGACGATGATTGCGGACCACTTCGACAAGCCTGTTTTCATCACCCATTATCCTACCGAAATCAAGGCTTTCTACATGAAGCCACACCCTGAACGTCCGGAAGTGGTTCTGTGCGCGGACATGATCGCACCAGAAGGCTACGGTGAAATCATCGGGGGTAGCCAGCGGATTGATGATCCAGAACTCTTGGAGAAACGTTTTGCTGAGCATGAGCTTTCGGAAGAGGCATATCGCTGGTATTTGGATCTGCGCAAATATGGTACAGTTCCTCACTCCGGCTTCGGTTTGGGTCTGGAGCGTACGATTGCATGGATTTGCGGTCTGGATCACGTGCGTGAAACCATTCCATTCCCACGCATGCTGAATCGTCTCTACCCATAGAGAGTTCCTTTATCACTCAACGATCTACACCCTGTTGCGCGAGGGCAGCAGGGTGTTCCTATTGTTTGACAGCGCGTTTTACGCACTCCCTTGTTATTCCAACCCAGAGGTGAATATGCGTTATGGACTCCCATATATTGCAATTGTTGCAAGAAGGAGCAACATCCGTCTCCAACCTTCTTTTGAAAATGTATAAGCGTATGTCATTGACTGATGACGAGATGATGCTATTGATTCATCTACTATCCTTTCAGCAGGAAGGGAATCGATTCCCGACCTTAACAGAGCTGGAGGAACGCATGTCCATGACGAGCAGGAGATTGATTCAATCTCTACAAAAGCTATTAAAAGAAGATTGGATTACGATAGATGAGTTTATCGATCCACAAACTGGTATGCGTCATGAGCAATACAATTTGACCCCCTTGTACAAAAAGCTGTACCAGACCTGGCGGGAGCAGCAAGCAGACCCGAGAAGCATGGAGCCCTTTATGGAAGTGGCCGTTTCTCTGGATGCCGAACCTGTTGCTATTTACGCTCGCTTTGAGCAGGCATTTGGTCGCCCGCTAGCACCGTTTGAATTGGAGAACATCCATATGTGGACCGAACAGGACGGCTATCAGGAAGAATTGATTTTGACCGCTTTGCGTGAGGCTGCAACTGTCGGCAAACTCCACATCCGCTATATCGACAGGATCTTGCTCGAATGGCAAAAGCAACAGATTACAACCGTAGAACAAGCACGTCTTTACAGCTTGAACTTCCGTAGACAAGCAAATATGAGAGACCACGGGCAACCGCTTTGATTTCATCCAAATCAAGCGGTTTTTTCTATGTCACCGTACACGTACCCATTTTCCTTGTCTGTCATAACATATTACGTAGATGCAAGCTTCAGGAGGCGATGACTTGTGGAAAAACGGAAAAAATGGGATCTGTCTCATTGGGTAACACCAGGTGTGTTTTCAGGAAGTTATGTCGTAGATGAGGCAGTTCAACGTATTTCAATCGTAAAAGCCAATGAAAAACAGGAAGAGGAAGTAACGGAAAACGTCCAGGAGTTGGTCGTAAATACAACAGTTGAGCAGACTAAGGAACTGGTCTTGGAGCCTACCTTCGAAATTATTATGAGAGAAGCCGATGAGGCAGTCGTAGAACAGGTTCACAAGCTTGAGCATGAAGTGTTGGAACTGAGAGAGGCGCTGGCTTCGTGGGAAGAAAGATGGGAGAAGCTTGAAGAGAACCATACAAAACAATTGCAGTACTTGTATCAAGTAGTTCTTTCACTGAAAAAGGAGTGGGAGATCGAGCGAAATGAACATCGCAATTATTAGTCCGGGTCCCTTTTCTGTACCACCGGTCAAAGGAAGCTCGGTCGAACACGATATTGACGAGGTCACAAAGATGATCGAGCCAATTCATAACGTGACGATCTACACTCGTCAATGTGCGACCTATCCGACCTCATCCGTGGAAGAAAACCGGCAGTTCATTCGCGTCCCGTATCAAGGGCCAAAGCCTTATTTGCGCCGGATTATTAATCATATCAAGAAGAACAAGCCAGATGTCATCCTCGTGGAAAACAGACCGATCTATGTTCTCACATTAAAACGCCATTTTCCCAAGATCCCGATCTTTGTGAATATGCACTCTCACGTGTATGGATCACAGCCGATCATCAGCAAAGAAAATATGCGGCGCACCGTTCGACTGGCAACAGGTTTTATTACGAACAGTGAATTTTTACGTCAACATTTTATTCGGACGTGTAAGATTCCTGCAAATAAAATTCATGCGGTTCACCTTGGGGTCGATGTCACGCCTTATCAGGTTGCAAAGATCGCGGTCAAAAAAATGCGTCAAGAACTCGGATTGAAGCCAGATGATCGCGTCTTGTTTTATGCCGGCAGACTCATGCACGGTAAAGGAGTGCACGTGCTGATCAAAGCCTTTCGCCAGGTGAGCAAACAAGACCCGAAAGCCAAACTCGTCATTGTAGGCGGTACGGGATACGGCAGTAATCGCCTGAATCCGTATGTTCGAGAGCTCAAGCGACTTGCGAAGCCTTTGGGTGAAAAGGTGCGTTTCGTCAATTTCGTACCATCCGCAAAAATGCCGCTTTACTATCAAATTGGGGATGTCGTGGCGACACCATCCGTTTGGAAAGAAGCGTTTTGCCGTGTCAATTTAGAGGCGATGGCTTCCGGAAAGCCCGTCATTTCCACTCCACGAGGCGGTATTCGTGAAGTCGTTGCCCACGAGAAAAGTGGCTTTATCATTCCGCCAAAAGATTGGAAAAAAGGATTGCCTGCTGTCTGGGAACTGTTGTGGAGTTCACCTGCCGTCCGGAATGAAATGGGCAAACAGGCCCTGCAACGTGCTAAGTTTTTTTCTTGGTACGCGACAGCGCAAGGCTATCTGAACGTGTTTGAAACAGTTGTTCCAACGCGAAGTGAAGAGAAACAACCGCTTTTAAAAACAGGTTAATTCGAACGGAAAGGATGTAGGTGGTTGCCTTTTCTTTCGCTAATGTGGACGTCTGCCCTGTCCAGCTATCCAGATACGCATACCTTATAAGTATCGCAGAGCAAAACTGGGGAGTGATACTTGTGAAAGGGTTAATCTTGTGTGCTGGACGTGGGTCGCGACTGCACCCCTTTTCCTATTCGCAACCGAAAACCCTCCTCCCTGTGGCCAATCACCCGGTCTTACACTATTGCATTCGCAAACTGCGTGAAGTGGGCATTCAGGACATTGGCATCGTGATACATCCTTCTCAATCACAGATTCCTCCCATGGTGGGCGATGGTAGTCAATTCGGGGCTACCATTACGTTTATCAGGCAGGAGGTACGACTGGGAATTGCCCATGCTGTCCAGCTAGCGCAACCGTTTTTGCAAGACGAACCGTTTATCTTGCTACTAGGTGATAATTTATTGATGGATTCGCTTCACGGACTTACAAAAGCGTTTACGAAGGGAAAATCTGACGGTGTCGTGATGCTAAGTAAAGTGGAGAGACCACAGGATTATGGGATCGCAGAAGTACAAAAAGGACGACTAATCTCTGTAGAGGAAAAGCCACGTCAGCCAAAGAGCAACCTGGCAGTGATTGGCGCATACCTGTTTACGCCACCTATTTTTGAGTCGATTGCTACCCTGCAGCCATCTCCCCGAGGCGAACTAGAAATAACGGATGCGATTCAATCGATGATTAATCGCGGATTCAAGTTGGCTCACTCCGTCACTAACGGAAAGTATTCGGATGTGGGAACCATCGATCGCTGGCTGGAGGCTAACCAGTGGATGCTTACGAGGGAGCTAGGCAATCAACATCAAATTGGCAAAGGAACCATAGTGAAAAATGCGAAGATTACGGGTCCTGTACTAATCGGTGATAATTGTGTGATTGAAAATTGCCAAATCGGACCGTACGTCTCGATCCAAAATGGCGTAAGCTTGAGAAATTGCTCGCATATCGAAAATAGTATCTTGCTGGAAAACTGCTCGTTGCATGACATTGCATGGAAAATAACAAACAGCGTTTTCGGCCGCTCATCGATGATGACGGGTCAATCTTCTAACAGTACGGGAGTATTCATTGTAAGCGACAAATCGTCCATTTGCATTCCGGCTGTCAAGAGGGAGGACGTATGAATCCGACCTTTACTGTAGTCATTCCGGCATACAATCGCGCCAAGTTTATTCGCAAAGCCATCAACAGCGTCTTGAATCAAACCTCAAAAGATTGGAAGCTGTTGATCATTGACGATGCGTCCACCGATCACACCAGAAGTAAAATTGAAAAATATTTGTACCATCCAAACATTATGTATCATCGAATGGAACAAAATTCTGGAATCGGCAAAGTCATGAATCAGGCCTTGTCGATGGTGGATACCCCTTATCTCGTACAACTCGACTCCGATGACTGGTTACCGAAACGAACGCTGGCAGTGCTCAAAAAGTACATTCACAAAAGCAAGAAAAGCACAGCTCTGTTCTATGGCAACATGAACATCTGGAAAGTTAGGCGCGGAAAGTATACCAAAACGATTAAGGTGAACCATAAGTCATTTCATAACAAATACCAGTTTCTGAAATACAATCGCTGGATGGTTTCTCCACGTTGCTATCGCGTAGAAGCCCTGCACAAAGTGGGTGGTTGGGATACCTCGGATCGATACGAGGGAAGGATTATGGAGGACCGGCGAATCATTTTGCGATTAATTGAAAAGTATCGGGTGAGATACATCAATCAAATCCTATACAACCGGACGAAGCATAAAGGTCAGCTCACGGACAGCAAGATGAAGTTCCGCCGTAATTATTTGCGAAAAAAAACATTCAAATTTTATCTGAAAAGGTGGGGCAAGAAATACAAGGCCATCTATGGTTACAAGAACGGATATTTAGTCATTAAAAGGCTGAAGAAAGTGAGGCGTCGGAGACGATGAAGAAAGCTCTTGTCACCGGCTGTGCAGGTTTTATTGGGTCTCATTTGACACAGCGCTTGTTGAACGATGGCGTGACAGTCATCGGCATTGACGGGTTCATCGATAACTACGATGTTGCTGCGAAGCTGCGGAATCTGGCCGAAATAGGAAAACATCCTGCCTTCACCTTCCACTCTACCTCGCTTCAGACTGGGCGTTGGGACATTTGGCTCGAGAACGTCGACGCTGTTTTCCATCTCGCTGCCTTGCCGGGCGTGAGAAACAGCTGGGGAAAGTCCTTTGCCGATTATGTTAGCCATAATATTTTGGCTACACAAGAGTTGCTAGAGGCTTGCTTGCAAAGACCGAAGCCACCTATCATCGTGGTCTCGTCTTCTTCCTCGGTTTACGGGACGATGCAAGGGACCGTAACCAATGAAAATGCGCCTCTTCGCCCAGTTTCCCCTTATGGTGTGACCAAGGAAGCGATGGAGCAAATCTGCTCGGTTTATGTAAAAGCTTATGGACTCCCGGTTAGCATGCTTCGCTACTTTACGGTATACGGCCCCAGACAGCGTCCCGATATGGCTTTTCATCGTTTCTTTCGTCAAATGATGAAAGGCGAGCAGGTCATTATGTATGGTGATGGCCAGCAATCACGAGACTTTACGTATGTGACAGACGCGGTAGAGGCGAATCTACTGGCTGCACAGCATGCTGTTCCCGGTGACATTTTTAATGTGGGGGGAGATCGGGAAATCAAGCTCATCGATGTGCTATCCATCATGGGCACGTTAATGAATCTGACCCCTCGCATTACGTTTCAAAATGGGCCGGCCGGTGACTCCTTACGAACCTGTGCGGATATCCAATTTGCCCAACAACGCTTGGGGTACAAACCAAAAGTGACGCTAGAAGAGGGCCTTCGCCATCAATTAGCAGAGATTCGTTCGCAATCGAAGGGGTAACACCCGTCATCAAGGAGGCCAGTTGCATGCATCGGGTCCTCGTTTATCGTAGAAAGTTTCTTCCCAAGAGTGAAACATTTATTTACGAGCAATTGCTTGGACATCAAGTGGTCAAACCCGTGGTGTTGACCCGACAGCGAGCCTTTAACCGAAAACAATTTCCTTATTCGCCGGTCTATGTGCGCAAGCATATGGCCGGCCTCTCCACTTGGCTACGACGAAAAAAAATTAAATGCCTGCATGCCCGTTTTGGTCCTGCTGGATTAGAATTGCTTCCTTTTGCACAAAAAAGCAAGCTCCCCCTGATCACTTCCTTTCATGGCTTTGATGCGACTAAGCGCGTCAAAGAAAATCCAGTGTACAGACGGTCTCTCATGCGTCTCTTTCGAAAGGGCCAGGCGTTTACAGTCGTCAGCAATCACATGAGAAAGCGCTTGATTCATCTGGGCTGTCCCCCATCCAAAATTACCCTTATCCGCTCAGGAATTGATTTGCGCAAATTTCCCATGCTGCCGAAACAGCCCGTGGAAAATGGGGAGTACCGATTGCTAAGCGTAGGGAGACTGACTGAAAAAAAGGGGATGGATACGTTAATCAAGGCGTTTACTCATGTGCATAAAAAACATCCCAAGGCGAAGCTAATCATCGTCGGCGATGGAGAAGAAAAAAAGAAGCTCAAACGACTGATCAAGAAAAACAGGTTAGGCACACAAGTCGTGCTCAAAGGAGCTCTACCACATCGTGAAGTCCAGCGTGAACTGGCCAAGTGCCATTTGTTCATCATCGCATGCAAGACAGCGAGAAATGGCAACCAAGAGGGGATTCCCAATGTCATCATGGAAGCGATGGCTAGCGGACGCCCTGTCATTTCCACCTATCACGCGGGGATTCCGGAGCTGGTCGAAAACAAAGTGACCGGATATCTGGTTCCGGAGAAATCACCGACTGCACTCGGGAAAATGATAAACCGTGTACTAGCAGATGGTCACGAGTGGGCACAGATCACGACAGAGGCTCGACTGAAAGTAGAAAAAAACCACGATATCCATAAGCAACGGATGATGCTAGAAGAGCTCTATTTGCGTGTGTCGAAAAAATGATGAGGTGAAGGAATGAAAGTTGCCGTTATTGGGACCGGCTACGTAGGTTTGACGACTGCTGTCTCCCTTGCCATGAACGGTCATCAGGTGATCGGAATTGACCTCGTTGCGTCCAAAGTAGAAAAATTGCGCCAAGGGATCTCGCCGATTTACGAGCCGGGCTTAGAAGAGGCATTGAAAAAAGTATTAGATGATGGCGCGCTTGCTTTTTATACGGATCTGAAAGAGGCGAAGGACGCAGAGATTTTTTTCATTTGTGTGGGGACACCTGAAGCAGTAGACGGCACAGCCGATTTAACGTATTTACTCGGGGCTGTTTCTGACATGGAAAAGGTCCATTCGCTCGCACCGCAAGAACGCATCGTGGTAATCAAGAGTACCGTACCAGTCGGAACTGGCGAAAAAGTAGCGGGGATGCTGGCTGGCTGCATAGGAGTATCTGTTGCATCCAACCCGGAGTTTTTACGGGAAGGGAGTGCATTATTGGACGCATTGGAGCCTTCGCGAATCGTCATTGGCGTAGATAATCCTCAGGCAGCGGCTCGCATGGAGGAGCTGTACAATGGCGTGAAGGCACCGCGAGTAATCACCACCAGAGCAAACGCGGAGCTGATCAAATACGCTTCGAATGCATTTTTGGCAACCCGAATCTCTTTCATGAATGAGCTAGCACGGTTAAGTACCGCACTCGGGACGGATATCGTGACGATCTCGCGAGGAATGGGACTGGACAGCCGAATCGGTCCGCAATTTTTACGGGCAGGAGTAGGCTATGGCGGCTCCTGTTTTCCGAAGGATACGATTGCGTTATTGCAGCTCGCAGCAGAGCACAATGTTCACTTAAGTATTTTGGATAAAGTGCGAGAGGTGAATGCTACGCAGCCTGGATGGTTTTTGGAGCAGTTGTGCTTGCAGCTCCCTGATCTGAAAGGCAAACAAATTGCCGTTCTGGGGTTGACGTTTAAACCGGATACGGATGACATCCGAGAAGCGCCATCGCTCAAATTGATAGAAGCACTCCTGCAAAAAGGTGCTTCCGTGAAGGCGTTTGATCCGATTGGAGTACCTGGTGTCAGCAAGCAGTTTCCACAGATCACGTACGCGCAATCCGCGGCCGAAGCATGTGAGGGAGCATACGCCGCCTTATTGGTCACAGAATGGGAACAGTGTGTCCAACTCGATTGGAAACAGGTTCATCAAAGCATGGCGCAGCCGCTCTTGGTAGACGGACGAAATGCCTGGCCGAACCAGGAGGTAAAGGAAGCAGGCTTTCACTATATCGGAGTAGGGAGAAGCTGACTTTTCCATTTCGGGAAAGCTCGGCTTTTTTTCTGTGGAAAATGTGAAAGCGCCTGATTGATTTGAACCTGTAGGCATAATACGATAGGATACACATATGGATGATTTGACCATTTCATCTTACATAAATAACGAGGGAGTGATCACGGTGAATAAAAGCAAAACACTGCCGAAACGCAGTGACGTCCCCGCTGAATACAAATGGCGTCTTGAGGACATGTATCCCACTGATAATGATTGGGAAGCGGACGTACAAAAAGTAAAACAGCTCACAGAAAAAATCGCAGCAATGAAAGGCTCTCTGGCTACTTCCGGTAAACAGTTGCTGGCCGTGTTGACTCTGCAAGACGAATTATTGAAGACGCTTGATCAAGTGTACGTCTATGCACGTATGCGTCGAGACGAAGACAATGCGAACAGCAAGTATCAAGGGCTGACTGACAGGGCGACCAGCCTCAGCACGCAAGTATACG
The DNA here is from genome assembly GCF_013284245.2 of Brevibacillus sp. DP1.3A. Classification (NCBI taxonomy): domain Bacteria; kingdom Bacillati; phylum Bacillota; class Bacilli; order Caryophanales; family Paenibacillaceae; genus Brevibacillus; species Brevibacillus sp. DP1.3A. The sequence continues at coordinate 3,990,207 of NZ_CP085876.1, read as the reverse complement.
GTTCTATTTCGTACATACAGCCAGAGATTTTGGCGATTCCCACGGAAGACTTGCAAACGTGGATCAAAGAAGTAGAAGGTCTTGAGCACTACCGCATTCTGTTGGATGAAATTACCCGCTTCAAGCCACATACGTTATCTTCCGAGGAAGAAGCTTTGCTGGCAAATATGAGCGAGCTTTCGTCTTCTCCTTCCAAAATTTTTGGGATGCTCAACAACGCTGACATGAAATTTCCGATGATTACGGATGAAAACGGCGAAGAAGTCGAGCTGACCAAGGGACGCTATACGCAGTTCATGGAAAGCAAAGACCGACGCGTGCGCAAAGAAGCATTCGAGGCGTTGTACAGCACGTATGGCAAGTTCCGCAATACGATCGCAGCCTCGCTGACATCTGCCATCAAAGGGGATGTTTTCTACGCGCGAACGAGAAAATATCCGTCTGCCTTGTACGCAGCCTTGTTTGCCGATAATGTGGAGCTCCCTGTTTACGATAACCTGATTGCAACGATCCATGAACATCTTCCGCTCATGCACCGATACATTGCTTTGCGCAAAAAATTATTGGGCGTAGATGAATTGCACATGTACGATTTGTACGTGCCGATCGTACCTGAGACGGACATGAAAATCCCGTATGATCAGGCTGTTTCAACGATCAAAGAAGCACTTCATCCACTTGGTGAGGAGTACGGTCGCATTTTGGAAGAGGGCTTTTCCAATGGTTGGATCGATGTTCATGAAAACGAAGGGAAGACAAGCGGAGCCTATTCATGGGGCGCCTATACGTCACATCCGTTTGTACTCATGAACTATCAGGACAATGTCAACAACATGTTTACACTGGCGCATGAGATGGGGCATGCTTTGCATAGCTATTATTCCAATCACGCACAGCCTTACACGTATGCCGATTACAAAATTTTCGTAGCAGAAGTGGCTTCTACACTGAACGAAGCACTACTGATGAATCATTTGCTCGAGACGACGACTGACAAGAAACAGCGTATGTACTTGATTAATCATTACCTGGAGCAGTTCCGTGGAACGGTATTCCGCCAAACCATGTTTGCTGAGTTTGAGAAAATTGTGCACGCAAAAGAAGAGCAGGGAGAGCCGTTGACAGCCGAATCTCTCAGTACTATTTACCGTGAGCTCAATGTTTCCTATCACGGACCGGACATGGTCGTAGACAGCGAGGTAGATTTGGAATGGGCGCGAATTCCTCATTTCTATCGCGGCTTCTATGTGTATAAGTACGCGACTGGCTTCTCGGCAGCGACGTCACTTTCCAAGCAGATATTGGAGGAAGGCCAGCCAGCCGTGGATCGTTATTTGCAGTTCCTCAAGGGCGGCAGTTCAGATTATCCGCTCAATCTGCTTAAGGGCGCAGGCGTAGACATGACGTCGCCAACACCGATTGCAGAAGCATTGAGTGTCTTCAAGGAATTGCTCGAAGAACTGGAACAACTGATCGAACAATAACATGGATCAAATCCAAAAGGCAGTTCAAGTCTATGACTTGGCTGCTTTTTTTGTAAATTTTTCTTCAAGATCGTCCAATAAAAGGTAACTTTCCCAGTTTTCTTGCGTATCTATTTATGCGCTGTTAGGTACTGTTCTCCGTCTCGGGGCGGATATGAATTTCCACCCGCTGACTGTTTTGCAGCAGAGGTAAAAACTGGCACAATTACGCCATGAGGAATGATTGTGAAAATTTGGAGGAATTCTTGTGAAAAAACGGGCATCGATTATTCTGGCTTCGGTAATGTTGGTCGCAGCAGGTTGTTCAGCCCCAGCACCAGAGGCCCCGCAGCAGACAGAGGCAAAGGCGAAGGTAGTAGAGGTCGTAAAGGTACAAAAAGCAACAAAGCCAGTGATGCTCGCAGTCACAGGGATGGTGGAAGCCAAGCGGGACGCGGTGTTGTCGTTTGGTACAGGCGGATCGATCTCAGCGATCTCCGCGACCAAAGGTGCAAAAATCGCGCAAGGTCAGTTATTGGCCACATTGGATACCCGTTACCATCAAAAAGAAATTGCAGCGGCACAGGGGCAGGTGGAGGAAGCAGCAGCGCGGAAAATCAAGACGTTAAAGGGAGCGACAGCAGAAGCAATTGAGCAGAAGCGCCTGCAGGTAAAAAGCGCACAGGACAGTCTGGATAAAGCAAAGCAGGATCTCGCAACAAGTGAGAAGCTTTTTGCTGGGGGAGCCATTTCGCAAAACGAAATAAATGCGAGTAAACGGGCCGTTACGCAAGCAGAGATTACACTGCGTGATGCTCAGCTGTCTCTGAATGAGCTGCAAAAAGGAGCGGAACCAGAAGATGTCATGGTCGCCAACGCATCGATTAAAGCTGCTGCTGGCGGTGTAGACCGTGCGAAGAAGAGCTTGGATGATGCGAAAATTCAGGCGCCATTCGCAGGAACAGTCGTCGATGTGAACTTGCAAATTGGTGAGCAGGTGTCTCCAGGTCAGGAAATCATTCGCCTCGTCGACCTGTCCGAAGTGAAGGTAACCTTGGATGTTTCTAATGATTTGATCAGCCAGTTCCATGAAAAAACGAAGGTGCAGGCGTTATCTGACGATGGAAAGAAAAGTGAAGGAACCATTGCCTTTATTTCTCCAGTTGTGAACAAGGATACAGGTAAATATCGCGTTGAGATCACGATTCCGAATGCAGATGGTTACTGGCGTGGAGGAATGGCCGCGACGATTGAGGTGCCGCGCCAAGTGAATGGCTTCCTCGTGCCGCTGGAAAGTGTCGGCGTGAGTCAAACAGACCATTACGTGATGGCAGTAGAGAATGGACTGACTGTAAGAAAACCCGTGAAGACCGGTCAATTGGTCGGAGACTCCATCGAAATCGTATCTGGAGTGAAAGAAGGCGACCAACTCCTGCGCAGTGGAATTACATTCTACGTCGAAGGGCAAAAAGTAGAGGCGAAGGGAGAATAGTTGCATGAACAAAATGATTCTCTTTTTGCTGAAAAGACAGCTAATTGTCTACTTGTTTACATTTTTGCTCGTCATTGCAGGTTTGGGGTCCTTGTTCAGCTTTAATATCGAACTCGTTCCAAAGACGAATTTTCCTGATATTTATGTAAGAATTTCCGGTGGTGCACTGCCACCAGAAGAGATGGAAGAAAAAGTAACGAAAAAAGTAGAGCAAGAACTAAAATCGATTAATGATATTAAAAAATACTCTTCTTCAACAAGTGCAGGTTCTGTCAGAATCAATGTTTCTGCAAATGAAGGCAAAGGCGAGCAGGTTAAGCAAGATGTACAAAATGCCGTTAACCGTCTCCGAAACGGTTTTCCGAAAGCCGTTGACTCTGTAGATATCTTCCAGAGCAATATGGGTAGCGATCAAATGATTGATTTTGCCGTCGTGGGAGCAGAGCCGAAGACCATGCTGAGTTTGGCAAAAACCTCGATCAAGGACCGCATTGAAGAAGTCGAGGGAGTCAAGGAAGTAATCGTAGAAGAGAAAAGCTTCGAGAATAAAATTACCATATCCTTTTTGCCACAGCGTTTGAATGCCTATCAAACAACGCCAGCGGCTATCATTTCACAGCTTCAGGATACAAACTGGAAGCAAGGGATTGGTACACTGGAGAACACGGGATTTGATACGGTTGTCATGATTGACAATACTTATCAGACCCCACAGGAAATAGAGGCACTGCCAATTGATACACCGAGAGGAACCGTTTCTCTGAATCAACTGGCACAAATTGAAGATTTGCGTGGTAAAGTGAAAGACTTTGTCGCCCTGACAAACGGTTCCGTGTTTATTCAACTCAGCGTGACGAGGGCAGACGGCTATGACTTGATCACGACACAAAAGAATGTTGAAGAAGTCGTTCGCAAAATTAACACAGAAGCAAACGGCAAATACAACATCAAAGTCATGTTCGAAGGAGCCTCCTTTGTTGAGCATGCCGTGAGCAACCTCAGCCGGGATGTCATGATTGGTGGGGCGCTTGCGATCATCATCTTGTTCGTCTTCCTTCGCAACTGGAGGGTCACACTCGTCATCGCCACGACGCTGCCGCTCTCTGCGTTCATGACGTTCATCGCGATGAAACTCGCAGGCTACAACATTGATATGATCAGCTTGCTGTCGCTTAGCTTGTCAGTCGGCTTGATCGTCGATGCCGCCATCGTCGTATTGGAAAGTATCTATCACTACCGAGAAAAGGGCGAAGAGCTGAAGCAGGCTATTATTAAAGGAACGAGAGAAGTTTTGACACCTGTGTTCACCTCGCAGCTCACGATCATCATCGTCTTTTTGCCACTTGTCTTTGCGGATTTTGAAGATTGGCTGAAACCGGTTTTGGCTACAATCGCCTTTACGGTATCCGCTGCCATTATTGCATCGACGATCGCTGCTTTCTTCTTCGTTCCCGTGTTTTCCAATCGCTTCTTGCAGAAGGATAAGCACGTTTCGCTAGAAGGAGAAGGCAAGGAGCACTTTATCATTCGTGTATTCAGCGGCATTTTACATGTAGCGATCAAGCATAGGGTTAAAACGGTTTTACTCGCAGTAGCATTGCTGGTTGGTTCCGCTTTCCTCACACCTTTTATGAAAATGGGTCAAGGAATTAACCCCAATGAAAATATCGTCTTTGTTACGATGAAAATGCCAATCGGTACAACGTTGGAAACAGCTCAAAAAGCAGCCGTCACCGCGGAAACATCGCTGCGGGAGATCCCGGAAATCAAGGATATATTCTTCTTTACTTCCAAGGAAGAAGCAACATTGTTCATTTCCTTAATTCCGAAGGCGGACAGAACACGTGATAAGGACGCTTTGAACGAGGATATTAACAATCGCCTGAATGCGACCCCAGGAATCGAATCCGTCTCCATGTCTTTCGGACAACAAGGCGGAAGCGGTCCGATCCAACTGGATGTTTACGGGGATGACATGGAAGTCATGCGGAAGATCGCAACCGATCTGGAAGCGATGCTTGGCACGATCAACGGGCTCACCAACATTCGCAACGATTTTAAAGAAGGAAAAGAAAAAGTTACGTTGCTGCCAAAACAAGAAGCGCTTACCAGACTGAATGTAGATCACCGTTCCCTTTTGCAACAATTGAGCGTGTTAATCGGTAGCCAACAAATTACGTCCATCACACAAGATGGAATCGAAGTAGACGTCGTTGCCAAGATGCCGGATAACTGGCTGAAGCACCCGGATCAGCTCAAAACGATTATGGTGACATCGAAAGACGGGGCAGCAGTGCCTTTGGCAGACCTGGTAGATATGGAGTACAGTAAGTCTCCGATCACGATTGAGCGTAAAGAAGGCGAACGCATCGTGACGGTTTCTGCCGAGATGCTGGGAAGTGATTTAGGGCCAGTAGGCCGTGAGATTAATGAAAAATTGCCATCTGTACCTGTACCAGCAGGTTATAAAGTGGAAATCGCCGGTAAGTTGAAAGAGCAAAGCACGAACATAAGCCAAGGGATCTTCGTATTCTTAGGTGTTCTGGCTCTGATTTACGTCATCATGGTTGCCCAGTTCGGGCGGATGTCCCAACCGTTCATCATCATGCTGACGATTCCAATGGCCCTTGTCGGTGTCGTGTTAGGATTCGTCCTTACACAGCGGACATTCGGTGAAATGGCGATGATCGGGATTATCATGCTTGTTGGGATCGTCGTATCCAATGCGATCCTCTTGATCGACAGGATCAACCTGCTACGCAAACGTGGAATGGAAACCGCAGAGGCGATTATCCAAGGAACGAAGGAACGTATTCGTCCCGTTATCATGACGAAGCTGACGGCGATTCTCGGAATGCTACCGATGGGTCTTGCAATGGCGGAAGGCTCTGATTTGGAAGCGCCACTCGCAACAGCCGTTATCTCCGGCTTGATTTTCCACACGATCGTGACACTGGTGCTCGTACCAGTCCTGTACTCCCTGTTTGAGGGGGCGAAGGAAAGAAGACTGGCGCGCAAAGCGGCTCGCCAGGCGAAGCGCGAAGCAAAACGAGAAGCAAAACAAAACAAAGATAAGAACGTACCTCCGACAGAGGTATAGTGATTTGCAAGAGAAGGGGAGTATGTGCTGCACCCCTTCTCTTTTGCTTTTCCTTCGTCTGAAAGTTCTGTAGAATAAAGAGATCAAGATACATACATAAGTGAACCATGAAAGGAGCATGCACATGGATCTATTTTTGCAAGGAAAAACGGCTCTAGTACTCGCCTCATCAAAAGGATTGGGGAAGGCAACAGCGCAGTGCCTCGCCCAAGAAGGAGCGAATGTTACGATATGCGGTAGAGATGAAGCTGCTCTGGAAATCGTTCGTGCTGAGATCGAACAGGCTACTGGAAAGTCACCTCTTGCCGTAACAGTGGATGTCACGATGGAAGAAGACATAAAGCGAGTTGTCGAAGCAACGGTCAAGCATTTTGGCAGCGTCGATATTTTAATCAATAATTCAGGTGGGCCTGCGACAGGCAGATTCGATCAGCTCACCGACGAACAGTGGATGCAAGCCTTCCAGCTAAATTTGCTCAGCTATGTACGTGCTATTCGTGCTGTTTTACCTCATATGCGAGCGAACCAATTTGGAAGAATCATCAATTTCGCTTCCTCGTCCTTTAAACAGCCAATTGAGAATTTGCTTCTGTCCAATACGTTTCGTACTGGGGTATTGGGCCTCTCTAAGACGCTTTCTTCAGAACTAGGACCAGATGGGATTCTGATTAACACCATCGGGCCTGGCAGAATAGCGACGGATCGGGTGGCACAACTGGATGGGCTTACCGCAGAGGCGAAGGGCATCAGTACAGAGGAAGTAAGGGGAAATTGGGAGAAGCAAATCCCATTGGGCAGATACGGTCAGCCTGACGAGTTTGCTCGCATGGTGACGTTCTTGGCTTCGCCAGCAAACAGCTACGTGACAGGTCAATCCTTCCTCGTCGATGGTGGCTTGATCCGAGCGATCTAATAAAAGAGAGGGGAATTCCTTTGAGTAAAGAGAGCTCATTTGATATCGTGTCCAAAGTAGAGTTGTCCGAAGTGAACAATGCGATTCAGACCGCATTAAAAGAAATAGAAAATCGCTTTGACTTCAAAGGGAGCAAGAGCAGCATTTCCTTGGATAAGGAAGAGCTCGTCCTCGGCTCCGATGACGACTTTAAACTCAGTCAGGTAAAAGATATTTTGCTCGGCAAACTCGTCAAACGGGATGTCCCAATCAAAAACCTCGACTACGGAAAGATTGAACCAGCAGCGGGCGGTACTGTCCGTCAGCGTGTCAAGCTGGTGCAGGGGATCGACAAAGACAATGCGAAAAAGATCAACAGCATCATCAAAGATACAGGACTCAAAGTGAAAACACAGATTCAAGACGATCAAATTCGCGTGACGGGAAAAAGCAAAGATGAATTACAGCAAATCATCAACGCGATTCGCAAGGCTGATCTGCCGTTGGAAGTACAATTTATTAACTACCGCTAATTACTAGAAAAGTTTTTGCTTCTAACTCTCTTCACTCTCGCATATGCATGTACAAATAAGTGACAAGCACTTGCGAAAGGGAGAGTAGAGACATGAAGGTCTTTATTATCAGTATGCGCAATCTCATTTTGGGCGGAATTGTTTTTCTTGTAGTACTGGTGGCGGGCATCGTACTTCTAGTCAAAGACCCTCTGAGCGTCTCTGACTCTTATCGACCGTCAGATCCAACTACTTCTGTTACAGCGACGGCATCCATGAACCAGCCAGCAGGGTCAGAAAAGCCGGCGCTGAATATGGAGGTTAAGATGGAGGGGACGACGGCAGAAGTATCCTTGCTTACAGAGAACTTCACGTTTGTTCAGGAGAATGGCGAATTGGCCGAGGCTCCAGTCTTTGGAGAAGGACACGCACATTTATACCTGAATGGTGAACCAAAAGGGATGATTTATCAACCAGAGTTTTTACTGAAAAAGTTGCCCAAGGGAGAGCATGAAATTCGCGTAGAGCTCAACTACAGCAACCACCTGCCATACAAGGTAGAGGCTACGAAAAAAATCGTCGTGCAGTAAAGGAGAAGGCGTTCCACAACAGGGACGCTTTCTTTTTTTATCAAAAGAAAGGGGCGTTCCTGATATGTCAAAATCGTCATCGTCGAGCGAAGAATTGTTAGCGGGCGGAAACGTAACGAACGTTTTCCGTTCTGGTAATACAGTCAGAAGGGAAGTAAAGCCAGGAAGTAAGAACATCCATGAATTATTGAAGCACTTGGAAAGAAAAGGCTATCCGTATGCGCCGAAATTTTTAGGTATGGATGAAAAGGGGAGAGAAATCCTGTCCTTTATTGATGGAGAGGCTGGTCATTATCCTTGGAAGGAATATATGCATGCAGACGAAGCGTTACAAGAAATGGCGAAAATGCTCCGGCTTTATCATGATTCTGTGAGTGATTTTCCTTTCGATGACCAGTGGCAGTCGTTGGATCACACTCCTGGCCCGCGTGAGGTCATCTGTCATAACGACTTTGCTATATACAATATCATTTTCCATCGACAATTACCGAATGGCATTATCGATTTTGATTTAGCGGCTCCGGGTCCAAGACTTTGGGATATCGCCTATACGCTCTATACCTGCGTGCCTTTGAGTAGATTTTCTTTAACTGAATCCGGAGAAAAAATCCAATACCAACCACTGCTGCATGCCAAACAGCGAAAACAGCGAGTGGCCTTGTTTTTTGAATCGTACGGGAAGGAAATGAAGGAAGGCACGCTAGAAATGGTCTTGCTTCGTTTAGAAGGACTATGCAAAACCATTGCCAGAAAAGCTAGTGAAGGCGATGTTGCTTTTCAAAAGATGGTCGAAGAAGGTCATATTCTTCACTATCTAGAAGACATCGCATTTATCAAGGAACATAAGAACGAATGGATATAGGACGATAACGGAAAAAGAAGGGATTGTGGCGTAAAAGAAGAATCCTACAGAATAGTCTGAATGTTTTGGGGGTGCTTGTATGATTCATATGACCACAATCGGCAACATGTTAGACGACACAGCCAGTAAGTATCAGGAAAAGGAAGCGCTGGTTTATCACGAACGAGGGCTTCGTTATACGTTTGGGGAATTTCAAGCGATATGCAATCAGGCCGCGCGGGGATTTATGTCGCTTGGCATTCAAAAAGGGGAAAATATCGCGATTTGGGCAACAAATGTGCCAGAATGGGTAATTTCGCAATATGCCACAGCGAAAATGGGCGGTGTATTGGTAACGGTCAATACGAGCTACCGGGTACATGAACTAGAATATTTGCTGCGTCAATCAGAGTCGACGACGCTTCTTTTAATGGATTCCTATCGCGATGCGAATTATCTCGCGATGATTCAAGAGATTTGCCCGGAGTTACATACATGTGCACCTGGAGCGCTACAATCGGAAAGGCTTCCGCATTTAAAAAATGTGATCTATCTAGGGAATGAGCGACAACCCGGAATGTTTTTGTGGAGCGATTTGCTCGAACGTGCTGCATGGGTCACGGAGGAAGAGCGGATCGCGCGTCAGGAGACGCTCTCACCTGATGATGTCATCAATATGCAGTACACATCCGGGACGACTGGTTTTCCAAAGGGAGTCATGCTGTCGCATGTCAATATCGTCAACAATGCCATCAAGGTAGCGGAATGTCAGCGGCTCGGGTTAGCGGATAAGGTGTGTATTCCGGTTCCGTTTTTCCACTGCTTTGGTTGTGTGATGGGGACGTTGGCATGTGTGGCGACAGGCGCGACGATGGTTCCTGTCATCGCTTTTGATCCCGGCGTTGTACTTGCAGTTGTGGAGGCAGAACGCTGCACAGCACTGTACGGTGTACCCACTATGTTTATTGCCGAGCTGAACCATCCGACGTTTGCCGAGCGTGACCTGAGCTCGCTGCGAACAGGCATCATGGCCGGTTCTTTATGCCCGATTGAGGTTATGAGGAAGGTTGTCGATCAAATGGGAATCCGTGACATTACGATTGCGTACGGACAAACAGAAGCTTCTCCCGTCATTACACAGACCGTACCAGAGGATTCCCTGGAGCGAAAAGTATCCACTGTCGGTCGTCTACATGCAGATGTAGAAGCAAAAATCATCGATCCGGCGACAGGTGACATTTTGCCGCCAGGTGTACAAGGCGAGCTGTGCACCCGAGGATATTTGGTCATGAAAGGCTATTACAACATGCCAGAGGAGACAGTGAAGGCGATTGATCATGAAGGCTGGCTACATACCGGAGACTTGGCAACCGTCGATGAGGAAGGCTACTATCGGATTACTGGCAGGCTTAAAGACATGATCATTCGCGGAGGGGAAAATATTTATCCACGTGAAGTGGAAGAATTCCTCTATACGCATCCAAAAGTGTTGGACGTCCAGATTGTTGGTGTACCTGATGCTAAATACGGCGAGCAGGTATTGGCGTGCATTCGGGTAAAGCCTCACGAAACGTTGTCAGAGGATGAGATGCGGAACTATTGCGAAGGGAAGATAGCTCATTACAAAATCCCTCGCTACATACAGTTTGTAGATGAATATCCGATGACCGCTTCCGGCAAAATTCAAAAGTTCAAGCTGCGGGAGCAAGCGCTGGAGCTGTTAGGGCAAAGCAACCCCAATCAGACGGGAACTGCATAGGAAGAAGTTCTTGGGCCAGGGAGATGCTCCTGGCTTTTTTTAGATAGTTCTTTACTTTCTAGAAACTCTTGACTAAGATAAGTGGAAATTAAAAATGGGAGAGGTGCAGCTTAGAATGGAAGTTCGCTTTTTGGGACCAGACGATGCAGATGAGCTTATGAAAATTAGACTAGAAGGGCTGCAAACAGATCCAGATGCCTTCGGCTCTACATATGAAGAGGCAATGCAGGTATCGATGGAAGAGTGGCAGCAAAGACTTTCTCAAGGGGAGTCAGGTGATAGCGGCTATTTTGGTGCATTTGTGGAAGGACAGCTGGCTGGCATCATCGGTTTTTTCCGCCACAAAGGGCTGAAAGCGAGACACAAAGCTTCTATCGTCTCCATGTACGTGCGTGAAGCGTATCGCGGGACGGGTGTCGCACAAGCGCTCATGCAGGCAGAGCTAGCCTACTTAAAGGAGCGGGGAGACATCGATACGGTACAGCTCGCTGTCGTCACGACCAATCCGGCTGCCATTCGTCTCTATGAAAAAATGGGCTTTATTCCATACGCTTTAGAAAAGCGTGCACTGAAAAATGGCGATCAATACTTTGATGAGAGCCACATGTGTATTCTTCTTTAGGACAAACATGAAAAAAGCGAAGGCACACAATAGTGGATGCCTTCGCTTTTTCTATGCGCGACGCTATGAATGGAAAATTAACGATTTGCCTCGTATGCAGCGATCTTATCTTCATACTGCAATGTAATTCCAATATCGTCGAGACCATTCAGTAGGCAATAACGACGATAGGAGTCTACCTCGAACGGGTAGGAGAGACCTTCACTGTCACGAACAACTTGTTCTTGCAGATCGATGGTCAGCTGGTAGTTCGGCTTGTTTTGGGTACGATTGAACAGCTCATCGACTTGCTCTTCACTCAATTTGATCGGCAAGATGCCGTTTTTGAAGCAGTTGTTGTAAAAAATGTCCGCAAAGGATGGAGCAATCACACAGCGGAAGCCATAATCAAGGAGAGCCCATGGCGCATGCTCACGAGAGGAGCCGCAGCCAAAATTGTTGCGGGCAAGAAGGACAGTAGACTCCTTGTAAGCAGGCGTATTCAGAATGAACGTATCGATTGGTGTACCATCGACAGTAAAGCGCCATTCGTAGAACAGGAATTGACCAAAACCGCTGCGCTCAATGCGCTTCAAGAACTGCTTAGGGATAATTGCGTCCGTATCTACGTTTACACGATCGAGTGGGGCTACCACTCCGGAGTGGATGACAAATGGATTCATTGGAATACCTCCTTGCTAGCGTTCTCGCTTTTCCATTCACGTACATCGACGAAGTGACCTGCGATAGCTGCTGCTGCTGCCATTTCCGGGCTAACCAGATGCGTCCTTCCGCCGCGTCCTTGACGTCCTTCGAAGTTCCGGTTCGAGGTAGAAGCACAACGCTCACCCTCGGACAGGATATCTGGATTCATCGCCAGACACATGGAGCAACCAGATTCGCGCCAATCAAAGCCAGCTTCTTGGAAAATAAGGTGCAAGCCTTCTTGCTCAGCGAGCTGCTTAACTGCTTGAGAGCCAGGAACGACCATCGCGTGTACGGAAGGGGAGACCTTGCGTCCTTTAGCTACGTCAGCTGCTTTGCGCAGGTCCTCGATCCGACCGTTCGTACAGGAGCCGATAAAGACGCGATCGATTTTGATTTCGCTCATAGGAGTGCCAGGCGCAAGGTCCATATATGCCAGAGCATCTTGTGCCGCTTTGCGCTGTGCGGTTGTCTCGAATGACTCAGGGTTTGGAACTGTGCTCGTAATGTTCGTACCCATACCAGGGCTCGTTCCCCACGTAACTTGCGGTGCGATCTCGGCTGCCTCGATTTCTACACAGGAGTCAAACGCAGCGCCTTCGTCCGTGCACAGCTCTTTCCAAGCTTCGACAGCTGCTAGGAAATCTTCCCCTTGCGGAACGTAACGCTTGCCTTTCAAGTAGTCAAAAGTAGTCTGGTCAGGAGCGATTAGGCCGGCACGAGCGCCACCCTCAATCGTCATGTTGCACACAGTCATGCGCTCTTCCATGGTCAGGTTGCGGATCGCTGCGCCTGTGTATTCTACGACGTAGCCAGTTGCAAAATCAGTTCCGTATTTTGCGATAATCGCCAAAATTAAATCTTTTGCACTGACACCGAATGGCAGGTCGCCGTTTACGCGTACTTCCATCGTTTTTGGTTTGGATTGCTGCAAGCATTGCGTTGCGAGTACATGCTCCACTTCGCTGGTACCAATACCGAAGGCGAGGGCACCGAATGCTCCGTGAGTGGAGGTGTGGCTGTCCCCGCAGACGATTGTTTTGCCTGGATGTGTGAGCCCGAGCTCAGGACCAATGACGTGGACGATTCCTTGATCTGGGCTGTTCAGATCCGCGAGTGTTACCCCGAATTCCGCACAGTTCGCCGTCAAGGTTTCCATTTGTTGACGAGAAATCGGATCTTTGACATTAAAACGGTCAGCTGTCGGTACGTTGTGGTCCATGGTTGCGAAGGTAAGCTCTGGACGGCGTACTTGGCGGCCAGCCAAGCGGAGTCCTTCGAAAGCTTGCGGCGAAGTCACCTCGTGAACCAGGTGCAGGTCGATATACAAAAGGCTCGGCTTGCCTGCCTCTTCGTGAATAATGTGATTGTCCCAAATCTTTTCAAACATCGTACGGGCTGTCATTATGTTTCCTCCTTCGTTCAAAAACTCTTAACAAGGTTGTAACATGGCAAAGAGAATAGTTCAAAGATATAATAATTATAAGAAGGATAGTTTTTGCCTATCGGGAGGTCTATATGGAGTTACGACAAATTCGTTATGTACTCGCTGTTGCGGAAGAACGCAGTTTTTCCCGGGCAGCCAATCGATTACATTTGGCCCAACCGTCGTTGAGCCAACAAATTGCGAAGCTGGAGAAAATACTCGGTGTCAGCTTGTTTCATCGCTTGCCGCAGCACGTAGAACTGACTGATGCGGGACAGCGCTTTATACAGGTGGCGCAAACGCTCGTCGACATGTCAGAGGGGCTAGAGAGGGAAATGCGAGCTTATGCCATAGGAGAAAGTGGCAAATTGCTTGTAGGAAGCTTGCCGATCACAGGGGCGTACGTGCTGCCAAGGGTGTTGCCTACGTTTACAAAGCAATTCCCCGGTGTCGAGCTGCAATTGATGGAGGAAACGTCGAGTCATTTGGAGCAGCTACTCGTGCGGGGGAAAATTGATGTAAGCCTACTAACCATGCCCATCAGTGATCCGTCTCTGGAAATCATCCCCGCGATCAATGAAGAAATCTTTTTGGCGGTACCAGCCAATCATCCGCTCGCAAAACGGAAAGAAGTCGATCTCGCAGAGGTAGCCGATCAGCCTTTTATCCTGTTAAAAGAAGGACAAGGCTTCCGCACGATTTCGCTCCGGCTCTGTGAGCAGGCGGGATTCCGACCGCGAATCGTGTTTGAGAGCTCGAACATCCAGACGGCTCAGTCACTTGTTGCAGCAGGCATGGGTTTATCGTTTGCGCCGAAAATGATTACGCTCGCACCCGGAACGATCGAACCGCCAACTTATGTGCGGATAAAAACCAAACCTTCTCGCACACTCGTTGTGGCGTATCGAAAGGACAAACCGCTGTCACGCCCGGCTGAAGCGTTTGTGCAATGTCTCATCGAGCAGGGTGGAAAAATATAAAGGTAAACAAGAAACCCAGTCGCCGCAATCATTTGCGTACACTGGGTTTTTTATCTTGCGACTCTGTATTTTGAACAAGTTCGGAAAAGATGACTAGCCTGCGAGCATGTTCCTGTGTTTTCTTGTTAAATTTGCCGGAGCAGGTAATCAAATTCAGATGGGAGCGCTCTGCATTCCCAAAAATCTGATCGATGGGGGCTTCGGCAGTCTGGAAGCTTTCTACTCTGCGAACCTGGAAGGTAAGCGTTCTTCCTTTTGCTTCACGCACCGTGATTTTGTCGCCGGGCTTTAGTTTTTTCAGATGGTAAAAAACAGCTGGACCCGTGTAATGATCGAAATGACCGGCGATCACTGCATTCCCCTTCATCCCGGGCTTCGTCCATGGCGCCAAAATCCCCACGCGATCAAAAGCCTTCGGGACGTCCATTTGCCCATTTGGTAAAACGCCAACCGGTTCTACACGAGCTTGCAGCTTCAGTTTTGGAATATGTAGAAGAGTGGGCATGATTCCGTCTGGAAGAGGAGGGGCAGGAAGGAACGTCGGTTGAGGTGGTAGCGAAGGACCATAAACGGTAACCGTTTGTTTGATAAGGATGGGCCCTGCTGGTTTTGGCATGGTATTCGTGATTTTTGGAGCATCGGCTGGTTGTTTAGCTGTATGACCGCAACCAATTGTAACCAAACTAATGAATAGAAGGAACCCCAGTAGTTTTTTCATAAGTAGCAAAGAACAGGGGGAAGATCCCCCTTTAATTGCTTGCCCCACCCATACCAGTTTTCGGCAAAGCCTTGATATGCACTTTGCCTTTATGTGCTTTGGTTTTCATATGGTGAGCTTTGGTCTTCATATGATGCGCTTTTGTTTGTACCTTGTGGTGTTTTTTGTGACCGTCATGTGTTGCAGCAGATACAGGAATTGCAGTAGTTACCAAGCATGCAACCATCAACAAAGCAGCGAATTTCTTCATGAGTAGCACCTACCTTTAAATTTTTGGGCTTACAACAGATAGGATTTCAGTTTGTTGTTTTGTTAGTGATGGCAATTGTTTCTCCTAAACGTCCCAAACAGCCCGCGCCTGTGGTACACTATTTCCAAATCATTCTGGGAGGAAGATAACATGAGAGAAATTAAGACAGAAGCTGAATTCGAGCAAGTAATCGCAGCAGCCAAGCCAGTCATTGTCAAATTCTTCACGGA
Organism: Brevibacillus sp. DP1.3A; assembly: GCF_013284245.2. Classification (NCBI taxonomy): domain Bacteria; kingdom Bacillati; phylum Bacillota; class Bacilli; order Caryophanales; family Paenibacillaceae; genus Brevibacillus; species Brevibacillus sp. DP1.3A. The sequence goes on along the minus strand of NZ_CP085876.1, from coordinate 3,974,648 downwards.
TTGGTGCCCAGATTGCCATCGCATTGATCCATTCATGCCTGCCGTGGAAGAAAAATACAAAGAACAACTAGATATGATTGAAGTCAACCGCGATACTCTCCCGGACTTGTCCCAAAAGTACGATATCTTCGGGATTCCGAGCTTTATTGCGTTCCATAATGGAAAAGAACTGGTTCGCTTCGTTAGCAAGCTCGGAAAGAGTCGTGAGGAGATCGAGCATTTCCTGGACCGTGCGATTCAAGTCAGTAAAGGACTCGAGCAAGCGTAATTGCATGAACATAGAACAGGGAGATAGACAGAAATGTTATTCATGAAAAAAGAAGGAGAATGGCTCGTTGCTCACTTACGAGACGAAGATGATGCCATTCCGATTGGGAACCTGCTGCGCGAAGAGTGGAAGCTGCCTCGCAAGCAGGTCCATCTTTTATTCCAATACAAAGAAGTACTACTGGATGGCGCACCTGTTGCTCAGCATGTTGTGGGAAAAGCAGGGCAGGAAGTTCGCCTGCGTATGTGCAAGCCTGAGCCATTGGGGCTTGATCCGGCCAGTGAAGCTCCGGAGATCTTGTACGAGGATGATCATTTGCTAATCGTGAATAAGCCGGTTGGCCTTCTGTTACATCCGACCGAACGATATCATCATGTGACGTTGGATCATCTCGTGTCGGGGCACTTTTTCCGTACAGGTTTGGAAGCAAAAGTCCGCCATGTCCATCGGCTGGATCAGGATACGTCAGGCGTCGTTCTGTACGCGAAGCATGCGTGGGCTTCTGCACTGTTAGATGAAATGCTGCGTGAGCGCACAATCAAGCGTACATATGTCGCGTATGTTTCGGGACAAATGCCCAAAGAGCGCGGGAAAATCAATGAGCCAATCGGAAAAGATCGGAATCATGGGACGCGCAGAAGGGTCACACCTAACGGCGATCCAGCGATTACCCATTACCAGGTCATAGAACGTTTTCAAACAGCTACGAAAGTAGAATGTCAATTGGAGACGGGGAGAACCCATCAAATTCGCGTTCACTTCAGTCATATTGGGCACCCGCTTTTAGGGGATGAACTATATGGTGGCAAGCGCGAACTCATTAAACGACAAGCGCTGCACGCAGCAGTGCTCAAATTTGTGCATCCATTCGGGGGAGAAGTCATCGAAGTCACGGCTCCGTTGCCACTCGATCTGTTTCACTTGGAAAAGAAGTTGAGATAATCGCCATTTGACTACGGACTGAATAAACTGCCAAGGAGGAAACGAGAGAGGGTGGTCTTTTGAAACGACCCATAATCGGTATCTTGACTTGGCGGGAAGGCAAACGCTTTGCAGAGCCAACCTATTTTCGGCGACTACTCAAGGCTGGACAAGAACTAGGCTGTACCGTTTTCTTGTTTTCACCAAACGATGTACTTGGAGCCGGCAGGCAGGTGAGAGGGTATGTCCCGGGGAGCAATGGTGGCTGGCAAGCAAGAATATTTGACCGTCCAGACGCTGTATTTGACCGATACCGCTATACACCGACACAAGCGTTTAAGAACTATGTGGCCTTTCGGCGGACGAGTAATTTTTTGTATGCAAACAATCGCTTGGCAAACAAATGGCGTGTACATGAGGTGCTGCATCGGGACCCGAGAATGCATCGCTGGCTTCCGGAGACCCACCTCTACAACCGCCAAAGTCTGGTCAACATGCTAGGCAAGCATCCATTGCTCTACGTAAAGCCACTGAATGGAACAGGGGGACGAAACATCCTGTCGATTGAAAAGCGTGGCGACGAACTTCGACTGCTCGGCCGAAATAAGCAAAGGGCGAAAGTATCCACAGTAGTAAGAGATAAAGCCGCGGCCCAAAGATGGGTAGATCGTTGGACGAGACAGGAGAAATATATCGTTCAGCAAGGTCTTCGTTTGCAGCTGGTTCCTTCGCGTGCAGTAGACATGCGCCTCTTGATTCAAAAGAATGGGCAGGGTGAATGGAGCATTACAGGTCATGGGATTCGCGTGGGTCCAGAACGCAGTGCCACCTCTAATCTGCATGGCGGCGGAAAAGCTATCCCAGTTTCGGTATTTCTCCGACCGAGGTTTGGGGAGGAGCACACTGAGCAGATCGTGCGTGATTGCGAACAGCTTGCTTTTCAAACAGCGGAAACACTCGAGGATCATTTTGGACGGATGGTTGAATTTGGATTGGATATTGGCATCGATGTAGAGGGTCACGCTTGGCTGATCGAAGTGAATCCCAAACCAGCTCGGGAAATTTTCCGAGAGATGGGGGCAACGGGGCAGTACAAGAATGCCATTACTCGACCGCTTGAATACGCCATCTACCTTGCAAAAACACAAGGACGCGAAGGTCGCGAGCCACTTTTGAAGAGAAAGGTCGTCAGAGGATAACGTGAAAGCAGAACAGCGGCAGTCAGGGACAATGTCTGAAGTCCTCGTCTGCCGCTGTATTTGTTAGGTGGAGATAGAAAGTGGTAATTGCAATTTGCTCGGGATGTCAGGGGCGTAATCGGGTGTATGGATAACAGAAAACGAGTATCCTTCCCGGACGAATGTAAGCTCATGGGCATCCGAATGGAAGAGGACATTACTTTTTTCAAAGCGTCTCCGCACTTTTTGCAGGAACGTTTGGTCAGGTGTTCCAAAAGTGACGTGCATTTTCGGTGGTAACGCTTTCATCGCAATGGGAATCCAAGGCCTGTTTTTCCATGTGGCTACAATATGTGCCGTTCCCCCGATGACGAAGTTAAAAATTTCGCCATCCTCGTATGTTTTCATGCTTATATTCGATTTTAGCCATTGCGTAAAAACAGGCACACTTTCCACGGGACAGCCCACTTCTCGTAAATACAGAATGTGCAGGGGAGTGGATGGCACGACGACCTCTTCTGACACATACTCGTGGGCAATAATCTCAAGAAGATTCCCGTCTCCATCGCGGAAATACAGGTTCATCCGCCCTTTTTCCTGATCAATGTCATGTCCATCCTCCCATCGAACAAGCAAAAGACCAGATTCTTTGATCTTTTTCGCTGATTCATGAAATAGGGAATAAGGTACTTGAAAAGCAATATGGGCGGGGGAGAACGGTGCATACACTTCTTCAAAGGTTAAACGAAAATCGGGTGTGACTTGAAACGTAATCTGTTTGTCTGATTGAGATGAAATCGGAAAGCCGAGACGGTCTGCGTAAACCTGGTGTACCCCTTGGATGGACACCGTTTGTAAGGTTAATTTAGAAAAATGCGTGATCACCTGGCCTCACCTTTTCCTATAAAAAGATAACATAATATAAATTATGTATACTCATTCGGTTTACACTGTTTCTAGACAAACTTCTCAAATATCTTGAGAGAGGCGAACCATATCTACCACCTGAATTCCGTTTTCGTAAATCTCTTCCTCATAATGACGCAAGAAAAAGTCCCGATCGATCCAATTCATCCGAAATCCACACTTTTGATAAAGAGCGAGCTGACCCACGCTTGAATTCCCTGTGCCGACCTCGATTGTCTTATAGCCGAGAGATTTGGCTACTTCAATGGAATGAAGAACGAGCTTTTTGCCAATGCCCTTGCCTTGATGGGCCTCGTCGACGGCAACATTCACGAGTTCAACCGTATCGGGTCTGGTTGGAATCAAGACGTAGACACCTACGATGCTCCCCTCCAGAACAACGACATAGCATTGACCTCTTTGTAAATAATCTTTCACCAATCTGACAGAAGGGTCAGCCAATAAGAGTAAATCCATTGGTGGGTGTTCTTGTGCTGCAAGCTTGCGAATTTCCATCTGTGTTTCTCCTCCGATTCAAGTTGTAACCGGCTTTGGCAATGGAGCTGTTTCATAGTTGACAACCTGGTTATTTTCGTACGTAAAGAAATGCTGACAAGGGTCAGCCTCTTCCAGCATGTATGGTAAAAACATGGGAAGGTTTTCTGGGACGCCAGCATTGTCGGGGTCCAAGATCCACGCTAGCTCTTTCCAGTCAAGTATGCCTTCTTCCACAACCTGAGGGGTTTGAGAGCGCTCGTAGTCTTCTGGAAGATGAGCGAGAAATGCATACATACCGCCCGTTTCTATTCCATCAACTAGCCAAGAGACAATTCCTTTGTAACAAGCGGTTTCTAGCAAAATGCCCGTCTCTTCCCGAACCTCCCGAAGGACACTGTCCAGTGGAGTCTCTCCCTGCTCTAGCTTACCGCCTACGCCATTCCATAGCCCCATCAATGGTGATTTGTTGCGATTCAGCATGAGTATTCCATTTCTATGTTTGAGAAAGCATATGGTATAGCGATACATGTTATCACGTTCCTTTTTGTTACAGTTGACTTCTTTAACACGACCATTGTATCAAATGAGTGGATTCATCTGTAATTTTATTTGGTTTTCCGCAAGAAGTTTCGTAATATTTCGTTATAATAACAAAGAAGAGTGGAAGGAAGAAGAGGGGGCTCGTTCAAGATGGGAAACAATGAGAAGGTGGAAGGGCTAACAATGGAGGAGTGGAAAACGAAATATCCGCTTCTTCTTAACATGATGGAGACGGATGAAGTTTTCTGGACGAACCCTATCTATGATGAGATCGCAAAAGCAACTCTCTCCGTTACGCCAGAGGAAGTTCAGGATGCAGAAGAACGCTTGCGGCGTTTTGGCTCGTTCATTCAAGTGGCTTTTCCTGAGACGAGAGAAGCTGGTGGACTGATTGAGTCCCCACTCGTTCCGATAAAAGAGATGCAAAAGCACCTAGAGTCTCGCTTTGCGGCGGATATACAGGGGAATCTCTGGTTAAAATGCGACAGCCATTTGCCTATTGCCGGTTCCATCAAGGCGCGTGGTGGCATCTACGAGGTGCTGGCACATGCAGAAGAATTGGCCCAAAAGCATCAAATGCTGCAACCGGACAAGGATTATGCTATTTTGGCCTCGGATGCGTTCCGGGAACTGTTTTCCCGTTATTCCATTGCGGTAGGCTCGACAGGAAATCTCGGTTTGAGCATCGGGATCATCAGCGCGAAGCTCGGTTTTCAAGTCACCGTACACATGTCAGCGGACGCTAAAGCATGGAAAAAGGAATTGCTGCGGGCAAAAGGGGTCCAGGTTGTGGAGTACGCATCGGATTACGGAAAAGCGGTGGAAGAGGGAAGGAAGCAGGCAGAAGTCGATCCGAACTGCTATTTCATCGATGATGAGAACTCCAAGCGATTATTCCTCGGCTATGCAGTAGCAGCAAAACGACTGAAAAGGCAGCTAGAGGAACAACAAATAAAAGTAGATCGTGATCACCCGCTGTTCGTCTACCTTCCGTGTGGGGTTGGTGGGGGACCTGGTGGTGTAGCGTACGGGTTAAAGCTTATTTATGGGGACAATGTTCATTGCTTTTTTGCGGAACCAACTCATTCACCGTGCATGCTGCTTGGTTTAATGACAGGCCTGCATGACAAAGTCTCCGTTCAAGATTTCGGGATAGACAACAAGACAGAGGCGGATGGTCTGGCAGTTGGTCGACCTTCCCGATTTGTAGGAAAAATGATGGAGGACCTACTGAGTGGCGTGTTTACAGTGGACGACGAAGAGCTATACGCTTTGTTGCGTGCCTTGCGCGATCACGAATCCATTCGATTGGAGCCGTCTGCATTAGCTGGCATGCCAGGACCTGTTAGATTGTTTCAACAAGAGACAGGGCGTCACTATTTGGCGAAGCAAGGTCTAACGGAAAAAATGAAAAAGGCGACCCACATCGTGTGGGCGACGGGTGGGAGTATGGTTCCGGAGAAAATCCAGGATGAGTACTACGCGAAAGGCCTGGAAGCCAAAATCGGTACAGATACATAATGTTTGTTATGTAAACAATATGAGTTCGAAGACAAAAAGTCCTTGTAGGAAAGCCCGGATCACTCCTCCGGGCTTTTGTCCATTCATTTCAAAGTCTTCTGCGTCTTGAAAATAATAAACGTCGGTCTTCTTACCTCGGAAATCTGATGCGGCTGCAAGAGGAGTCCTGGGTACCGCCCTAGGTTAAATAAATTTCGACGTAGAGACAAGTGATTTTAACAACGTTAGGAGTGTTTAATGCAGCACAATGTCATTTGTGTTGTATGTCTTTCCTATGTAAAGGACGAAAAAAGAAACACAGAAGTGAAAAACCTCTGTGTTTCTTTTTGATTCATATATTTACTTTCCGGCACAGATGCTCCTTCTCCCTATTATAGAAGCTATTTTAAACATAAGTAATTTGTAAGGAATGCGTAAGAAAAAAGAGATATTCATTTTGTATGATAAAAATATAACAAGGTGTGAAAGGTGGAACAGATATGACTTAATGTTAAGACAGAATGGCGTTAGCAACGACCTAAGCAATATGAATAGAGGAGAGAAATGGCTTATGAAAACACGTAGTCAAATTACATTTGCAAGTCTGGCCCTTTTAATAGCTGGAAGCTCCCTGTTATACACAACGCCAACCTCAATTGTAAAAGCAGAGCCTACTCAAAATGTATCTAGTTCGTTACAAACAAGCACTCAACGAGATCGGAATTCTGTCAAGCAAGCAATGCGGGATACATTGCATCTTGGAATCCCGGGGATACTCGCTAAAACTTCTGAGGATGGAAAAACATGGGGCTATGCCGCTGGGGTAGCGAATCTGAGCACCAAGGAACCAATGAAAACAGATTTTCGCTTTCGCATTGGCAGCGTGACGAAGACGTTCACCGCAACAGTTGTACTTCAATTAGCTGGAGAGAACCGCCTGAATCTAGACGACTCCATCGAAAAATGGTTGCCTGGTGTCATTCAAGGAAACGGATATGATGGTAACCAGATTACTATCCGGCAGATATTGAACCATACAAGTGGTATCGCTGAATACTTAAGGTCAAAAGACGCTGATATGATGAATGCCAAAAAAACATATACCGCTGAAGAATTAGTAAAGATTGGGCTTTCTCTTCCTCCAGACTTTGCCCCAGGAAAGGGCTGGTCTTATTCAGACACAGGATACGTATTACTGGGTATCCTTATTGAAAAAGTAACCGGGAACAGCTATGCAGAAGAGATTGAAAATCGGATTATTGAACCGCTTGAATTGTCGAATACATTCCTACCTGGCAATTCAAGCGTTATTCCAGGCACCAATCATGCCCGTGGATATTTCCAACCAGACGGAGCAAGTGAGCTAAAAGACATTACTTATTATAACCCAAGTATAGCTAGCTCGGCTGGAGATATGATTTCTACTGCTGACGACTTAAATAAATTCTTCTCTTACTTACTCAGTGGCAAATTACTGAAGGAACCGCAATTAAAACAAATGCTTACTACAGTTCCTACAGGAAGTGCTGAAATCAGCGGATATGGTCTTGGAATCTATGAAACTAAGCTTCCAAACGGAGTCTCGATATGGGGACATACAGGTAGCATTCCAGGGTTTATTACTCTTGTTGGGGGTACACTTGGAGGCAAGCATATGTTGACCGTCAATTTGAACAGTATGGGTAAAGCTAACTTTAAAAATATTTTACTTGCTGAATTTAGCAAGTAGGCAAAAAGGAAAACCGAATAAATTTTGTCATAGTGTTTATCGTTAAAAATATACCGTTTTGGAATTTCGGTAATAAAACAAAATCCTCCCTAAAATGAAAAAATACGCTATTCTTTCTGTAGAATCATAGGAAAGGATGGCGTGTTTGTAATATTCGTTTAAAACGATTGAAAATGAGAGCAGGAGTTTGCTTTTTTTACGAGAATAAGTGAGAGACAACCCATTTTTGCGATTCCGTCCGCTTTGCTGTGACGGTTTTTTTCTGTTAGAAGATTTGGTTTCGGTATTTTTTGGCGAGACTGAAATCGAAGGAGGGATAAGCATGGACCAAATACTTCAACTGATCAAAGATTACTGGCCGATTGCGCTAGGTATTATAATCATTATCATGGCTGCCCAATGGGTGGTGCGAAGTATCATTCGAATTATTTCGCTCGCTGCTATTATTGGTGTTGTGCTCGTGTTGTTTTTCCAATTCAGTCCTGAAGAAGTGATCCAAATGGGACGTCAAGCAGCCGTAGCTACACAGGAAGTCGTCGATAAGACGATTACACCAGTCTTGGACAAAGAGCTAAAGGATGCCGATATTTCCTTCAAGGAAGATGGCACCTATGAAGTGAAGACTACGAGTATTCGTATCGTAGGCAAAAAAGGCGAATCCAAAGCGACTGTTTATTACAAGGATGAGGAATGGGAAGTAAATATCGGTCAATTGAGTAAGCTGTTCCAGGACCGACTCGGTAAAGCGGAACAAGAAAGTAAGACGATGTAGAAAGGGAAAAACGCATGGGGCCAAAAAGGCCTCATGCGTTTTTTTCTGGATAGGCGAGTACTTCCTTTACCCATGTATCTAGCAGATGCTGATATTCTTCGCTCGTTTTGATTCCAGGGGCTGAGGCAACTTGTTTTTCGAGTGGGAGCGTGCGTAGTTTTTTAGAGAATCTCTCCTCGATATCATCTTCATCTTCGAGTAGCAGATAGACGACATCTTCCAAGGAGCGATAGTTCGTAACGCTATACTCGATTCCATTCATCGTCGTTTGAAAATGACCGTGACGATAGTGGCAAAGGATGAAAGTGAAATCTAGGTTGTTTATGATTTCTAAAAATCTGTTCAAAAACGCTGGTTCCACCATGATACACTCCAGCATTGTGGGTGGATAATTCGAGTGACTGATGTGGAATTCTGGAATAATTTCGATAAAGTGCTGCTGCCGTTCTGGACTGGCTTTGTCATAGTAATCATAGTTGAATTTGCGAATGATTTTCTTCAGGTGCTTGAAAGGGATTTTTGTACCAATATAAAGTCCGTAATATCGGTTCATTCTGTGCTTCCTTTACGCTTTCGTCATATTCGGATCTACACGCAGTCGAGTTGCTTGTTCATAAGCGTAGGCTAGGCGAAGAAGAGTAGGTTCCTGGAATGCCAATCCAGTCAGCATGATGCCAAATGGCTTGCCCGCAGAAGTATAGCCAGCTGGAACCGTAATCGAAGGGTAACCAGCTTTGGCTGGGATAGCATAACCCGTACTGCCGGGGTACAAGAGGGCATCGAGTTCGTGCTCCTTCATAACAGCATCAAGGCCTTGTTTCTGTGACATTTCCAAATCGAACAGGCGATTAGCCAGATACTCCGGCTCCGTCATTGTACCACTTGTTTGCTCGGATTCTTCCAGCAGCTCTTGCCCGTAAAGCAGGGCTTGTTCCTCATGTGCCCGATTAAAAGCAATGACATCCTGTAAGGAGCGGATCGGGTAGGAGGCTGGTAAGGTTTTTAAGTACGCATTTACCCCAACCTTGAATTCATGCACAAGAACATGTCTGTCCCACTCGGCATTTTCTGTCGGAATGGTGACCGCATCTATGACCGTTGCGCCTGCCTCTCTGAGCTTTTCAATAGCCGCTTCATACAAGGCAATTTCTTCGTCTACACATTCTGCCAAAAACCTGGATCGTACAACGCCGATGCGCGCACCCCGCAATCCATCTGCATGGAGGAAGGGGAGGTAATCGGTATGTGCTAGACCTTCGCTTTTTCCAGTCACAGGATCATTTGCATCTATACCAGTAAGCGCGCCAAGCAAAGTAGCTGCATCTGTCACAGTTCTCGCCATCGGTCCGGCTGTGTCTTGGCTATGGGAAATCGGGATGATACCCGAACGGCTGATTAAGCCAACAGTAGGTTTGATTCCCACGAGCGAATTTTGCTCCGCTGGGTGGAGAATCGACCCGGAAGTCTCCGTACCGACTGCCACAACGGCAAATCCTGCGGCAATCGCAGCAGCTGAACCTGAGCTAGACCCGCCGACATCGAGTACACCAGGACCGTATGGGTTCAACACTTGTCCACCACGCGAGCTGTAGCCATCTGGCATGTTATTGGAGACAAAGTTAGCCCATTCCGTCAGATTTGTTTTCCCTAAAAGGACAGCGCCAGCCTCTCGGAGCTTGGTCACAACAAATGCATCCGCAGAGGCAAATGAATCAGCTAAAGCTAGAGCTCCAGCCGTCGTGTGCATCTTGTCAGATGTCGCAATGTTATCCTTGATCAGTACAGGGATTCCGTGAAGCGGCCCACGACTGCCTGACACCTCGCGTTCCCGATCCAGTGACTCTGCGATCGCCAGTGCATCTGGGTTTAGCTCACAAATGGCATTGATTCGGATGCCTTGTTTGTTGTAGGTGGCAATCCGCTGTAAAAAGGCGAGGGTCAATTCCCGGGAAGTCGTGGTTCCAGCTGTCATTGCAGCTTGCCATTCGAGAATGCTCGTTTCATGAATCACTGACATAATGTATCCCCTTTTACGAATGATTTGATTATTATTATAGTACCAAATTCAGGGAAAGGGAAAGAGAGGGGAGTGTGAGCCTTTTGCCTATAAAAAAACAAGCTGACTCTACGAGAGAATCAGCTTGTTTGTGTTTGGATAAAATTATGCGTTTGATCCAGCAGCTTGCAGCTTCGCTTTTTCTTCCGCTTCTACATAACGGTTGCGAGGGTGCTCACGGCATTCATCGGAGCAAGAACGCTTGAATTTTGTCTCACATTCTGTGCAGCAGAAGTGCTGTTTGTTGCAGAATGGGTTGGCGCAGTTGAGATAACGGTCTTCCACAGTACCGCAGTAATGGCAACGGCCAATTACAACGTCTTCTTCTGTATGGTTGATCGGTATGGAGATGCGCTCGTCAAACACGTAGCATTTTCCATCCCACAGGCGCCCTTGGACTTCTGGATCTTTTCCATACGTGACGATCCCGCCCTCAAGATGGTAAACATTTTCAAAACCTTGTTGCAGCAATACACCTGTCAGCTTTTCGCAACGGATACCGCCTGTGCAGTAGGTGAGGACTTTTTTATCCTTGAACTGGCTCATGTTATCACGAATCCACTCAGGGAACTCACGGGATGAATCCACTTCAGGGCGAATCGCACCACGGAAATGTCCCAAATCGTATTCGTAGTAGTTGCGACCATCGAGGATCACGACGTCTTCTTCCTGCATCATTTCATGCCATTCTTTTGGGTTCAGATAGGTGCCGACTAGTTGATTCGGATCAACATCTTCCTCCAAACGCCAGGTTACGAGCTCTTGTTTCGGGCGCACAAACATTTTTTTGAATGCATGTTCTTCCGACTCATCTATTTTAAACCACATATCATTAAAACGTGGATCTTTTCGCACATATTCCATGTAGGCGTCGGTTTGCTCAATCGTTCCGGATACGGTTCCATTAATTCCTTCCGGAGCTACGATAATCCGCCCTTTCAGCCCGTTATCCTTGCAAAATTGCAAGTGCTCGGCTGCGTACTCCTCATAATTTTCAATAGGAGTATACTTGTAATACAACAAAATGCGATATGGTTTTTGTACTTGCAAGGTACAATTCCACCTTTCTTTTTCAATTGTGATTTTAGATGCAACGGTGATTATATCACATTCCATTGTTAAAAGCGCTGAAAAAGAAAGGGATTTGTGAGGTTTTTATGAAAAACGGTGCTTCTTGCTGGAAGTGGACGCATCCTGTACACTATGAATGGTATTCAGCTGACAGGCTATAGAGGAGAGACATTTCATGAACATGACAAATGAGCGCCTGGTTACACAGGTGAAAATTAAAAAGCTCCACCAAGACGCCGTGATCCCAGCGTACGCGAGAGCAATGGACGCGGGCTTTGATCTGGTCGCGGTAGAGGATACATTGATTGCCCCTGGCCAATCTGCAAAGGTTCCAACTGGCTTGGCATTCGCGCTTCCAGAAGGATTTGAATTGCAAGTGCGCCCTCGCTCCGGGATCAGTGCAAAAACAAAGCTGCGCTTGTCCAATGCACCTGGGACTGTTGATGCAGGCTATCGCGGTGAAGTGTGTGTCCTGATGGATAACATTCGGATCGCATCCGGAAAAAGTGGCCAGGTATGTCTGGGCGCTAGCGAAAACGAAGTAACCGTTGAACAAGAAGTCGATGCACATAGCTACTTGATCAAAAAAGGGGACCGGATTGCACAGGGCGTGATTGCAATCGTTCCAGTCGCGCAATTTGAAGTAGTCGATGAGCTGGATGAGACGGAAAGAGGTGCGGGCGGCTTCGGCAGCAGCGGTATTAAGGGCTAGTGCATATGTAGTGAAAAGACAAGACCCCTGATCATACGTCAGGGGTCTTTGTTTTGGTCATGCCCTTATCCTTTGGAAGATAAAAACTGCTCAATTCTCGTAAGGTCATCATCGGTCAGCGAACGTCCATCTGCTTTGACGAATACGCAAGGTCCATAGACCCAGTCTAAAAACCCATCTGATGTGATGGGGAAATTGTTCGCTTGTACCCCGCGTGCATCTTCATTCACAACGAGGGAGATTCCCTCCAGATGGTCATCCTCCACCACCTCGTAATCACCACCCACCAGCTCCTGTAATTCAACCGTCTCAGCGATTTCACGAACAACTGCATGTTCATGCGGAAGCTTTACGTATACCGTAGTCAAGCGCAATCACTCCTTCTGACACCCATCATAACGGATAACCAATGAATTGTGCGATAGGGGAGGATGCCTGCTGGCGTGTTGGTTATCCTATGGTTGAGAATGTAAGTAGGGTCCGCATTTGGATACTTTCAGCCTGAGGGGACATTCTGATGAATATTGTGACCGGTAAACTCTATTGGCCAGAAACATTGCCAGCCCCACTCCGATACCCCTCTCTAACGGAGGACGTAAAGTGTGATGTGCTGATCATTGGTGGAGGTGAGGCAGGTGCGCTCGTTTCCTATTATCTCAAGCAGCATGAGGTGGATGTAATCCTTGTGGATAAACGGAGGATTAGTGAAGGCAGCAGCAGTGCTAACACGGGTTTGCTGCAAATATGCAACGATAAGACTTTGACCGCTTGCATCCATTCATTCGGTGAACAAAAAGGGGGGCGTTTTTACGAGCTGACGCGGCAGGCAGTTGATGAATTGGAACAAATTTCTGGGCAGCTAGACCTGTCTCCAGATTACATAAGGCGTGACAGCTTGTACTATGCCAGTGAACCAGCGGATGCGGAGAGCTTGCGGACAGAGTACGAGTTATTGAAGAAGTACGGCTTTCCAGTTACGTATTTTGAGCGAACAGATATAGAGAAGCGATTCTCCTTTTCGAAGGCAGGGGCTATTTATTCCAAGGAAGATGCGGAGCTCAATCCGTACAAATTTACGAACGGTGTGATCGCCCACTCTGTGAAAAAAGGGATGCGTGTATACGAAAATACGGAGATCGTGCATCAAAAAGTGCAAGACGGAGGGCTTTTGGTTTATACCAAAAGTGGGCACACAATCAAGTGTAGGCGTGCCGTTTTTGCCACTGGCTACGAGGCACAATCCATGAAGCGCAATGCCAATGCCGTGATTTCCAGCTCGTTTTCCATCGTAACCAATCCAGTCGATGCGTTTCCGGGCTGGCCAAAAGCATGCTTAATATGGGAAACAGCCCGTCCATACTTGTATATCCGTACTTGTCCGGATGGGAGAATCATCGTCGGAGGACTTGATGAGCCGTTAAACGACTTAAAAAAGAGTGATGCATCCAGTCTGAAGAAACGTGATCATTTGCTCGCAAAGATTCAAGAGTTATTTCCACAGATTCCCATGAGAGCCGAATATTATTGGGGAGCGACTTTTGTCGATACCCATGACGGACTCCCGCTGTTTGGGGAGCAGGAAGGCTATCCGCACTGCTTGTTCACACTAGGCTACGGAGGGAACGGAACCGTCTATTCGACCATCGGCGCGCAAATCATCAGTGATCTGATTACAAAAGGAAGTCATTCGGACGCTGATCTTTTTGCTTTTGCCCGGAAGAAATATGCCAGTGTCACAGTCTGATCAATAAAGCTTTCCCATTCAATGGGAAGGCTTCTTTTTTTGAAAATGTCAGAATGGGTGGGCCCAAATTTGCTGGATAGGCAAGTAACATTTGAACGTGGCCTACCTGCCTAGCATAGGGTAGATGGAAATATCGTTGACAGGAACAAAAAGGCAGGTATAATCTTCAATAACAGAGTATTCCGAGTAAAATACTATAGATTAAAAGAGGAGTGAAAGTGAGCTGTATGAAAACCACGAAAGGCAAGGTCCAGACGATCCTGCAACGCGTAGGAATCGTTGCTATGGCGTTTGCTATGGCAGGCTGCTCGGCTGCTGCACCAGCAGAAACAGGTAATGGAGCAGCGGGCAGCAAATCTACGGTAGAGCTGCTCAATGTTTCCTACGATCCGACGCGAGAGTTTTACCAAGATATCAACAAGGAGTTTGCCTCAGAGTGGCATCAAAAGACAGGTCAAACCGTAACGATCAAGCAATCACATGGCGGTTCAGGCAAGCAATCCCGCTCCGTCATCGATGGGCTGGAAGCAGATATAGTCACCCTAGCCCTCGCTTATGATATTGACGCGATTGCCGAACGCGGTCTGATTTCTGCCGATTGGCAAAAGAAGCTCTCGGACAACAGCTCGCCTTACACCTCCACGATTGTGTTTCTCGTGCGCAAAGGCAATCCGAAGCAAATCAAAGATTGGGATGATTTGATCAAGCCTGGTATCTCCGTGATTACACCGAACCCTAAAACGTCTGGGGGAGCCAGATGGAATTACTTGGCTGCCTGGGGTTATGCCCTGAAGACAAATGGGGGAGATGAAGCGAAGGCACAAGAGTTCGTTGGACAATTGTTTAAAAATGTACCCGTCCTCGATTCTGGAGCACGTGGTTCGACCACTACGTTTGTCGAGCGTGGCATTGGGGATGTGCTGATTGCATGGGAAAACGAAGCGTATCTCGCTGTCAATGAACTAGGGAAAGACAAGTTTGAGATTGTGAATCCGTCCTTGAGCATTTTGGCTGAACCGCCTGTTACCATCGTTGACAAATACGCTGACAAGCACAAGACAAGAGAAGTAGCAGAAGCATACCTCCAGTTCCTGTATACCAAAAAAGGCCAAGAACTCGTAGCCAAGCACTATTACCGTCCACGTTCACAGGAAGTACTCAAAGCACATACACCCGCATTCCCTGACATCCAATTGTTTACCATCGATGAGTTGTTTGGTGGCTGGACGAAAGCACAAAAGACTCATTTTGCAGATCAAGGCGTCTTCGATCAGCTTTATAAACCATAGACTTACACTTTCCTCAGAGGAGTTACCTTCATGAGAAAATCATTCTGCAACAGAGGGTTTTTGCCAGGATTTGGCATGACTATGGGCTATACCATCATCTACCTGAGTCTGCTGGTACTGATCCCTCTGTCTGTCTTGTTTTTAAAAGCTTCGACGATGAGTTGGGAGCAATTCATAGGTACGATTATGGATACGAGGGTCCTTGCCTCCATTCGTGTGAGTATTATGACTTCTTTTTTCGCGGCTTGTCTCAATGCAGTGTTCGGTGTCTTGGTGGCATGGGTGTTGGTACGCTATCAATTTGCGGGGAAGCGGATCATTGACGGCATAGTTGATCTGCCATTTGCTTTACCTACCGCTGTAGGTGGGATTGCCTTGACTTCTATTTACGCTGAAAATGGCTGGATCGGACAGTACCTGGCGGAGTGGGGGATCAAGGTAGCGTACACCCCCATCGGTATATGGGTTGCACTAACATTCATCGGTCTTCCTTTTGTCGTCAGAACCGTCCAGCCTGTGTTACAGGATTGGGATTTGCAAATGGAGGAAGCGGCGGCTACGTTGGGCGCTACTCGATGGAATACATTTTGGCGGGTAGTCTTGCCTCATCTGTTACCGGCGATCATTACGGGTTTTGCGCTCGCCTTTGCCAGAGCACTGGGTGAGTATGGCTCCGTCGTGTTCATCTCCGGGAACATGCCCTTGAAAACAGAGATTGTGCCTCTCTTGATTATGACCAAGCTGGAACAGTTTGACTATGCAGGCGCTACGGCAATTGCAACGGTCATGCTAGTGATTTCCTTTATCATGCTTTTGATCATCAACTACTTGCAATGGAAAATCAATAAATTCGATGCGGCCCGTTAGGAGGTATCACGTATGAAGCATTTGACGGAGCCAGCCTATATCCGATGGACACTGATTATCGTGGCCTTGCTCTTCCTCAGCTTGTTTTTGATCCTGCCGCTAGTAGCCGTATTTACAGAAGCATTTCGGCAAGGAGCGGAGGTATTCGTGGCCTCCATTACAGAGGAGGAAACGTTATCCGCTGTCAAGCTTACCTTGCTTGTCGCAGCCATTAGCGTACCGCTGAATGTGACGTTCGGAATCGCTGCTGCATGGGCAATAGCCAAGTTTTCGTTCCCGGGTAAAAATGTGTTGCTTACGTTGATAGACTTGCCATTTGCCGTGTCTCCAGTTATTGCGGGCCTTATCTTTGTCCTCCTGTTTGGGAGTCAGGGTGTGGCGGCTCCCTTGCTTGAGGCGTGGGATTTCAAAATCATTTTCGCGGTACCAGGTATCGCGCTCGCGACGACCTTTGTTACCTTCCCGTTCGTCGCGCGTGAACTGATTCCGGTCATGGAAGCGCAGGGAAGAGACGAAGAGGAGGCAGCAGTCTCGCTCGGAGCCAGCGGCTGGAAAACATTTTTACGCGTCACGCTGCCAAACGTAAAATGGGGACTCCTGTACGGGGTCATTTTGTGTAATGCCCGCGCCATGGGTGAATTCGGAGCAGTATCCGTCGTTTCCGGTCATATCCGTGGCATGACCAATACGCTCCCGTTGCATGTGGAGATTCTCTACAACGAATATCAATTCGCTGCTGCCTTTGCGGTAGCCACCTTGCTTGCTGCCTTAGCCCTGGTGACGCTTATTCTGAAAAGCTTGATCGAGTGGAAAACCGAGCGGCAGGCAAAGCTGGATGAGGAACAACACTACGACGTGACAGGAGAGAGAGCCGGATGAGTATCGAGGTAGTGAACATTACGAAGTCATATAAAAGCTTTACGGCGCTGAAAAATGTGAATCTGCATATCCCGGAAGGCGAACTCGTAGCTCTTCTCGGGCCTTCCGGATCGGGAAAGACGACCCTTTTGCGTCTCATCGCTGGACTGGAGCAACCGCAGGAGGGGAGCATTCTCTTTCACGGAGAGGATAATACGAACCGCGACGTGCGCGAGCGGCAGGTTGGGTTTGTTTTTCAGCATTACGCCTTGTTTCGGCATATGAACATCTTTGATAACATTGCGTTTGGATTGTCAGTGCGATCCCGCAAAACACGACCGAGCAAGGAAGAAATCAGTGAAAAGGTTCATTCGCTGTTAAAGCTCGTTCAGCTAGAAGGTCTCGCGCATCGCTATCCCTCACAGCTATCCGGCGGACAACGCCAGCGTGTTGCATTGGCGAGGGCGTTGGCAGTGGAACCCAAATTTTTGCTGCTGGATGAACCGTTTGGCGCTTTGGATACGAAAGTGAGACAGGAGCTGCGTCGCTGGCTCCGTCATCTGCACGGAAAGCTCGGGCTGACGATTCTGTTCGTCACGCACGATCAGGAGGAAGCGATGGAATTGGCGGATCAGGTAGTTGTGATGAATGAAGGGCGAGTGGAACAGGTAG
Organism: Brevibacillus sp. DP1.3A; assembly: GCF_013284245.2. Taxonomy (NCBI): domain Bacteria; kingdom Bacillati; phylum Bacillota; class Bacilli; order Caryophanales; family Paenibacillaceae; genus Brevibacillus; species Brevibacillus sp. DP1.3A. The sequence continues at coordinate 3,957,067 of NZ_CP085876.1, read as the reverse complement.
GATCGCCCGAAGAAATTTATCATCATCCGGCGAATCCGTTCGTGTACAGCTTTCTGGGGCGGGTCAATCTGTTTCACGGACGAATCCAAAATGGCAAAATCAAGCTGGGAGAGGCAGAGTTCGAGACAGATTGGAAGGATAAAGCAGTGGAGGCTCCCGCTGTCGGATACATGCGGCCACATGATGTAGAGATTTCATTGCGTCCACCTGAGGGGAAGTCTGCCAGATCTATTCAGGCCGAGATTAACCATATTTCGCTCTTGGGTCCGATCGTTCGCCTTGATCTGAAACGTTTGGACACGGATGAGGTATTTGAGGCAGAGATGAGCAGGCAACGTTTTATGGAGTTGAACGTAGAAGAGGAGAGCGTTGTGTATGTGACGTTGCACAATGTATCGATCTATGTGGATTCACAGCCTTTACAGACGCATCGCCCTGCCCTCGTACCGTTGCAGGCAAGTGTTTGATCCAATTGATTGTAAATAAACCGGTCTGCATTTGCCGCAGGCCGGTTTTTGATGGAGGCACTCTCTACTCGCCACGTTGCTTGGAGCGTGTCTGTTCTTTGCTAATTGTGTTCGATCTACGGGTTTGCGAAGGGTTTTCTTTCTTTCCCATCTCATTTTTGACACCATTGTGCTTGGACATTTCTCTGCCTCCTTCCCATTGGAATTGCCATGGTAGTTTTCCCTGTGAAAATGAATTTCATGAATCAAGTGTTTTTTGCAGTGCGCGAAATCGTTTACCTTTTGCATAATGAGGTCATCTCTGGTAAGATAAGTGTTTGAACGATTCAAAAAAGGCAGGTATTGCGACGATGATAAGCACTCAGAACGTGACGCTGCGCTACGGTAAGCGCGCACTGTTTGAAGATGTATCCATTAAGTTTACCCCAGGTAACTGTTACGGCCTCATCGGTGCGAACGGTGCAGGGAAGTCTACCTTCGTGAAGATCCTCTCCGGAGAGATCGATCCGACGAGCGGTCACGTTTCGGTGACACCGGGCGAGCGTATCGCTGTATTAAAGCAGAACCACTTTGAATTCGACGAGTACGAAGTGTTAAAAACGGTAATTATGGGCCACAAGCGCCTGTTCGAGATCATGGAAGAGAAGACCGCTCTTTACATGAAAGAAGATTTCTCTGAGGAAGACGGCAATCGCGCGTCCCAATTGGAGGGAGAATTCGAAGAGCTGAACGGCTGGATGGCCGAAGCAGATGCAGCTAGCTTGCTGATCGGCCTCGGTATCCCGACAGACTTGCACGACAAGCAGATGAAGGACCTCTCTAGTACGGAGAAGGTACGTGTTCTGTTGGCGCAAGCCCTGTTCGGTAATCCACACATCCTGCTCTTGGATGAGCCGACGAACCACTTGGACATCGAGTCGATTCGTTGGTTGGAAAACTTCCTGGCGGATTATGAAAACACCGTCATCGTTGTATCCCATGACCGTCACTTCCTGAACAAGGTGTGTACGCACATTGCGGATATTGACTTTGGCAAAATCCAAATGTACGTGGGTAACTACGACTTCTGGTACGAATCCAGCCAATTGGCGCTGAAAATGGTTCGTGATCAGAATAAGAAGAAAGAAGAAAAAATGAAGGAACTGCAAGAGTTTATTGCGCGTTTCTCTGCGAATGCTTCCAAGTCCAAGCAGGCGACTTCGCGTAAAAAGCTGTTGGAGAAAATTACGTTGGATGACATTCGTCCTTCCAGCCGTAAGTATCCGTTCATCAACTTCAAGCCAGAGCGTGAAGCGGGTAAAAACCTCGTAGCCATCGAAGGCTTGAGCAAGACGATTGAAGGCGAAAAACTGTTTGAAAACCTTCACCTCACCATCAACAAAGGGGACAAAGTTGCGTTTGTCGGACCAAATGAGCTGGCGAAAACAACCTTCTTCCAAATTTTGATGGGTGAAGTTCAGCCTGATAGCGGTTCTTTCGAATGGGGCGTTACGACTTCCCAAGCGTACTTCCCAAAAGACAATGCGGATTACTTTAGCTCCGATTTGAGCCTGGTTGACTGGCTGCGCCAATACTCCAAAGATCAAGACGAGACATTCATTCGTGGATTCCTCGGTCGCATGCTGTTCTCTGGAGATGAAGCGCTGAAAAAGTCAAACGTATTGTCCGGGGGAGAAAAAGTTCGTTGCATGCTGTCCAAGATGATGCTGGCGAGTGCCAACGTATTGATCATGGACGAACCGACGAACCACTTGGATTTGGAATCTATTACTGCATTGAACAACGGCATGATTGAGTTCGACGGTACACTTCTGTTCGTATCTCATGACCACCAGTTCGTTCAAACCATTGCGAACCGGGTCATTGAGTTCACGCCGAAGGGTGTCATTGATAAAATGATCACATATGACGAGTACCTAGAGAGCGATGAAATCAAACGCCTGCGTGACGAGCATTACGCGTAAGCTGCCTACGCACATATAAAAAGCCCTTGGCCTAGCACAAATCGTGCTGAAGTCAGGGGCTTTTTCTCATGTTACGGGGTCTTCCACGAACTCGATTTTGCTAAGGAATGCTTCCTTGCTCGAGAAAATAACGCGCTCTTTTCGCGGGGAAGTAAAGAACACCACGATATACTGGTCATCTATGTATTCTACCGTGCCTCGTTTCTTTGGTCGCTGTATCGTCTTCACGGGTTTATTCAACCATTCGTTCATCTGTTGTTCCTCCTACCTGACTTTCTCATTCATTATACCAAGATTAATGACGATGCCCAATGACATGTGCAGTTATGGCGATGCGCAGCAGCATTTGATCGTGCCCGTTTTCCGCATTCAATCCGGTCCACTCACGTATGAGCTGGATGTTGTAGCTTTTGATGCTAAGAAAAGAGACCGCATTCAGAAGATAATAGATTAAGAGCACACGAAAAGACATATTATTCTGCATGGTGAGTTTACTGATTACTGAGATTTCTTTTTTGCTTTGATTATCTTATACAGATAGTAGCAGAGGATAAACACTAACATGGTAACAAACGAAACAACAATAGAATTTTGAAGAATTGATAGTATGTACTCGTCAACGGGAAGATAAACAATTTCGAATAGATCAGTACCTGGTGTAGGTACACTTTGGTATCGACTTGTGAATAAAATTTGGGCACAAAAACTGACAATAAAGCTGTATAGCACGACTTTAACTATCATTTTTTCCATGAATTAATCACACTCCTGTATTTTTTTGGAATATCCATTTCCTTACAAAAACACTTATGGTATATTATACCAAAAGGGGATGGATAATGTTGAAAAATGGACTTTCCAAATCTTTGATGTTTATTCTGGTTTTTGTGTTGACGTTATCGACAGGACTTTCAACAGGGGTTTTTGCGAAATCAGCGGATAATAATAAGGTTAATTATTGTGACGATTTAGAAAAACTAGGTGATGTTAGTTACCAAAATTTTGATGGCGTTACCAAGAAAGTAATTAAGATAAAAGATACAAAAAAATTTGGTGAAATAAATGGTATGAACGTTAAGCCGACTGGCGAAATCACCTTGGTTGTACCGATGGTTAAATCAACACCTAAATTAATTGATCGAACAGGACCTGATGTGTCAATTTTAGCTGCTCAATACGTAAAAGTGAAACGTGAATCGGAAGCCTGCGGGACAAAAAAAATTAGAAGTTCTAGTTATGCACCTCCTGGGGGTAAAATGATCATTTCTGAAAGCGTAAATGCTTCATATAATGCAAATGTTTCTGTTAGTGCTGCGGCTGTTAGTGCTGGTGTTGGATTTAGCGTTACCAAGGGTTACAACGTTTCAGATGAACAACCTATAACTGTTCCGCCAGGGAAATCGGGAATTATTACAGCGTATCCCTGGTATCAAACATATGAATTTGATGTGATGGAAAGAAGGCCATGGCCTTTAGAAGATGAAGTGGTTGGTAGTGGAACTGCTTACTTGCCAATCGGAGTTTGCTTTGTGCCTAAAATCAATTAATTAATGTCATGAAAAGGAGCCTAACATTGGCTCCTTTTTTCTGTACTCTTGGTTGGAAGTGCGGCATAATTCCCCTCTTAAAGTAGCCAGTTTTAAATTAATATACTTCAGATTGTAGATAGTAAACGATAGTTTTTTGTCAAAGTTCCATGCCGGTTTTGACATGGCGGGAGATGCTTAGGATCATCGCGATTTAGTAATCGGACAACCCCCAGCCAATCAGATGATTATGGAATTCTCTACTATGAACAGGACGAGTTGAATACCATTTTAGAAGAGGCACATTGATATTTTGGCAACGCAGGCAGATCGTATGAAAGAACTGCGCGTAGACAAAACGATGATAGATGGGGAATTCGTCTATCAACGCCAAGATGAGGAGGTTCTACAAGCATGAACGTAAAAGCGAGAAAGCTGACGATCAATGAAGAACGACTGCAAAAACGAATCGAGCAATTGGCGCAAATCGGGAAAATAGGCGAAACGGGCGTATGTCGACTCGCTTTGTCTGCCGAAGACCGGGCAGGCGTAGAGCTGGTGCGTAGCTGGATGGAAGAAGCCGGTCTTCAGACGCGGATCGATGACTTCGGCAATTTGATTGGTCGGATGACGGGGAAGGATGATCAAGCCCCGATCTTGATGGTTGGCTCGCATATCGATTCGCAGCCGTACGGTGGCCAGTACGATGGTGTGATCGGGGTATTGGGTGGACTAGAGGTCGTCCAGACGTTGAATGAACAAGGGGTCATGCCTGCACAGTCGATTGAAGTCGTTGCGTTTTGTGACGAAGAAGGATGCCGGTTTCAAAAAGGACTGTTTGGTTCCAAAGGCATTCTCGGCATGCTGGACCCGACGGACTTGGAGCGGACGGACAAAAACGGGATCACACGCAGGCAGGCACTGTTTGATTTTGGATGCGACCCTGATCGCCTAGAAGCCTCTATTTATCCAAAAGGCAGCATCGGTGCTTATCTGGAGCTGCATATTGAGCAGGGGCCGATTCTCGATGATGCGAGAGAAGCGATTGGAATCGTGTCGGCGATATCAGGGCCTTTGTGGTGGACGGTCGAGCTGACTGGCTTTGCCGGACACGCTGGTTCCGTACCGATGCCGATGAGGAAGGATGCACTAGTCGGAGCGGCAAAAGTAATTTTGGCAGTGAACGAGCTGGCAAAGCTCGATCCACAAGCGCCAACAGTCGGTACAGTCGGTCACTTGGAGGTTTTCCCGGATTCGCGCAACATCATTCCCGAGCGGGTGCGTTTTTCGATTGATTTGCGGGATATCGATTTGAGGCGCCGCGATGAGCGCGAACAAGCGTTGCGCGAGGCGATTGAGTTAGCCGCTGTAGAAGGTGGATTGCAATATACCATTACGGAAGATACGAATAGTGACCCGCGTTACTGTGCTGACTGGATTAAGGCAATCATGCACGAGGAGAGCAGCAAGCTTGGTGCCTCTGTGCGCGAGCTGATGAGTGGCCCTTTCCATGACGCTTTGGCGCTCTCTTACGTTTGTGATTACGGGATGATTTTTGTCCGCTGCAAGGACGGAATCAGTCATAATCCGCAAGAATACGCAGCCTATGAAGACGTGGCACTGGGAACAGAGCTGCTCTACAAAACCGTATTGCGGATGTGTACCAACCAATAAGAGCGAGAGTCGCCCGTCTAAGTGGATAGGCGACTTTTTTCATACAGTCAATGACGAGACTTTACAGACTGTTTTTGATATATTTTAGTCTGAGAGGTTCTTATCACGTTTGAGGAAGGAAGAATGGCATGAAAATGCGTGTTTCCGCTGTGCAGTATCATCTGCATACCATACATAGCTTTGAAGACTTCGCCAATCAAGTTGAGCACTACGTGAAAAACGCGCAAGAGTACGACACAGAATTCCTCCTTTTCCCGGAGCTGTTTACGACTCAACTCATGTCGATTGGGGACGAGCAGGGAAATGCGCTGCCGATTACGGCATTGCCATCATTCACGGACCGATATGTCGAGCTATTTCGTTCCCTCGCTGCCAAATATGAGATGCATCTGATTGGTGGAACGCACATCATCGAGGAAAACGGCAAGCTTTACAATACGGCTTTTCTGTTTTACCCGGATGGACGTGTAGGGCAGCAGAAAAAAATCCATATCACGCCATGGGAAGTAAAAGGTTGGAATATGGGAGCTGGCGACTCGCTACAAATCTTTGAGACCGACAAAGGGAAGGTCGCGATGATTATTTGCTATGACATCGAGTTCCCTGAGTGGGTGCGCATCGCCAAAGCGCGGGGTGCAGACGTCATTTTCTGCCCATCCTGCACGGATGATCGCCATGCGTTCCACCGCGTACGTTACACGAGTCATGCCCGGACGATTGAAAACCAGGTGTATGTCGTACTGACTGGTACTGTAGGCTCGTTGCCGACAGTTGATTTTATGCGAGCGAACTTTGGACAAGCGGCAATCTTGACGCCAAACGATGTTCCGTTCCCTCCGCGAGGCATTCTTGCTGAAGGGGAGATCAACCACGACATGATGGTAACCGCTGACCTGGATATCCAATTGCTATATGACGTGCGGGAAAAAGGCTCCGTCACAACGTGGCGCGACCGCCGCACCGATTTATATACAGACTGGAAGTAAGCAATCCATCGTGATTTGGACAGCAGGAGGATGAATATGTACAGAAAAGAGCTGTATGTATTTGAAGGGAACAAGCCACACAAAGCCGTTATACGTAACTACAATCGCGCAGACTTCTTCGAGTTGATCCAAATACAGGCGGAGAGTTTTCCCCCGCCGTTCCCGTCTGAGTTATGGTGGAACCAGGAGCAGCTGACGAACCATATTACGCTGTTCCCGGAAGGTGCCATTTGTGTGGAAGTGGACGGCGTTTTGGCAGGTTCGATGACAGGACTGCTCGTGAAGTTTGATCCGGCTCACCCTGAGCATAAGTGGGAGGATGTCACGGATAGCGGTTATATCCGTAATCACGATCCCGAGGGGGACACGCTGTACATCGTAGACATTTGTATTCGTCCGAGCTTCCGCAAGCTGGGATTCGGCCAACAGATGATGCAAGCGATGTATGAGCTGGTGGTACAAAAAGGACTGCGCAGATTGCTCGGCGGAGGTCGCATGCCAGGATATGGGCATTATGCAGACCAATGGACACCTGAGCAGTATTTGGAGCGTGTTCTGACAGGGGAAGTAAGAGACCCGGTGATTACATTTCTCATGCGATGTGGTCGCACGCCTGTTCAGGTCGTGGCGAATTATTTGGAAGATGAGGAATCTCGCAACTACGCGACACTCATGGAATGGAAAAATCCATTCCAGCAGCATCGGTAGGGTATTTATCCGACATAATCGATCGAGAGGGGATTTGACTGATGGAATTCGTACGTATTCAACATATCGACAATCCGCTGTTTGCGAAGATGCACCGTTTGATGCAAGAGGTTTTCCCGCCTGAGGAAGTATTGGAGTACGATCTGTGGAAAGAACCGCTAGAAGATCCGGGCATTCGTGTATTTGTAGCTGTACACGAAGGAGAAGTTGTGGGCGCTACCGAATACCGTTATTACACGGACATGAACGTAGCCATGACAGACTTCACGATTATTGGTAGAGAAGGACTCGGAGTGGGACGATTCCTCGCCAGAGAGCGTCAAAAGGACCTGCTCGCTCTGGCTGTTGAAAACGGCAAGGAGCTGTACGGGATGTTTGCAGAAATCTACGACCCGTACCGTGTGGAAGAACACAACTTTGGCGGAATCAAGCCAATGGACCCATTTGTGCGCCGTGAAGTGCTCTCTCATTTGGGCTACAAACGTACAAACTTTACGTACGTACATCCGTCCTGGCAAAATGACGGCGAAGCAGTATCCGGACTCGATCTGGGCTTCATGCCGACAAACGAAGAGCAAACGACCCTCGAAGCAGATCTGATCGTCACGTTCTTGAAGCGTTATTACGCTGTGCTTCCACAAAAGCCGCAGGCATGGCTCGACATGGTGAAAGACTTGGAGAGCAAAGAATCTGTGGAGCTGCTTCCTATCTAATCGCAAGACAACAAGAACCAACTCTCCTGTGGAGCTATGTTCACGGCTCCATGGGAGTTTTTCGTAGTAGGCTAGTCAGATTATTACGAAAAATACAAGCCATATGAAGAGGGATTCAAAATGAAAATCATCACCCTATGCGGGTCTACAAAATTCAAAAAGGAATTTGAGCAGGCGAATACGTATTTGACGCTCCAAGGAAACATCGTGATGAGTGTAGCCTTTTTCGAACAGAGCGAGGGCTTTGCGATATCACAGGAGCAAGCTGATCTACTCACAGACATTCACTTTCGAAAAATCGATTTATCCAACGAAATATTTGTCATCGATGTAGAGGGCTATATCGGAAGCAGTACAAGCAAGGAAATTGCGTATGCGAAAGAACAAGGAAAGCCGGTTCATTATTACTCCAAGAGTGGGATCAACGATGAAGTGATTGCCGCATTCTTTCTCTAACCAGAAAAATCAGAGGTGAAACAGGTGAAAGCTCAAAATCTAGCATCGATCTTCCTTTACATAGCCGTCATCTTTCACTTGCTAGGCATGAGTGGCTGGACTTCTGCAAAGCTAGCACAACCAATCGAACTCGCCATCCTCGCGCTAATGCTCCTGGCCATTTTCCTATTACGGAAAAAGAAACGAAAAAAGCGTCGGGCAAGAAGGTCTGCACCGGAAGTAGCAGTCATGCTTGAGCATGCCGAGGAAGGAGAGCCAGGCAAATGATTCACGACATCCACATGCAGGCGATTCTGGACGCTTCCCACGACGGGATCATTGCGGTCGATCGGGATTCCATTATTATCGGGGTCAATAAAAACGCGATGGAAATACTCGGTCTGCCTGGCAATATCGTTGGACAAAAAATTACCCGATATATTCCCAATTCAGATATGTTGAGAATTTTGGCAACGGGAAAAAAAGAGATAGGGGACATCGCGACGATCCTGAATCGACAAATTATCATCAACCGTTTGCCGATTGTCGTAGAGGGTGAAATCATTGGTGCGGTGTCCACTTTTAAAGAGATCACCGACATTCAAAAAATGGAGATGCGCATTCGCAAGCAGAGCATGGAGAGCGGCTTGGAAGCTAAATTCCGCCTGGAGGATATCGTTGGAGAATCTTCTGCGATCTGTGAAGCGAAGGAATGGGCGGAAACTTTTGCACGGACAGATGCGACGGTTCTCATCCAGGGGGAGAGTGGGACCGGCAAGGAGTTGTTTGCCCAAGGGATTCATTTGAGCAGCCAGCGTGCAACCGGGCCGTTCATCCCAGTTAACTGTGCGGCTCTCCCCGGCAATTTATTGGAGAGCGAATTGTTTGGATACGAGGAGGGCGCTTTTACAGGCGCGCGAAAAGGCGGAAAGCCCGGGCTATTTGAATTGGCCCACGGAGGCACTCTGTTTCTCGATGAAATCGGAGAGATGTCGATCTCGATCCAAGCGTTGCTCTTGCGTATTTTACAGGAGAAAAAAGTCCGCAGAATCAGCGGGGAGCGCATCGTCCCTGTCGATGTGAGAATTATCGCGGCAACGAATCGGGATTTGGAACGACTAGTGGAGGAAAAGCAGTTTCGCTCAGACCTGTACTTCCGCTTGAATGTGTTGACGTTAGAGTTACCTGCTTTGCGAGAGCGAATTGAAGATATCCCTCTATTGGTGGCATCGATCATTGGAGAAATCAAGGAACGGGAAAATAAAAGGCATCTGAAAGTCGAAGAGGCCGTTTTCCGCGTTCTCAAACAATACGACTGGCCAGGCAATGTACGAGAGCTGCGCAATGTGGTGGAAAGAATGGTCTTGCTCTGTAAGAATGACGCTCTAGGCAAGGAGGACACTGCTTTTTTTGCGAAGAAGCTGTATCAGCGACAATCTTACCGAGATCAAGAAGAGCGAGAAGCGGAAGTCATCCGAAAGGTTTTGGCGGAAACGAAGGGAAACAAGGGAGAGGCGGCGAAAATTTTGGGAATGGATCGGTCCACACTGTGGAGAAAAATGAAGCGCTACGAAAGGCTGTAGAAATTGATGCAACTGCAACATCAGCGATGCATGTTTGCAACAGAGTTACTCCGTTAATTGCTTAATTTACAGAAAATTAAAAACATATTTATTTGGCATGGTAGTTGCTTATTTATGGAGGACACAGCACATACGACTTTTACGAAGAGGCGAGGGGAGAGCATGACACCACAACCGATTATTCGTGTAGAAAATGTCTCGTTTGCCTATCAGGTTAACCAAGATCAACAAATTCCTGTCCTGCAGAATGTCTCCCTAGAAGTGTTTCCAGGAGAGTATGTCGCCATCATCGGTCATAATGGGTCCGGTAAGTCAACGCTGTCTAAGCATCTCAATGGAATTTTGACTCCAAACGATGGCGATGTCATCGTTAACGGAATTAACACGCGTGAAAAACAGCGAATTCATGAAGTGAGGAGCCGTGTCGGGATGGTTTTTCAGCATCCGGACAATCAGATTGTCGCGACGATTGTAGAGGACGATGTGGCCTTCGGATTGGAGAACATAGGGACATCTGCAGAAGAGATGAAAACACGAGTGGATTTTGCCCTAGAGGCAGTAGGAATGAGTGCCTTTCGCCATCGGCCGCCTCATCATTTGTCTGGCGGACAAAAGCAGCGGATCGCCATTGCGGGGATATTGGCGATGAAGCCACAATGCCTCGTCATGGACGAAGCGACGAGTATGCTGGACAGCTACGGTAGACAGGATATACTGGCAGTCGTTCGCAAGCTGCATCGCGAAGGAATGACGATTGTCACAGTGACCCATCACATGTCAGAGGTAGCAGAAGCAGATCGTGTCATCGTGATGGAGGGCGGCAAGATCGTATTGGAGGGTACTCCGCGTGAAGTATTTTCCCATGAGGAAAGACTTCGCGAGCTGCATCTGGATGTTCCAGACGCGAGTCGAATTGCTCATCTCGTTCACTCCGAATATAGCGAATTTACACCAGACCTCATCCACAATGAGGAAGTTGTCGCGGAGGTTAATCGTCTATACGTCAGACAAGCGGAGGCGAGTGGTTCATGACGCAATCGATCGTAAACGTGGAAAATCTATCTCATGTCTACATGCAGGGAACACCTCTCGAACATCGGGCTCTCGACCAGGTAACCATCCAGGTGGCAGAGGGCGAATGCCTGGCCATTATCGGTCATACAGGATCGGGAAAATCGACGCTAATCCAGCATTTTAACGGACTGATTCGCCCGCAGTCCGGTACGGTCATCATCAATGGAATGGACGTATCTTCACCCAAGATTGATATTCGTACGTTGCGCAGACAAGTAGGGCTCGTTTTTCAAAACCCGGAGGATCAACTGTTCGAAAAACTGGTTGGTGATGATGTAGCTTATGGCCCTTTTCGGATGGGGCTGCCTTTAGAGGAAGTGCGGCGACGCGTTCAGTGGGCGATGGACTTGGTCGGCCTTTCGTTTCAGGAGATGAAAGACCGTCCGACCTTTGCCTTAAGTGGCGGACAGAAGCGCAAGGTGGCATTGGCTGGCGTCCTTTCCTTGCAACCCAAGGTTCTCGTGCTTGACGAGCCAACAGCAGGGCTGGACCCGCGCTCTCGTCTTGAGCTGTTGGAACGCATCCGCCGTCTCAATCGGGAAGAAAAGCTAACGGTTATTTTCGTCTCACACAATATGGAGGAGGTCGCCAAGCTTGCTGATCGTGTTTACGTCATGGCAAACGGCAAATCAGTTTGCGATGGGACACCACGACAAATTTTTGGCAATCAGGAATTGTTGCGGCAGCATCATATCGGCACACCGGAATCGGTTGATATTTTATACAGACTCCGCGAGCAGGGCTACAGCATCGACCCTAGCGCTTTTTTACCTGAAGAGACAGCGATGGAAATTTTGAAACTGATGAACCGCTGAGGAGGGGGTCCACATGTCAGCAGAATTTGAATTGACGCGTAATATTACCATCGGTCAATATTTACCCACTGCTTCGGTCGTTCATCGTCTCGATCCTCGTTTCAAGCTTGGGGCTTTCGTCATCCTCATCTTAGCGATTGCCATCTGCGATACATACGTGGGTAACCTGTTTGCTTTAGCCATTTGTATCGGGATGTTTCAAATCTCGAAAATCCCCCTTCATTACGGCATATCCGGGATTAAGCCCGCTATTCCCTTTATCATTATTTTGGCGATCATGCAGTTGCTTTTTTACGGGGAGGTTGTCAATGGCGGAACCGTTTATTTGAAATACGGCTTCATCACGATCACGAGTGAGAGTGTACGCCTCGTCATTGTGTCTGCCATGCGCTTTGTAGAAGTGATTTTCTTATCGAGTGTCCTCACGCTCAGTACTTCTACGACGGAACTCACGCACGGAATGGAGCGACTGCTGGGGCCTTTGGAAAAAGTAAAGTTTCCGGTTCATGCGTTTGCATTGATCATCACGATTGCTGTGCGTTTTGTACCTACCTTCGCGATGGAAATGGAAAAGATGATGAAAGCACAAGCATCCCGTGGTGCAGATTTCGGTACAGGGGAATGGTGGAGGATCATCCAGAGAACAAAAGACATGTTTCCCATCATCATCCCGTTGTTTAATGTGGCGCTCTCCAGAGCGGAAGATTTGATCTTAGCAATGGAAGCCAGATGCTACACACCAGGTGCTGCACGGACCAGATACACCCAATACAAGGCGGTAGGCAAAGATTACGTCGCGCTAATCGTGAGCATAGTCATTTCTGCCGTCATGCTCGCCATACCTTGGTAAGGGAGACTAGCGGGAATTCGCCCGAGTAGGGCATTCCACATAAAACTCGTAAAAGGAGGAGTATGCATGGAAAAAGGCTTGACCGTTCGCAAGATTGTCATTGCAGGCGTTCTGGGCGCGATAGCGATTTTGCTCGGGGTGACACGTCTCGGCTACATTCCGGTTCCGACAGCAGCGGGCAATGCCACTATTATGCACATCCCGGCTGTTATCGGGGGCATAATGGAGGGCTGGGGCGTTGGTATGATCATTGGCCTTATATTTGGAGTCTCTTCTTTCTTAAATGCCACCGTTCCGCTTTTTAAAGACCCTCTTGTCGCCATCCTGCCACGTTTGTTCATCGGTGTGACTGCTTACTTGACCTATGTTGGTTTGAAAAACGTCAATCAGTACTTGGCGATTGGTGCCGCTGGCTTTATTGGGGCGATGACAAACACGATCCTGGTATTGGGCATGGCCGTTATTCGAGGATACATGACGCTCGGTGTAGCGACAACAGTTGCAATCACGAACGGCTTGCCAGAAGCAATTGTTTCGGTCATTGTTACGTTGGCTGTCGTTGCAGCTTGGAAGAAATTAGGATCAGCGGGCAGGCAAAAATCTAAAATTTCAGGAGACTTATAATGACCGGAACGATAGTTGACGTACCCGGCGTTCTCGTCGGGCATGCACAAAACGAAGAAACATTTACAGGATGCAGTGTGATTATGCTGGAAAAGCCATCTGTCTGCGGCGTGGATGTCCGGGGTTCTGCCCCGGGCACCCGCGAGACGGACCTCTTGGACCCAGTCAATCTGGTGAGTGTCGTCCATGCAATTTGTCTTTCGGGTGGCAGTGCATACGGTTTAGATGCTGCAACAGGTGTCATGCAGTATTTGGAGGAACAAGGCATCGGACTGGATGTTGGCTATGGCGTCGTTCCTATCGTTCCAGCAGCCGTCTTGTTCGACCAGGCTGTAGGCGACTATCGGGTTCGTCCGGATCGTCAAATGGGCTATGAGGCAGCACAGGCAGCAAGCCGTGAGACAATAGCACAAGGAAACGTCGGTGCTGGTACAGGTGCTTCAGTAGGAAAGCTGAATGGATTTGGGAACGCGATGAAGAGCGGGTTGGGCACAGCTTCCGTGATATTACCCAATGGACTCGTCATAGGCGCAATCGTCGCTGTAAATGCGGTCGGTCATGTCGTAGATCCGCAGTCAGGTACGATCATAGCCGGGCCGAGAGATGAACAGGGAACCATTCGGGATAGCATGGAGATAATGCGCCAGCAAGCTTTTGCTCCGATCCCTCCAGGTACGAACACGACAATTGCCGTAGTCGCGAGCAATGCCCGCTTGTCCAAAGCAGAAGCAAACAAAGTAGCGCAAATGGCTCACGACGGGCTTGCCCGTACGATCCGTCCGATTCACACCATGTACGATGGCGACACGATCTTTGCTGTTGCAACAGGCGAAGTAGAGACAAGTGTAGACTTGGTGGGCGCGTTGTCCGCAGATGTGCTGGCAGAAGCCGTCATCCAAGCGGTTAAGCACGCAGAAGAAGCAGGGGGACTGCCATCTTATCGCAGTTACTTCCAGGAATAGGTGTAACATAATTGGATGCAGAGGAGAGGATTGGCGGATGAATCAGGTGATATCCTTTGTTGACGAGCAGGAAGTTGTGCGCCTAACGCAGGAGCTAGTTAGAATTCCGAGTGTGTTTCGCCCAGATCAGGCAGGAGCGAATGAAGAGCGGGTCGCGCTATTTGTCGCCGATTATCTTCGCAATATGGGTTTGCAGGTCTTCTATGAAGAGGTTGTTCCAGGCAGACCGAATGTCATCGCTTTTTACGATTCGGGCAGGCCTGGCAAAACGCTTTTGTTCGAAGCCCATACGGATGTCGTAACAGAAGGGGACCGGGATGCTTGGAGCTACGACCCTTTTGGCGGGACAATATCTGGAGGACGTATCTACGGGCGTGGCTCCTGTGACACAAAAGGAAATCTGGCAGCCGCGATATGTGCAGTCAAAGCTATCCAACGATCCAAACAGTCTTTTACAGGCAAAATCCTCCTGTGCATCCCTTGCGATGAGGAGAGCATGATGATCGGGATCAAAGATTTTATCCGTCGCGGTTGGGCCAACAACGTCGATGCGGCGATCATCTGCGAACCAGAAGAAAATCAGCTCTGCATCACGCAAAAAGGAGCCATGAGAGCCATCCTTCGTACATTTGGCAAGATGGCGCATGGTGCCATGCCACTGACGGGAATCAATCCGAACACACGTATGGCACGCGCAATAGTCGCGTTAGAGGAGCTGGAACGCAAGGAAATGGCTCGTCTGGGAGAGCATTCGATGTTGGGATGGCCGAGTATCACTCCGACGATTTTGCAGGCACCGGTCAAAGGAGACGCCCAAATCAACGTCGTACCCGATCAATGCATGACCACACTTGATATTCGCACGGTCCCCGGGCAGGACCACCAGGAGTTGTACAAAGAAATCAGTGCCATATTAGAAGGATTAAGCAAAGAGGATGACAAGTTCAAAGCCACCTTGGAACTCATCGAAGAGCGTCCTTGGACCTTAACTGGCATGAAGGAAGAAGTCGTGACTTCTGTTGCGAGCGCCTATCGGGAAATCACGAAAAAAGAACCCGTATATAACGGTGTCCCAGGTGCGACAGATGGAACCTTCCTGCACAAAGCCGGCATTCCGATTTTGACGACAGGCGCCGGCGATCGCCACATCCCTCATCATGCTGATGAGTACGTAGCGATTGACCAATTGGTAGAATCCACCCAGCTTTTTGCCTTATCTGCATTGACGTTTTTGACGCAGCCAGTGCGAGCCTAATCACCTACAAAAGAACTCTGCTTACGCTAGCGGCAGAGTCTTTTTCTTCTCGTAAAAGAAGTTTTCTTAGTAAAAACTTGCAGAATCCATCTAAATTTTTTTACAATAGGTTTGTTACATAAGCGAAGAGGAGGCACGTGCCCATGAATATGCGCTGGAATTTGAACGTCTTGTATTCCTCGTTTGATGCGCCCGAATGGAAACAAGATTGGGAGAAGTTAGTACGTGAAATGGAAGAGATCAAAGGCTGGGCAGTTCAAAACTTGCAATCTTCAGAAGATGCAGTTGCGAAGATGGAGACATACATAACGATGATGACCTCCGTTCTGCAAACGCAGTTCCGCTTGTACGCCTACGGAGAGCTGACTGCAAGCGTTGATGCCAAGAATGAAGCAGCATTGCTCGCAATTGAAAAAGTACAGAATCAGGCAGTTGAGTTGGTTGAACCAGGCGTGCAGTTCCAAAAGTGGCTAGGAACGTTGAGCAACCTAGACGAGTTGATTAGCCAATCGGATCTGTTAGAGACACATCGCTTTATGTTGACAGAAATGTCAGACAAGAGCAAATACATGCTGAGCGAAAAAGAAGAAATCGTCCTGGCAAAAATGAAAAATACAGGGTCAAATGCATGGACAAAGCTCCATGAAATGCTGACGTCCACATTACTGGTAGACATTACAGTCGATGGCGAGCACAAACAGCTTCCATTGCCTGTGGTGCGGAACATGGCGAATGAAAAAGATCCGCAGCTGCGCAAAACGGCATACGAGGCGGAACTTGCCGCTTACAAAAAAATCGATCAAGCTGCTGCTGCCAGCTTGAATGGAATTAAGGGCGAGGTTATTACCGTAGCGAAGCTCAGAGGCTATGAATCGCCGCTGGATAAGACGTTGCAAGACTCCCGCATGGACCGCGAAACGCTCGAAGCGATGCTTCAGGCGATGCGTGAGAGCCTGCCATCCTTCCATCAATACTTCCGTACAAAGGCGAAGCTGCTCGGTCATGAGAGCGCTCAATTGCCGTTTTATGATTTGTTTGCGCCAGTGGGTGAGGCAGACATGCGCTTCTCGTATGAGGAATCCCGCGACTTCATCGTGAAGCACTTTGGTAGCTTTAGCGAAAAACTCGCCAACTATGCAGCACGAGCTTATGACGATCAGTGGATTGATGCTGAGATTCGTGAAGGCAAGCGTGGGGGGGCATTCTGCTACAACCTGCACATCGTAGGGGAGAGCAGAATTATGTCCAACTACACAGGCAGCTACAGCGATGTGAGCACAATGGCACATGAATTGGGACATGGCTATCACGGAGAATGTCTCGTAAACGAAGCATTCTTGAATAGCGAATACCCGATGCCAATCGCCGAAACCGCGTCCATTTTGTGTGAAACCATCATTGCCAATGCAGCGCTTGAACAAGCGACCTCCGAGGAAGCATTTGCGATTTTGGAAAATGATATTAGCGGAGCAAGTCAGGTGATCGTCGATATTTATAGCCGTTACTTGTTCGAGACTGCTGTATTTGAGCGCAGAACAGAAGGTGCCTTGTCTGTGTCCACTCTAAACGAACTGATGCTGCAAGCACAAAAGGACGCGTACGGAGATGGTTTGGATCCGGCAGCTCTACACCCGTACATGTGGGTATGCAAACCGCACTATTATAGCGCGGATTACAATTTCTACAACTTCCCGTATGCTTTTGGGCTCTTGTTCGCGAAAGGCTTGTACGCAGAGTATCTCAAGCGCGGGGAAGCTTTTGTTGAGCAGTACGACAAGCTCTTATCTGTTACAGGCAAAATGAGCGTTGCGGATGTAGCAGCCATCATGGATGTTGATGTACGCTCAGTCGATTTCTGGCGGAATTCACTCTCTTTGGTTGCAAAAGATATCGAGAAATTCGTTGAGCTCGCGTCTGCACGCCTGAACTAAATAGGAAGAACGTCCGCTATGTCATTAGCGGACGTTCAGAGTGTAGAGAAAGTCCCCTTTCGCAAAAAAGGGGACTTTTAGTGCCATTTTAGGGGGTACAAATATGTCTCCCCGCCCTCGTAAAACGCCTTAGAAGCGATTCTAGAAGGTCAAATTTTTTCTGCCCAATCCGCGAAATTCAGGATGGGGGTTTCTCGACAGCCTGAACGTCCGCTATGTCATTAGCGGACGTTTTTTATTCATCATGCAAAACGTTTTTGTGCGCATAGGGAACAGAGGGGAAGGAGAAAGTAAGAAAAAACAGATGAGGTGATTACGTGGTAAACGGATTGCAGTTACTAGACCTATTGCGGGAAACGGAGAACAAGATGCTGCATTTACATAGAGCCATCGACAGAGTAAGCAGCGAGCCGGATTTCAAGGAGTCTGTCAGTGTTCTTACCGTAGTCGTTCGTGATTATCAGCTTCAGCTCGACAAAATGAAGCAAGCGTTGGGCAAAATCGAAATCGGAGGGCAACAACAACAACAGCAGCAGCAGGCCCATAATACCGAAATACATTAAACACAGAAAAACAAACAGCCCTCGAACTGCTGCAAAGGCAGATAGGGCTGTTTGCTTGCTTTTATGTGTAGGAAAGCCTACTGGAAATTAGCGTAACGCTTCACTCCGTAAAACGGGTAGAGCTTATGCATGTATTCGACTTTGCCATAGCGAACATCTTCGCCATTCGCATGAACGATTGCCCCATTACCCAGATAGATCGCTACGTGGGACACGCGTCCTTTTCCAAGCGCATCGTAGAACAAGAGGTCACCAGGCTGTGCTTGATCCAGTGATACTTCTTGGCCGCCACGGAATTGATCTTCAGAAGTGCGCGGAAGTGTAACCCCAAGCTGTTCAAAAACGTATGAAGTAAAGCCACTACAATCAAAGCCATTCGGAGTAGTTCCACCTAAGACGTATGGTGTATTGAGTAATGGCTCAAAAATTTCCTTCATACGACCCAGATCTTCTGCATTTACCTCGGAAGGCAGCGAAACGGTAGAAGTGAGGTTTGGACTTAGGAACTCTGTAGCAACATATGCTTCACGATCTTCGAATTCGATTTTCGTCCATTCACTACCTGTTTCTACAACTTCTACAACGGAACCGATTCTTAGCTTGCCTAACACTTTTGCGTCAGTCGAAGGCTTTTTACGCACATTCAGCACGTCACCAGTGACGCGGGCCTTTTCACCGGCGGTTAGTTCTTTAGACTCAGTGGTAGCGTTATCATTCTGATTGACAGCTACATCGGAAGGAATGTCAGTCGCAATGGAGCCAGAAGTGTTTGCACCATGAATAGACAAAGTTTGTCCAATTGACAATCTATCATCATTCAGTTGGTTCCATTGGATGATTTGATCCACCGATACTTGATGCTCGCGAGCGATCTTGCTCAGCGTATCACCTGCTGATACCACATATGCCGATGAGGATGCATGGGCAGCAGTAGGCAGCAGAGTGAAGAGGGCGAGGAAGGTGAGTAGCCTCGAAGTCTTTTTCATGTCATCGTCTCCACCAATCTACTAAAATCTGCATATCTATCTAAAATTCTATCGGATTTTCGTTGGTAAATCTATGAAAAAAATAATCTTTCACTATTTTTTCAAAAACTATTGCATTAGGAGATAGAATCGTGCTATATTACAAAAGTCGCCGCAAGATGGAGACAAAAACTACATGGAGCTGTGGTGAAGTTGGAGTTCACGCCGGTCTGTCACACCGGAGGTCGCGGGTTCGAGTCCCGTCAGCTCCGCCATTCTATCTTTAGAATGTGCGAATTACATAGTTTCTCGCAATGTGCCGGTATAGCTCAATTGGTAGAGCACCTGACTTGTAATCAGGGGGTTGTGGGTTCAAGTCCTATTGCCGGCACCATTTTTATGCGGTCGTGGCGGAATTGGCAGACGCGCTAGATTCAGGTTCTAGTGGTGGCAACACCGTGGAGGTTCAAGTCCTCTCGACCGCACCATATCGTAAACAACAGGTTCGTAAATTGGCTGATGAAGCTAATTACGAGCCTTTTTATTTTTTCTTGAATGTTGAATCCTCCTCCATTTTCCATTACAATCACATTGTGATAATGAATCTCATTTTCATCATCACTTTTGATGATTCATAAACAAACTAGCAAGACAATGGAGGGGTAGTTGTGGAAGAACAGTTGGAGCTGTTTGATGTAACCATTATTGGCGGTGGCCCTGCGGGGATGTACGCTGCCTTTTATAGCGGAATGCGCGATATGAAGACGAAACTCATAGAAGCGAAAGAAGAGCTCGGTGGACGAATGTTGATCTATCCAGAAAAAATGATCTGGGATGTTGGCGGTGTACCACCACAACTATGTGAAAAGTTGGTTGCTAATCTGGTGGAGCAAGCGAAGACATTTGATCCCACCATCGTGCTGGGCGAGGCGATCATTGGACTGGAGCCACAAGAAGACGGCACGTACATACTCGTTGCAAAATCGGGGAGACGGCATTGGACCCGCACGATCATATTGGCTTTGGGCCGGGGTATTTTGAAAATGGCGAAGCTGGAGATCGAAGGAGCCGAGCGCTACGAGGTGACAAATCTTTATTATACAGTGCAGGAACTGGAGCCATTCCGTGGTAAGCACGTCCTCATCTCTGGGGGCGGGGACTCCGCGGTCGATTGGGCAAACGAACTGGTGCAAATTGCAGAGTCTGTAACTGTCGTGCATCGCCGTGATGTATTTGGTGGACATGAGCGGAATGTGAAGCGCATGAAAGAGTCATCTGCGATCGTTCGCACTCCATATGCGGTCACGCAATTGCAAAGCTCAGACAAAGAAACGATCGATAAAGTGACGATACGTCATCTGGAGACGGACGAGACGGAGCAAATCGATGTAGACGCCATCATCGTCAATCACGGATTGAAGGCCGATTTCACAGGGATTAAAGAGTGGGGCTTGGATATGGATGAGTGGAACGTGTTTGTTAGTCCTCGTCTGGTAACGAATATGCCAGGGATTTTTGCGGCAGGCGATTTTGCGAGCTTTGACAGCAAGATTACGTTGATCGCGGGAGCATTCACCGATGCTGCTGTGGCCGTAAACAGTGCCAAATTACACATAGACCCGGTAGCAGATCGGATGGCCTATGTTTCTTCCCATAACCAGCGTTTTAAAGAAAAGAACAAAGCCCTCGGGGTTATCGATGAGGATGACGAGTAGAACCTGATGTAGGACAAAAAGCCCAACATTTGCAGGTTGATTGTCGCTTTTCCCATACGTTACATTGTTAGAGGCAACGTGTAATAACAATGACCGTCTATATAAATAGGGAACTTCGCGTCAGTAAACCGATCAACAAATGTGGGAGAGGAAGTAGAAATGAAAAAAGTTCGGCATTGGCCGATCAGTATGGCGACAGTGGTCCTCGTGTTCTCGCTCGGTATGAACTACGCGCCTGAGCGTGCAATGGCGTTACAAGTGGATCCGTTATCTCCTGCTCTCGAGTTGCAGGAAAAGCAACAGGAAAAGTATGTGGAGAAGATGGACCTCAAGGAAGAGGAGGTTCTCGGCTTTTACTACTCATCGATGAAAGACAGCACAGATGCGCGTAAACATAACATCAAGCAAGCATTGAGCAAGCTTCATAATGAAAAAATCAAGCCGCAACAGGTGTTTTCTTTCAATGAAATAGTGGGAAACTCGAATTTGCCGGAGGATGGGTGGCAAAAGGCTGGGGTTATTCAGAACGGCCAACTCGTCGATGACTATGGAGGCGGGATTTGTCAAGTTTCTAGCACGCTTTACAATGCAGCTGCTGAAGCGGGGATGATCATGATGGAACGGCATAACCACAGCAAATCAGTGGGATACGTGCCAATGGGTCAAGATGCCACAGTAGCGTATGGCTATAAGGATTTTAAATTTACCAACTTGTATGATTTTCCTGTGAAAATCAAAGCAAAATCATACGATGACGAACATGTTGTGATTGCGATCATACGTGCGTAGCTTAGAAGGAATAAAGGGGGCATCCTATGGATGAACCCTGTTTTTTTCGGTATTTTGTCAGGAAAAAAATGGATGGTCATTTAGTTTTGAGTCATGCATTCCTGACCATACTGTTTTAGAGGGAGGTGCCGTGATGTTCGTTCAGGTGACAGGTGATTCACACAATCAAGAGGTTCTCGTCATGGGAGAACGGTTAGATCGCCAGCAGGATGGTTACTATCTTTTGCCTGGGAGGCTTGTCCACGCATTGAAGCCACATGATTTGCCGGTAGGAATCCCATTCAAGCTCTCAGGTGCGCTGCCCTCTGGCTACGGGTTTTATCGGGAGGACTCTGTTATTTTTCGGCGGAGGAATGATACTCCCTCCCTGTGGATTGATGTTACTTCTACATATATGGTTGCTGAATGGGATGGTTTGTTCTCGGTAGAAGCGACGGTTGAAGCCCGAAAGCATGTCGTGGAACAACAACAGCAGTTTGCGTTTGTCCTCTCCGAAGCGACAGAGCAGCAAGTGATTTTCCATTACGAGTTTTCCTGGAGCACTGAGAAAGAGATGGACCTGGAGAGTGCGTTGGAATCCATTTGTGATACCGTGATTGAAGTAGAAGCAAGAGGGAATGCCCGTCTTTGGCCTGGCTATCGTAACTGCATGGAAGAGGGCGAACAAGACAAGCTGTAATACGCCGTGCAGCCATGATATAGTGAAAAAAAGAGACAGCCACCAAAGGAGAGGACAAAATGGAGTCAGTCAAAAATGTTTACTGTATCGGTCGCAACTATCGATTGCATGCTGCGGAGTTGGGGAACGATGTGCCAACCAAGCCAATGATCTTTGATAAACCAACACATGCGCTTGCAATGGCAAATGGCGAGGCCATTGAGCTTCCGGCATCGCGTGGAGAGCTCCATTATGAGGCAGAGCTTGTGATTCACATAGCGAGACCGTATGAGGTTGGAGCTACACTTGACGATATGATTGACAAAATAGCACTCGGGATCGACTTTACTTTGCGGGATGTTCAGAGTGAACTGAAGAAAGCGGGGCATCCATGGTTGTTGGCAAAAGGGTTTAAAAATTCAGCAATTTTGACGTCTTTTCATCCTTTTCCTGGTATCCATGAGCTGCACCAAACCGATTTCTCCTTGCTGAAAAATGGAGAGCAAGTGCAACGCGGCAATCTCCGTGATCTGATTTTTGATTTGGAAACCATTATTGCCTATATTTCCGAACATCTAGGCCTGGAACAAGGGGATATCATTTACACGGGGACGCCAGCGGGGGTAGGACCTGTTACGGATGGAGATGTCCTCACTCTCAACTGGGGAGAAGAGACCTGGGGGCAGTTTACGGCGAAAATGAAATAGGTACGAGTGGAGAACCATCTTCTGACAGAAACATGCAGAAGATGGTTTTTGTTTGGAGTTCGGGCCAGCAATATAGCCGTTTTTTGCGACGAAAATCACCTTTGATACCGTTTTGTAACTTTTATGGTTCCATGGAACTAAGAGGTAGCAACCACCTACGTTACACCGTGTTTTCAGACTAGTCCCATGCTACCAATTCCATCATTGGAAAATTTTACGGTCTTATCCTCCTGTTTCCTCCTGCGCTATTCTGTCCATGTACCCAAGACGGGTGCCACAACATGACAAGGAGGAAAAGAAAGTGACGAAACGAGATTGGGTAATGAAGTCAACAGTAGCAGTCATGCTGAGTACGTCCCTGTTAATGGGTGGTCAAGCTGGAGTAGTGGCCGCTAAGACACAAGATTCAAAACAGTCAGAGGTTGCAAATATTGCTACTTCTTTGATCGGGAAGGATTACGAGTACAAAGCAAAGGGACCGAAGCAATTCGGATCAGCGGAGCTGGCTACGTATGCGTACAAACAAGTAGGGATTTCCATCGGGAG
Organism: Brevibacillus sp. DP1.3A; assembly: GCF_013284245.2. NCBI lineage: Bacteria > Bacillati > Bacillota > Bacilli > Caryophanales > Paenibacillaceae > Brevibacillus > Brevibacillus sp. DP1.3A. The sequence goes on along the minus strand of NZ_CP085876.1, from coordinate 3,933,557 downwards.
CACAATCTCTAGCCTGTACAAGACTGGGACTAAAGTATCCGAAAAAAGCGTGGCGCCAGGAGATTTGGTGTTCTTCGCCTCTAGCGGAAGCGGCAGCCCAACTTTTATGGGAATATACATAGGCAGTGATCAATTCGTTTATTCTTCGAAAGGGGAAGACGAGGTAGTTGTAAAAAAATATTCGAAGTACAGTGACAAATTTGTAGGGGCTCGTCGTGTTATTGATTCCTCGGGGAATACGCCTAGCAAGCCAGAACAGCCTGTAAGCAAAACTGCCGATCAGGTCATTAAAAATGGTGAAAAGTATATGGGCACAAAATACAAATACGGCTCAAGCAGCAGTACGACCAATACATTCGACTGCTCTTCCTTTACACAGCGCGTGTTTAAAGAAGCGGGCATTACATTGCCGCGCGATTCCCGCCAGCAATCTACTGTGGGGAAATCTGTTTCCAAGAGCAATCTGCAAAAAGGTGATCTGATCTTCATGAAGGCATCGGTAACCAGTTCTTCTGATCGGATTACACACGTAGCTATTTATGCAGGGGATGGGAAAATCCTGCACACTTACGGTAGTCCTGGTGTGACTTATTCCAAGTACGATGGAACGAATTGGGAAAAGCGCACAGTTCAAATCAAGCGCGTCATTTAAGCATCAAATCCATTTCAGCTCTCGTGCATTCGCATGGGAGCTTTTGTACTATATATGACGCTTGTTCTCACAGATCGTTTCGCGTCAATTTCTGCCAATATGGCAAAGGGAATCATGCCGTTCTCCGTTCGCTGAAAATGAACAACAAGAAATATGTTGTAATATTTAGAATTATACATATAATAAAAACTGAGAGGTGATTCAGGTGTCAGAAAATAGTCTGCCTACCCCTGTTTTAACCAAGAAAGGACAGGAAACCCGCAAAAAAATACTGGATGCCGCAGAGCATGTGTTTGGTGAGCTAGGCTATTATGATGCGTCCATCGTCTTGATCACACAGCATGCACAGGTATCCCAAGGAACGTTTTACAATTATTTCGAGTCGAAGAAAGCGATTTATGATGAATTGATCAGGCAGCTGAGCAGAGAGCTTCGTTCGACGATCAAAGAAGCGATCATGGCAGCAACCACGCAAGAAGAGAATTTGCGCCTAGGATTTCTGGCCTTTTTTCGTTGGATCAAACATCATCGCAACATGTACAGCATTATTCAACAGGCTGCGCTCGTCGACCAGGAGCTGTATCGCTGGTATTACGCCAAACTGGCAGCGGGGTACGTACGAAGTCTGAAGAACGCCATGAACGAAGGTGCGTTTCGAGAGATGGATCATGAGACGCTGGCTTATTGTCTCATGTCGATCGGACAATTCATCGGGATGCGTTGGGTTTACTGGGAAAATGAAGACGTACCGGAAGAGGTGTTAGAAACAGCTATGTCGATGATTATGAAAGGGATTGCTGCCAAGCCGTAACCGATCCATTTTATAGGCAAAGGAGTAGAGTTCATGAACGGAATTGCTTATTGGATTGAAAAGCGAGCCCGAATCACTCCGACGCGGATCGCAGTGATTGCCAACGATCAATCACTTACGTATCAGCAAATGAATGAACAGATCCAACGTCTTGCCAACTATTTACGACATGAGCTACAGGTCAAAAAGGGGGACAGGATCGGCATTTTGTCCCAAAATAGTTTGGAGTATGTGCTTCTGTTGTTTGCCATCGCCAAACTCGGTGCGATTGCCGTCCCCTTTAATATCCGTTTGACCCCTGCCGAATTAGACTATCAGTTTAAGGATAGTGGTATCCGCGTGTTATTTGCCCAGCCCGAGTTTGGTGCCACCATTGAATTGATTAAGGCGAAAGCCAGTGTTGCGCACATGATATGGCTGGAACCGGGAGAACTCCCGTGGAGCCAGGATGGCCCGAATGAGTCATCCCAGCACAGTAGGACCGAGGCAGATGACGGCAGTGGAGATGATCCATACATCATTTGCTATACATCAGGAACGACAGGAAAGCCTAAGGGAGCAGTGCTCACCCAAGAAAATATGTTTTGGAACGCCGTACACAATGTAGCCGCGCTTGATCTCACCTCAGAAGACTGCTCGATCGTTTTATTGCCACTCTTTCATATCGGGGGAATCGGACTGTTTGCCTTCCCTACATGGCTTGCTGGCGGACGCGTCGTTGTCGCCGGGAAGTTCGACGCTGATAAAGCGATTCAATTAATTGAAACACATCGAGTCACCATCGTGATGGGTGTGCCTGCCATCCATGAAGCCATTCGTCAAAGTCCCTTATTTGCTACCACATCATTCGATTCCGTCCGTTGGTTTTACAACGGCGGCGCTCCATGCCCCATGGAACTCATCCAGCAATTTCAGGAGCGAGGCCTCCCTTTTGGACAAGGATACGGCCTGACAGAAACATCCCCCACCGTGTTTATGATTGCGAAGGAAGATGCAAAAAGAAAAGCTGGCTCAATCGGCAAGCCCGTTATGTTTTGTGAAGTCCGCCTGATCTCGGATGACGGAAAAGTCGTGGGGCAGGGCGAAATCGGAGAACTGCTCGTCAAAGGTCCAAATGTGATGAAGGAATACTGGAACAGACCAGAAGAAACAGCTAAGACCATCCGGGATGGGTGGCTATACACAGGGGATTTGGCATGTTTTGATGAAGAAGGGTTCGCCTATATCGTAGGCAGGCGCAAAGACATGATTATCTCAGGCGGGGAGAACATTTATCCGCTAGAGCTGGAACAGGTCATCGGCGAGCTAGATGACGTTCAAGAAGCCGCAGTCGTCGGTGTACCCGATGAAAAATGGGGAGAGGTCGCGAAGGCGTTTATCGTGGCCAAATCAGGTGTCGTCATCACCGAAGCACACATCAGAGCGCACTGTGAGCAAAGACTGGCGAAGTATAAAATTCCGAAGTCATTCGTGTTTTTAACCGAGCTGCCACGCAATGCAACCGGGAAAATCATCAAACAAGCATTGACCAGATTGAAGAGCGATTCCATTACGCAATGAGGTGATTCGTATGGCGAGATTTGCAATAGGGGAGCAAGCATCTTTTAGCAGAACGATTACGGAAACAGATATCGTCCTATTTGCGGGAATGAGTGGGGATTACAATCCAGTGCACATCGACCAACAGTACGCAAAAGACACGCGATTCGGCCAGCGTATCTCACATGGACTGTTGACGGCGAGCATGTTTTCCAGATTGCTCGGGATGCAGCTACCTGGCATCGGTTCCATTTACAAAGACCAGACCATTCAGTTTACGGCTCCGGTATTGATCGGAGATACGATCACTGCGACCGCCACTGTGCTGGAATATCAGGAAGAGCGGGGCATAATCCGATTGCTTACGGAATGCACGAATCAGCATGGAAAAGTAGTTCTGACTGGAACAGCGACGATGCTCGTACCGAAGGAAGGAGCGAAAGTATGAATCATTTTGCAGCGAATACGATCCACGAGCAGACCATCGGAGTGGAAGCGACATCTGTATTTTTTCCGGAGGGAGTAGAAACAGCTGAGCGATTGGCTGAAAAGACGGGAATCCCCACGCGGGTCATTATCGAAAAATTCGGTCTATACCAAAAGCATGTCGCAGATGACACCCTTCATGCATCAGACCTCGCTGTGCTCGCTGCCCAACAGCTGACCGACTCGGTGATCGATCCATCTGAGATTGACGTGATTATTTACTTCGGTAGTCCGCACAAAGATTACTATGTATGGTCCAGCGCACCGAAGATTACATACGAACTAAAAGCGACAAACGCATACGGTTTCGAGATGATGAACGTCAGCTCATGCTTTCCAATCGCCTTGAAGGTTGCCAAAGATATGCTGACGGCAGATGCATCCATTGAAAACATCTTGCTGGTTGCTGGCTGTAAAGAATCACAAATCGTCGATTACGACAATCCTCGCTCGCGCTTCATGTTTAATTTTGCAGATGGGGGCACAGCGGCTCTCGTAAAGCGTGGTGCTACAAAGAGCAGAATTCTCCACAGTTGTGTGATTACCGATGGTTCTTTTCACGATGATATAAGGGTTCCCGCAGGCGGCTCTAAGCAACAACCTAGTCATGAAACGGTGGAAAACAGACTCCACTACATCGATGTGCCGAATCCGAGCGATATGAAAGAACGACTTGATCCCATCTCGATACCGAACTTTGTCCATGTGGTAGAGCAGGCATTGGCAAAAAGCAATCGTTCCTTACGCGATTTGAAGCTGCTACTTCCTTTGCACACAAAGCGTTCGATGTTCTTAGAGCTGTTGGAACGATTGCAACTTACCGAGGAGCAGGCCGTCTATCTCGATCATTATGGGCATTTGTCTGCACTTGATCCGTGTATTGGACTTCATGTCGCACAGCAAGAGGGACGTCTTGCCCCAGGGGATATTGTCGTAGCTGTCAGTGCTGGAACAGGATATACGTGGGCTGCAACTGTACTGGAATGGTTAGCCGAATCGCAATGAACATTTTGACTCTTAAGGAGGAACGGGTGTGAAAAAAAGAGGATGGAAAATGTTGCTCCCGCTAGCGATGTCTGTTGTGCTTGTTGTTGGTTGCAGCCAAAATGAAAGCGCTTCATCTGGTGGTGGTAATACGGTCAAGGTAGGCGTACTCGCTTCGCTCACGGGGCCATTGGAGAGCTACGGAAAGCAGACGGCGCGAGGTTTTGAGCTCGGACTCGATTATGCAACAGAGGGCAAGCGAGAGATCGCTGGCAAAAAGATCGAGTTCGTCGTGGAGGATACGGAGACGAAGCCGGATGTTGCCGTCCAAAAAGCGACGAAGCTCCTGGAGACCGACAAGGTAGATTTTCTCGTAGGCTCTTCGAGTTCAGGCGATACGCTGGCTGTCCTTCCCCTGGCAGAAGAGTACAAAAAAATCATGGTCGTAGAACCGGCTGTAGCAGATAGTATCACCGGGAAAAACTGGAACAAGTACATTTTCCGCACGGGTCGAAATTCTTCGCAGGACGCAGTTGCTGGCGCTGCGGCGATTGCTTCCAAAGGAACGAAGATCGCGACGATGGCTCAAGACAGCGCCTACGGTCGAGAAGGAATCGAAGCCTTTAAGACCGCGGCTGAAAAATTAGGGGCAGTCATTATCGAAGAACAATATGTGGACACGAACACGACTGATTTTACAGCCAACATCCAAAAAATCATTAGCGCCAAACCCGAATATGTTTTCATCACGTGGGCAGGCTCCAACTCCCCTTGGAAACAGCTTCAAGATATGCAGGTTCAGCAAAAAGGGATCAAGGTATCTACGGGAGCACCTGATATCGCTGCCTTGAAAACGATGGAGGCAATGATCGGAATGGAAGGTTTCTCGGTGTATTACCATTCGCTCCCGAAAACGAAAATGAACGACTGGCTCATCGATGAGCACAAAAAGCGTTTTAATGGCGAGATCCCAGATTTATTTACGGCAGGCGGGATGACGGCAGCCGTAGCGATTGTGGAAGCAGTGAAAAAGACGAACGCCGATACAGATTCGGAGAAGTTGATTGCTGCGATGGAAGGCATGACCTTTGATACGCCGAAGGGCCAGATGCAGTTCCGGGCGGAGGACCATCAGGCACTGCAAACGTTGTACGCGATCAAGCTGGAGAAAAAAGACGGAGTCGATCATCCTGTGCCTGTACTCGTCCGGGAGATGAAGATGGAAGAGACAGCACCACCTGTCAGGAACCAGAAGTAGAGGAGGTGTGTGATGAGTTACTTGTTGGAAACGGTTGACCTCAGCGTAGCATTCGGGGAGCAAACGGTCATAAACAAGGTATCGCTACGCATACCGAAGCAGCGATTTACTTCGATCATCGGACCGAATGGAGCCGGAAAGACGACGCTGTTTAACTTGTTGAGCGGGCAGCTTACTCCATCGCAAGGAACGATCAAGTACAAGGGGCAAGATATTACACACTTGCCCCCAGCAGCACGAACGAGATTGGGTATTGGTCGATCGTTTCAATTGACAAACTTATTTCCCAAGCTAACGGTGCGGGAAAATATTCGATTGGCAGTGCAAGCGGCACAGGGAGTTCGGTTTCGTTTATGGATTTCCCAGGCAGATCAGATGCGACAGGCAGAGGAAGTTGAGCGATTGCTGCATCTGGTATTGCTCGAGAAAAAGGCGAATGTGCTTGCGAGCCTACTGGCGCACGGGGAGAAACGAAAGCTGGAGCTAGCCATGCTCCTTGGACTGCGTCCAGATGTTCTATTACTCGACGAACCGACGGCGGGGATTTCGTTGGAGGAAGTCCCAGCTGTATTGAAGGTGATCGAATCGATTAAGGAAAGCAATTCGTGCACGATCATCCTCATCGAACACAAGATGGACATGGTCAAATCACTCTCCGATCACATGGTCGTTCTGTTTCATGGAGAGCTATTGGCTGAGGGGACACCGGTCGACATGATGCGAAATGAACAGGTGCAGTCTGCCTACTTGGGAGGGTTGTATAAGCATGATGCTGCAACTTGATCAGATTGAAACGTACCTCGACCAGTTTCACATCTTGCAGGGTGTCTCGCTATCCGTGCAAGCCGGCAGTATTACTGTTTTGTTTGGTCGAAACGGAGCGGGCAAAACAACGACGCTTCGTTCCATCATGGGGCTTGCTCCGATCCGTCATGGCCAAATTCGCTATCTAGGAGAAGAAATCGGACATCTGCCGACCTATTCCATCGCGCGTAAGGGGATTGGCTATGTCCCCGAGAATCAAGGGATTTTTCATGATTTTACGTTAGAAGAGACGTTCCGGCTCGCCATGCAAAAAAATGACGACGAACAAAAAGAAAAGCTCGCGTGGATGCTGGATCTATTCCCTGACCTGCGTCATTACTGGAAAAAGAAAAGTGGGCACTTAAGTGGAGGTCAAAAGCAAATGCTGGCCATTGCTCGAGCTTATGTGAACAGCAACGGACTCTTGTTAATTGACGAGCCGAGCAAGGGACTGGCGCCCATCATGGTTGAAAAGCTCATGTTCCACATCCAATCGATGAAGCAGAAAACGACCGTGCTTTTAGTCGAGCAAAACTTTATGATGGCGAGCATGATCGGCGAGCAGTACTACTTGATGGATGAAGGGAAAATTGTCCGCGGTGGCGCGATGCAGGAGTTGAAGGATGATGCAGATACGCGACAAAAATATTTGGGCATTGCCTGAGCGTATAACAGGGAGGGGGAGGATGAAATGGATGTCGCGATTAATTTGCTTGTAAATGGACTGGCGACAGGCATACTCATTTTCTTGCTCGCTTCCGGGCTCACGCTGATCTTTGGCTTAATGAGTGTGTTGAACTTTGCCCATGGTGGATTGTTTGCCTGGGGAGCCTTTGCTGGTGTATGGCTTTTCGGATTGACGGATAGCTTTCTTCTGGCCATTGTAGGTGCTGTCGTCATCGGGATGCTGCTCGGTTTTGTGTTGGAGCGCGTGCTGATCCGCCCCGTGTACGGTGATCATATCCAGCAACTGCTCGTGACATTGGGCGGGATGCTCGTGATAAGTGAATTGCTCAAGGTATTTTGGAGCCCTAACCCTATTCGGGCAGTATTACCGGATTATTTGCAAGGAAGCATCGAGCTTGGCGACATCATACTGATCACCTATCGCTTGTTTGTCATCGCAGTGGGAATCGTTGTGTACGTCGGGTTGCACCTGTTGTTAACCAAAACCAGACTAGGCTTGATCGTCCGAGCGGGTGTGATCGATAAGGAAATGGTGCAGGCACTTGGCATCAATATTAAACAAGTGTTTACATTCGTCTTTTTGCTGGGAGCAGGCATGGCTGCGCTCGGAGGAAGTCTGCTGGCACCATATTCTGGGGTCATTTTTGCGGAAATGGGTATGCAGTATGCGATTCTGGCATTCATCGTCGTCATTGTTGGTGGGATGGGAAGCGTTCAAGGCTCTATGATAGCGGCGGTTTTAGTAGGGGTGCTTGGCTCGTTCATGGCTTACTTCGTTCCAGAGCTTTCACTGGCAGTGAACATGCTGCTAATGCTGGCAGTGCTGCTTATCAAACCATCCGGCCTGTTTGGAGCGAAGGGGTGATCATGCGTTGACTACATCTGGATTGTTGAACCATCGATTTATTGTGTTTGTCTTTCTAGCCTTGGCGGTTTTGCCGTTTCTTTCAGACTCGCGAAGCATGTACATCTTGTTCACCCAAATTTTTATCTTTGCGATTTTTGCGATGAGCTTTGATTTGTTGCTTGGCTATACGGGGATCGTCTCGTTCGGGCACTGTATGTTTTTCGGAATAGGTGCGTACTCCGTGTCTTTATTCCTGAAAAACTTTGACGCGACGATCAGTTATTTCTTGCTTGGCGTACTTGTTGCCATCGTGCTCTCTGGTATTCTTAGTTATTTGATCGGGATGCTGTCCTTGCGATTGAAAAGTCATTTTTATGCGATGCTGACCTTGGCGATTTCCCAGCTGCTATTCGTATTGGCGGAAAAATGGCGATCGTTGACGATGGGTGGGGATGGCTTCACTTTCCCTGTGCCTGAGCTGTTTCGTGACCGTTTGTCCTTTTACTATGTATGCCTGATCCTAATGGTCATGCTGTTCGTCATCTTGCGAGCGTTTACGCACTCTCCACTCGGCAAGGTCTTGAAAGCCATTGGTCAAAATGAACAGCGTGCGGAAGCGTTAGGCTATCAAATTCTTCATTATAAGGTAATCGTCAGCATTGTCGCTGGAGTGGTTGCTGCGATTAGTGGAGGCTTGTACGCAGTCATGCTACGCTTCGTGAACACCCAAGTGTTTTCGATTGAAACGACGCTAGATGCACTCTTGATGAGCATGATCGGTGGGCTGGGAACGCTATTTGGCTCCATTTTGGGGTCGGGAATCGTAGAGCTGGCGCATCACGGGCTGACTGAGTTGGCGAAGCTTCACCCGATATTCGAGAGATGGGTCATCTTCCTCGGTTTGCTCTATATTTTGGTCGTGCTCTGCTTTCCGAGCGGAATTGTCGGTAGCTTTCAAGAGTGGAGGGAAAAAAGAAAACAACGTTCCGTTCAGGCAGCAACAATCACGGAGCAAGTAGAGTGATAGGAATGAAAGAAGGGAGGTCAACCCATGCAAAAGGTTGGCCTTTTTTTGTCCCATTTTTGTCGAAAGAAAAAGGTGAGAATTATAGTGATGTCGAATTATTATTCATCAAACTTAGAAAAGGTGGAGATGTGCCTATGGAACTAAACATCCCAGTGAACTATAACTTCGCTGCCCAGGTGGACGAATGGGCAAAAAAACATCCGGAGAGACGAGCGGTTTGGGAGTTAGATGAACAAGGTCAGGAACATATCCTTTCGTACGAAAATTTGCGCCAATATTCAAACAAAATTGCGAATGGTTTAGGGTCCATTGGAATCGAGCATGGGGATCGGGTACTCGTCCTGGTTTCCCGAGGAACATTGGCTTATGGTCTCTATTTGGCACTGCTGAAGCTGGGGGCAGTGATATTGCCAGGGTCTGAGATGCTGCGATCCAAAGATATCGAGTACCGGATCAATCATGCAAAAGTCAAGGCTGTGATCAGTTTCGGGGGAGCAATGAGTGAGGTTGATCTGACGAGAGGCAACTGTTCTACCTTGCAACACTACATCACGACGGGAGAAGAGAAAGAAGGCTGGATTTCGCTTGAAGGGTTGCTCCAGGGGCAGGACACAGAATTTGAGGTAGTAAACACGAAATCGGATGAGCTGGCCTTCCTGTCTTATACATCAGGTACAACTGGGGGACCAAAAGGGGTTATGCACGTTCACGGTTGGCCGTTTGCGCATTTGGCTGTGGCCGCTACGCAGTGGCTGGACGTTCGCGAAGGTGACGTGGTTTGGGCAACGGCTGGACCTGGTTGGGCCAAGTGGATCTGGAGCCCGTTTGTCTCTACGTTAGGGCTGGGAGCGACCGCGTTTGTTTATAAAGGAAAGTTTTCTGCGGAGAATTATTTGACGATTCTGCAAAAATATCCGGTTTCTGTCTTGTGTGCGACACCAACCGAGTACAGAATCATGGCAAAAGTAACGGATTTGGAACAATACAAGCTGTCCACCTTGCGCTCCGCATGTTCCGCCGGTGAACCACTCAATCGGGAAGTGATCGACACATTCCGCCGCGTGTTCCAGTTGACCGTGCGAGATGGATATGGACAGACAGAGAACACTTTGCTGGTGGGTACCTTTGTCGGCATGGAGCCTAGGCCAGGTTCGATGGGCAAGCCATCACCAGTTGTGAGGAGCGCCATTATTGACGAAGAAGGAGCGGAGCTGCCAGTAGGCAAAGTGGGCGATATTGCCATTGATCGCCATATGGTAGCACTGTTCAAAGGCTATCTGGATGATCCCGAACGAACTGCCAGAGCGTTTCGCGGCGACTGGTACGTGACGGGTGACCAAGGTCGCATGGACGAAGATGGCTACATCTGGTTCGAAGGACGTTCGGACGACATTATCATCTCGGGTGGATATACGATTGGTCCGTTTGAGGTCGAGGATGCGTTGGTGAAGCACGCGGCAGTAGCGGAATGTGCAGCGGTTGCCAGTCCAGATCCAGAGCGTGGGCATGTGGTAAAAGCCTTTGTCATCCTGAAAAAAGGGAATGAGCCATCCGAAGCGTTGATCGTGGAATTGCAAAATCATGTCAAGCAATTAACCGCTCCGTATAAATACCCGCGCAAAATTGAATTTGTACAGGAGCTGCCGAAGACGACCTCCGGTAAAATCAGACGGATCGAGCTGCGGCAGCAGGAGGTACAGCAAAGTCAGCATTCGTGATGGTTTGTCTTACGAAATTGTAAGATTGCTGTAAGTGGATTCGATGGGACGAAATACGTGCATCCCCTACAATGTGAGTAGAAGCAAGGCAAGGGGGAATGCAGTATGAACCACCTTCCAATCCCATTAGGAAGAAACACCGACTTGTATGAAGCGGCGAGCATGCCTAAAAGCATCAAAAAACTCGGTGTTCGTTGGAAAAAACGACTACGTATCAGTTTTCTCGTGATCATGATGGCAGCCATCTTTGCGCCGATCGTGCTTGCGTGGACAGGGAATATATGGATTGATGAAAAAAAGCTGGCTGCTGTACAGCAATCCGACAGCTATGTAAAGCTGGACGAAATGCCTGATCATGTGTGGAAGGCGTTCGTTGCAATAGAGGATCATCGGTTTATGCAGCATCCAGGAGTAGATCCGATTGGATTGAGCCGAGCGATCTGGGTGGATATCAAGGAAGGTGCCTACGTGCAAGGCGGAAGTACGATTACCATGCAGTTGGCGCGGAACCTGTTTCTGACGAACGACAAAACGATGACCAGAAAAGTGAAGGAAATCGCGATCGCTTTGCAATTGGAACAGCGATACAGCAAAAAAGAACTGCTCGAAATGTACCTCAACGTCATTTATTTCGGGCACGGAAAATACGGGATTGGAAAGGCTGTTCCCTTTTACTTCGGAAAAAAAGCAACAGAAACTGGGGATCGAGCGGTAACACTGGGAGAAGCGGCAATGCTGGCTTCTTTACCGAAAGGACCAGAGCGTTACTCACCGGTAAAGAACTGGGACCGAGCGAAAGAACGGCAAGCGGTTGTGTTGGACCGGATGAACGAATTGGAAGTGATCGATCAGAGCGAGAGTACATTGGCAAAGAATGAGCAGATATCCGTTGTTCCTACTGCCAAACGCGCAGCTAATTAATCGAATGTGCTAGAATCCCCTGTCTGGATGGCAGGGGGTTTTTGCTATGGAACAGAACAAGCATGCAGAATGGTAAGCCACTTCCTGTGCACTCACCCATCCCAACCCTTGGGCATAAAATACAGGGAGGAACTACAGGAAGGAGTCCAAAAACGTTATGAGTTCGTATCCTTTTCAGACACAAGCACAACCAGCGTCGAGTGCCCCCTCTATGAATTCCTATATTGACCCTTATTTGTACCAGACGTTGCAAAGTGTCATACGGCGTGAAGTTGCCATTCAAACAACCCAAGGGAATGTCCGTGGAAACGTTGTCGATGTGCTACCTGACCATGTGGTACTACAGACGGGTGGTTCTACGTTTTTTGTACGCATACAACAGATCGTCTGGGTCATGCCGTTTTAAACTGGTATGAAACAACCCTTCGCCCACATAAAACAATACAGGTAAGTGCAAAATGGGGGAGGGAAGCAGGTTGTTTACTCGTATCAACAGGTTGGCAATTGAGCTGCCAGAACCGGCTTACGGAGATGCCAACGCCGCTGCGGCCGTCCAGGAGCTATTGGGCGGTCGCTTTGGTGAGATGTCAACGCTAAACAATTATTTGTTCCAATCCTTCAACTTTCGCGGCAAGAGCAAACTAAAGCCTTTTTATGACTTGGTCGCCAGCATTACAGCAGAAGAAGTCGGGCATGTGGAGCTGGTCTCCAACGCAATCAATTTGTGCATGAAAGGCATTACGCGACCAGGGGACCCTGATACGACTCCACTGAATAACGGCTTGAATAAGCGCAATACGTACCATTTTATTGCGACCGCACAAACTGCGATGCCAGGCGACTCCATGGGAAAATCATGGACAGGTGATTACGTATTTTCGAGCGGGAATCTGGTGCTTGATCTTTTGCACAACTTTTTTCTCGAGTGTGGGGCGCGTACTCATAAAATGAGGGTGTACGAAATGACGGATCATCCCACAGCTCGGGCCATGATCGGTTACTTGCTCGTCAGAGGGGGCGTCCATATCATAGCGTACGCCAAAGCCTTGGAGATCGCTACGGGTGTGGATATGACGAAAATGCTGCCTGTTCCCAATCTGGATAACACACAATTCGATGCGACTCACCCGTATATCGAGATGGGATTGAATCGCAAGCTGTTTACATTCAGCTATCAGGACTATCAGGATATTGCCATGATTTGGCGCGGCCCGTTGCCTGATGGTGGAACAGCGGAAGTCATTCAAGGCGTCCCGGATGGCGGCCCTGTTCCGGACTTAGATGAACTGCCAGAAGAATTTGCGCCAGGTATATCGCGGGAAGACTTTATGAAAATCGCGGAGCGCTTGCAAAGGTCAGCGGGGATGTAGAGGGAAGGGGAAAAATGATCGTAAAAAAGTGACCAGTCGGCAGTGGCACATGTGTGCTTGCAGATTTGGTCACTTGTTTTTGTTGACGTATTGCTTACGTAGTTCTGTTCACAGCCTTACCCAGAGCATCTTCTAGTACATGGGCATACTGCATGGTCGTTTCGATTTTGGAGTGCCCCAGTTGTGCTTGGAGCTGATGGGGGTCAGGATTCAAGCGGAGAAACTGTGTAGCAAAGCTGTGACGAAGCTTATGGACAGACAAATCGGGGATGCCGAATGCTTTGGCATACTTTTTGACCAGTTTTTGGACAGACCGCACTTCAATGCGATGCCCATTCGGATTGGTCGGGGAAACAGCGAGAAAAACAGCGTCCTCTTGCGGTTCGGGATTGTATTTGTCACGTAGCTGCAAGTATTTGGCTAAGTACTCCTTGCCCCAGTCACTGAAAAAAGGAGCGTCCTCTTTCTTTCCTTTGCGGATCAATTTCAACTGGTTTTTTTCCATAATAATGTCGGATAGATCGAGACTGACGATCTCTGACACACGGAAGCCACCGGAGAGAATCATCGCGATCAAGGCAGTATCCCGGTCGCGGTTTTGCATGTGATACTGCTTCTTTTTTTCCGTATCACAATGGGCCAGATATCCGTTGTAGACAAAATCGACGAACTGATAGATTTCGTCGTCAATCAGGATTTTTGCCCGAATGGCGTGGGCGCGTGCGAGGGGAGTCAGCTCCGTGATCTCCAGCTCGATTTTGGCAAGTACATTCCGCGTCAAATACGATTCCCCATTCTCATCCTCAGCGAGGGCAGACAAGTAATGAAAAAGCGATTTCAGGCTCGATATTTTTCTGCTGATGGTGCGGTCGCTATACTCTTTTTTCGCGCTTTTGGTAGGGTTCGAGAGCAAAACGGATCGCTCATATAGATGCGACTCCTGCAAGTATAAAATATAGCTTTCTACCGTTTCCTTCTTCAAGTCATTCAAATCGCTTAACGGAATGTCCTTCATATCCGTCGCGGTACTCAATCCTTCTGTCATCATCCAGCGAAAGAAAAAAGAGAAATCGCGGAGGTATCCAAGCAAGGTGGAGGGTGAATTCTTTTTTGCTTTTTTATGCTCAATAAACTTTTCGACATACCATGGGTAGGAGCCTACTGTTTGCAAAAGCTGCAAGGCATCGCGCTGTTTGGTAACGGACATGCTTTCACCACCAAAATCTTTTTGTAAAACGTATACGAACATATATTCTATCAAAAACCAAACGTTCTGGGAATTGCAAATTGAACAAGAAACCGTCATGATGGGGAGAGTGGATGGATGTTGGACAAGAACGGAGTGGATATGTAGTGGCAACATGGGACTTATCTCAGACAAAGCATCATGTGCTGATCTGTAATGGTGGAAGCTGTATGCGCAAGGGTGGCGAAGAGGTTACGGTAGCGATACGCGAAGCGATTACCAACGCAGGTTTGGATGACTATGTACATACAACCCGCACGCGTTGCAACGGGCGATGTGAGGACGCATGCGTGATGATCGTGTACCCCGAGGGAATCTGGTATGAAAACGTGACGCCAGAAGATGCACAGCTGTTGGTGGAAGAGCATTTTCAAAACGGCAGACCAGTAGAGGCCTTGATGACGCATCGCTTCGAAACGAACGGTTTTGTGCGTACGATAGACACCAAGCCTGGTATCTTAAAATCACAAAAGGCAAAAAAATGAGGAAAAGGCCACGATCTGCTCACATGAAGCAAGAGAGTGGTTTTTTCATTTTCGGGAGTCTACGAATTAAGACAAAAGGAGAAAGTAGGAGAGATGACATTATCGAAAGGAAAATGATTGAAAGCGTTAACAATATGTCTTTGTGATGTGGACGTTTTAAGTAAATGGTGGTAAAATGTCTGTAGATTAAGTTGATTTTATGCGAATTTTATCAAAATGATGTGTCCATACAGCGTGAACAATTGTTTTTGTGGAACTTACTAATCGATGGCTGAATAATGGAGGGATTCTCGTTGGCGAGCAAAACACTTGAACATTTTTTACATGAAAATCTGGCAGATTTGAAGAGCAAGGGACTGTACAACGTCATAGACCCATTGCAAAGCGCGAATGGTCCTGTCATTACGATTGCAGGAAAAGAACTGATCAACCTCTCCTCCAATAACTATCTGGGCTTGGCTACTGATCAACGTCTTGTAGACGCTGCGATTGCAGCAGCAAGCAAATACGGCGTAGGGGCAGGGGCTGTTCGTACAATTAATGGTACCTTGGACTTGCATGTGAAGCTGGAAGAAAAGCTCGCTGCCTTCAAGCACACGGAAGCCGCTATTGCCTACCAATCTGGTTTTAACTGCAACATGGCTGCGATCTCTGCTGTCATGGACAAGGACGATGCGATTCTTTCTGACGAGTTGAACCACGCCTCCATTATTGATGGATGCCGCCTGTCTCGTGCACAAATTATCCGTGTGAATCACTCCGATATCGATGACTTGCGTGCGAAAGCGAAGGAAGCGAAAGAATCTGGCAAATATAAAAAGTTGATGGTCATTACTGACGGCGTATTTTCGATGGATGGCGATGTTGCCAAGCTGCCGGAAATCGTAGAGGTAGCCGAACAATATGACTTGATTACGTATGTAGACGATGCCCACGGCTCTGGTGTTCTCGGTAAAGGGGCAGGAACGGTTAAGCATTTTGGCCTGTCTGATAAAATCGACTTCCAAATCGGAACACTTTCCAAAGCAATTGGGGTAGTCGGCGGTTATGTAGCGGGACGCCAGGATCTGATCGACTGGCTCAAAGTACGCAGCAGACCGTTCCTGTTCTCGACTTCGCTGACTCCAGCGGATGTGGCTGCTTCCATTGCGGCTATCGATATTTTGATGAACAGCACCGAGCTGCACGACAAGTTGTGGGATAACGGACATTACCTCAAAAAAGGCTTGAAAGAACTCGGCTTCAATATCGGGGAGAGCGAAACGCCTATCACTCCTTGCATTATCGGAGACGAACAGCAGACTCAAGAGTTCAGCAAGCGACTGTATGAAGAGGGCGTGTACGCGAAAGCGATCGTGTTCCCGACTGTACCAAAAGGAACTGGCCGTGTACGGAATATGCCAACAGCGGCACATAGCAAAGAAATGTTGGATCGTGCCCTTAGCATCTACGAAAAAGTTGGGAAAGAAATGGGGATCCTGAAATGAAAAAAATTCTGGTAACCGGGGCGTTAGGACAAATTGGTTCCGAACTCATCATGAAATTACGCGATATTTACGGAGCGGATCAAGTCATCGCCACAGATATCCGGAAAAACGAAGACGATCCTGTCGTGCAATCGGGTCCATTCGAAGTTCTTGATGTCACTGACGGGAACCGGATGTTTGAGCTGGCGAAGATACATGGCGTGGATACCATTATGCATTTGGCTGCCCTGTTGTCTGCAACAGCTGAAGCAAAGCCTCTCTTGGCATGGAACCTGAACATGGGCGGGCTGGTAAACGCTCTGGAAGCAGCACGTGAGTTGAACTGCCAGTTCTTTACGCCGAGCTCGATTGGTGCATTTGGTCCAACTACACCAAAGGACAACACGCCGCAGGACACGATTCAACGGCCTACGACCATGTATGGTGTAAATAAAGTATCCGGTGAGTTGCTCTGCGATTACTATTATCAAAAATTTGGGGTAGATACGCGTGGCGTACGCTTCCCAGGTCTGATCTCGTATGTAGCGCCTCCAGGTGGTGGTACGACTGACTACGCAGTAGACATTTACTACAAGGCGATCCAGCATGGAGCGTATACGTCCTACATCGGCAGAGGCACGTACATGGATATGATGTATATGCCTGATGCGCTGAATGCGATTGTTTCCCTGATGGAAGCAGATTCCTCCAAGCTCATTCACCGCAATGCGTTCAACGTGACTGCGATGAGCATTGAGCCAGAAGATGTAGCAGCAGCGATCCGTAAACACATTCCTGAGTTTACGCTCTCTTATGAAGTCGACCCTGTGCGTCAGGCGATTGCCGACAGCTGGCCGAACTCCATTGATGCTACGGCTGCCCTGCAAGAGTGGGGCTTCAAAGCGGAGTACGACCTGGACAAAATGACGGAGGACATGCTCGCAAAACTGCGGGGAAAGTTGCTCCAACAAGTCGGATAAACGAAGAGTGAAAAAGAAAACTGCCATTTCTTCTTGTACGTGATACGAGAGAGGTGGCAGTTTTTTGTTTTCCAATCACATGCACTGTGCAAGACTTTTGAATGCCTTTCCCGTTCTACGGGCACATTACGAAAAGAGAGGGGGAGAACCATGGATTTATCTAAAAACTTGCAGGACAACCATTCGAAGCACGACGAAGAAGGACAAGTCATCCCAAATATACAAGACAGTAAAGACTGTGATAATGAGGAACGACCAATAGAAAGCTGGGGCTGGTCAAATAATACCGAGACCGTTCGAGATCGCTGACACCTTGTAACAAACAAAGCCTTCCAGAGTCCGGGAGGTTTTTCTCGTTCCCGGTTGCTATGCTTCGCACAAATGGAAAACCGTCCAAACAAGGACGGTTATTGTAGCTTACAGGAGCATTTGCTGTTGAGGCTGGTAGGCGTTAATCATCGTATTCATCGTATGATCGGCAAGCTGCGGAGCTTGGTAGTAGCCTCTTGCATTCAAGTATTGCCAAGTTTCATACGCCATTTGCTGGCATGCATTCGCGCCATTTACATGATATTGTCGGATACCTGGGTCCACACACTCTGCCGCCCACAGCATTCCGATAGCGGAACCCGCTTTATGCCAATTCAACATCAAGGTAGCGATTGTCATATCAGACAAGCGGGTTGGGTGCGGGTTGGGCGCAGCCATCTGTGGGTTATTTAGACCAACAGCAGTCGGTTGGGCTACACGTAATTGAATAGGGGCTGGCGCTATGTTGAATCCTTTTCCTTGCAATAGGCTAATCCCTTGTTGGTATGCAGTCATGATCATTTGCTGATGCCGGTTAATGATGCTTGTTAATTGAGGGTCTTGCGCCATCTCGGCAAGTAATCCGTGCATTTCAATCGCGGCGTGTTTGGAGCGGAGTGCTTCTTGTGTTTCCAAAAATTCATGAGCAGCAAATCGTTGCATAATGGCCTCCTGATCTATCGTTTGTTTTGGACTGTCAACCTCTGTTATTGTTTGTTCAGAAGGAATGGATATTCAGGAAAAAGATACTAGAATCTAACTGACGTATTCAGCTGAATAGGAATTGGAGCCTGCGTGCACGGAAAGTAATGTATTGGCATAGCCCACCAAACGATTAATTGTCTCATCCACTACTGCATAGACTAGCGAGTGCAGAGTAGGGTCATATAGCTTGGGATCATCCAAAATCACGGTGGTATTGATGGACACCTCTCGATTTCCCATCAAATCGTAATGTATGATAACTTTGCCACAGGCCCCTTCTGTCTGCGGATCGCGATAGCCTGGCAAAAAAAGATACCATTCCTCGGCAGTTGCTGATCGGAAATTTTTCGTAAAAGTGAGACCTTGGATTGCTTCCTCGGTTATTCTTTTTAATTCGGGGTTCATCAAAAAATCTGCCACGATTCATTCCTCCAAATCTATTCAGTTAATGGCTTTGAAGCCGTTTTTATTATTTGTGTGTTTGAATTGTTTATGAAAATCAATGGGAAGTTAGATTTTTTGGTTGTCTTTTAGTATGTTGCAATGTATAAGGGGGTATGTTAAGATCGTGCTGACACTTAAAACGATTGGAGTTGAAGAGGATAATGTAATATTTTTTGCCACTTTTTGAAGAATAAAGCAAAGTTTGTTTTGTTCTTCATTGGCAAGAAAGTTACCTTATTCTTTTCACTCAAAAAATATACCCTTTTCATTCCCTGAACCGGGCTGGATTTGCCGTATTTTTTTGAGCTACAAGAAAGGTAACTTTCTTGTAGCTCTTTTTATTTTAACAAAGGAGGTTACCGACATATCATTGATCAAGGTAACGAACCTGACGTTTGCCTATGATGGCAGGTACGACAACAACTTTGAGAATGTAAGCGAAAAGCCTCTACGAGCGTGTTCATTTGCATTTGTGGAACTGAAAGAAAACCATTTCTAGGAGGATGAAAGCGATGGAGATTGAGGTTGTAGATGATTGTGTGAACCGATTCCTGTTAGATGAAGCGGTTCACAAAAAAACAAATCGGTTGCCGGAGGTTTACCAATCTATCGATAGGTGCACGTAGCGACCCGTCTGCAAACGTATGCGCTTTTTCTGTATAGTTGGTTAACAACGTGTCAAAGTGCCAACTGACGGTTGCTTTTTTACGTTTTCTCCGGCGGTAAGGAGAAGACATGAGACTATCCTCGAAATATGAAACGATTCGGCGAATATTGTCCGACTTCAAGCAGCCCGAGTATCGGTATGCTCAGATTATGGACGCGATTTTCAAGCAAAACATCGGCGAATACGGACGGATGACCATACTGCCCAAATTTTTGCGCGATGAGTTGACCCGGATACTTGGACCGAACGTCTGCAGCATCGTTCCGGTAAAAGAACTCACTTCGAAACAGGTCAGCAAGGTGCTGTTTGCCATTGCGGGCGACGAACGCGTGGAGGCCGTACGACTTACTTATGAGCGAGGGTGGAAATCGTATTGTATTTCCACACAGTGCGGCTGCGGATTCGGGTGCAGGTTTTGCGCCACCGGTACCATTGGCTTGAAACGAAATCTGACCGCCGACGAAATTACTGACCAATTGCTGCACTTTCGCTTGAACGGCCACGCCTTGGACAGCGTCTCATTCATGGGCATGGGGGAGGCGCTTGCCAACCCGCACATATTTGATGCAATGACGATTTTGACCGACCCGCATCTCTTTGGTTTAGGACATCGACGAATTACGATTTCCACCATCGGCCTGTTGCCGGGGATTGACAAGCTGACACGGGAGTTTCCACAGGTTAATCTAACCTTCTCGCTGCATTCGCCGTTTGATGATCAGAGAAGCGAGCTGATGCCGATCAACGACCGATTCCCAGTCCGCGACGTGCTGAAGGAATTGGATCGTCATATCCGGCATACCGGGAGAAAGGTGTATATTGCGTATATTCTTCTTCGAGGAGTCAACGACTCGACGGCGCATGCGGAAGCAGTTGCCGAGTTGTTAAAGGGAAGGGGACCTGGCGAACATCTCTATCACGTTAACCTGATTCCATTCAATTCGACCGAAGTTTCGCCAGACAGCTATCGGCAATCTGATCCTAATCGGATTAAAGCGTTTGTTCGGATCTTGAAGTCAAAGGGTATCAGCATTACGGTCCGAACTCAATTCGGATCGGACATTAACGCGGCATGCGGTCAGCTATACCGCTCCAAATAATCGATGTCGGAAACTAAATTTATTACGACGGACGCTGCGGATCTACGACTGTCATGAACATTATTTTCAACGAACAACTGTGCCTTGTTGAATAGGGGGGAGCATTTCAATATACGGAACTTTTCGCTCTTTCACAATAGGAGCTTATTGAGAATTGCCTAGCACAACAAAAAGAAGCGCCTCTGCCACGGCTATAGCCGGACGAGGGCGCTTCTTTTCATGATTCTTACAGTTTTTCACGTGCATGTTTAAGGGCTATCGAATTGGCAATGGCTGTCCACATATCAGTTGATTCAGAGCCAACGTACCAGTACGCCAGTCCACCAATTTGCCATTGCAGACTAGCCTGAGCTTTTAGCCCAATTGAACGGCTTTCTTCCAGCCAAATCGTGTGCGTGACGCCTTGCTTTTGATACGTCGAACGGTATTGTCCAACTTTATCGTCCCATACTGTTTTTGCTCTGTATTGCGAGAGCAACTGGTAAGACTGAGGGATGCTGATATCTGTCGATTTCAATGACCCATTCGATTGGTACCAGTCGCGTGTGTAAAGAGGCATTCCGGCGATCAGCTTTTGGGTCGGAACCTCGTCAAGCAGGTCGGTAATGACTTTCGTAAACCAAGGCAAGGATGCCACGGAGCCTGCTTTTGACCCGCCTACCCAATGCTCTTCATAGGCCATTACTACCAAATAATCTGCATGCTTTGCTAATTTAGCAAAATCAAAAGGATCGCTCCAATCTGAATCACCATCAGGCGGAATATCTACTGACAGGACAGCACCTTTTGCGTGAAGAGCAGTCGCGAGCTCCTGGATAAACAAGGTGAAGTTGTTGCGATCCGCAGGGGAGAACCCTTCAAAATCGATGTTAATCCCATCTAGCTGGTACTTATCAATGAACGAAGAAAGCTTTTGCACGGCTGCTTTTCGTTTATTGGGATCGGACAGCATGGTGTGGGTAGCATCGGGATCGAATTTATTACCGAATAGCGGCCACACTTGCTTGCCATTCGCATGTGCCCAATGGACAAGTGAAGTATCCGTAGAGTCGCTGATCGTTCCGTCTTTTTGCAGGAAGTACCAGCGCGGCGACAGCGTGTTGACTCCACTTTTCTTGACTTGTGCAATGAACTCCTCTGTCGTGGATTGGTATTGCCATCCGAGAGAGACAAGAGGGTTTGCAGTAACGTTTTGCTTCTTCAGATTCTCCTGAATTCGATGCAAAATAACAGCCGTTTCTTCTCTCGATAGTGCTTGAGTCGGGCGGAAGTAGCCATTGTAGCCAACCAACCATTTTTTCTGCATGGCTTGGCTAACGGAGGCACGTGCCCAGCTCGAAATCGCATTGGCATCCTTCACGGGCAACTGGTAAGAAGACGAAATGCTCTGTTCCAGTGCGCGTACGAGAAACGCAGCGGCCTCTTCGCGGGAGATCGTCCGCTTCGGAGCAAACGTAGTAGGACTGACGCCATTCGCGATGTTAAGTCCAGCAGCAGCTTGTACGTATCCGTATGCCCAAGAGTTTTTCGGGACATCCGAATAGGCTGCGATGTTGCTGACCACCGGGTTAATACCGAGCGTTCTTGTGAGCATCGCGACAAACTCAGCACGTGTCACCGGGCGAGTCGGGTGAAAATACCCGTTTTCATCTCCGGAGATGACACCTGCCGCCTGTAGCGAGCGGATTTGCTCTATCGCATAGCTGTTTGCGATATCTTTTAAATTTTTCGTCGATGCTGTGGATGCAGGAACTCCTATGGCAAAAGAGAGACCGTACACCAAAAAAGCAAAGGAGACTAACCAGATATGTATGTTTTGTTTTTTCATCATACATCCAGTATAAGGAGAGAGAACCATTCTTTCATTGGTCAGATATTGGTAGAAACCTTGCAGGGGTGCCCGAACTCTTTTTCTGGGAATGCGATATGATATGATGGAGGAATAAGAATAGAGAGAATGAAGCGAGGCGGAGAGAAATGGAAGACGTACTGATTGTAGGCGGTGGGCCTTGTGGACTGGCAGCGGCAATTGCCTGCAAGCGAGCCGGGCTTGATCCCATCATTATTGAAAAAGGGTCGCTTGTCCATTCGATTTATCGCTACCCGACCTACATGATTTTTCATAGCACACCTGATTTACTGGAAATTGGGGGTGTCCCTTTTGCAACGGCGAACGACAAGCCGACCAGACAGGAGGCACTCAATTACTATCGATTGGTAGTAGCGCGAGAAAAATTGCGCGTGAACGTATATGAAACGGTGACGGAAGCGAAGAAGACGCCAACTGGTTTTCAAGTCACGACAACGGACCGATTCGCCAATAAACATACGTACGAAGCGAAAAACTTGGTGATTGCCACAGGTTACTTTGATAATCCGAATCGACTGCATGTACCGGGCGAGGAGTTGCCGAAGGTTTCATCCTTCTATAAGGAAGCACATCCTTATACAGGGCTGAAAGTAGCGGTAATAGGGGGAAACAACTCTGCCGTAGACGCGGCGATGGAACTGGAGCGGGCTGGAGCAGAAGTAACGGTGATTTGCCGCCGAACGGAGCTATCTGACAAGGTCAAGGCATGGACAAGGCCTGTTTTTGAGAGTCTGATCAAAAAAGGACGCATCCATATGCTGTTCGATGCAACAGTCGAGAGCATTGAGGAGCGTTCCATCAGGGTGAAAACAGGGGAGGAAGTCATTACGCTTGCCAATGATCATGTGTTTTCTTTGATTGGATACCGTCCGGATCGTACATTCCTTCATTCGTTAGGCGTTATGATTGAAGAGGAAACGGGAATCCCTGCGCATCATCCCGAGACGATGGCGACGAACATTCCAGGTCTCTATATTGCAGGAGTTATTGCGGCGGGCCATCACGCAAACGCTATTTTTATTGAAAATGGAAGGTTTCACGGTGAAGGTATCGCCCGCCACATTGCCACTCAAACGGAGCAGTAGCTACTAGTGATTAGAACTGCCACTCCAATTGTCTGCCACCGATGAGATGGTAGTGCAGATGGAAGACGGTTTGTTGTCCGTGTTTACCAATGTTGGTTACGATACGGAAGCCATCCTCGTTCACGCCCATTGTTTCTGCTACTTTTTGCAGCGACAGATGGAGGTGACCGATCAGCTCCTTGTCCTCAGGCTCGATAGCTAGAACGGATTGAATATGCTTTTTCGGAATCATCAGGACGTGAACAGGGGCAACAGGATTAATGTCATGAAAAGCCAATACATGCTCGTCCTCATACACTTTTTTAGACGGAATGTCTCCGTTTACAATTTTGCAAAATAGGCAGTCCATAGGGCTATACATCCTTTCTAAAATGATAGATAAAGCCTACTTCGTCATGCGAGTAGGCTTTCCCTGTTTTTTACTCTGGAAAAGTCCGTTCCAAAAACTGAAGAACCTCACGCCAAGAGTGCTCAGATGCGTAGGCATTATTTTTGGGCGTACCACCATTGAGTTGTGTGCGGGTAGTCGGTATGTATGGAAAACGGATCCCATGACCTGTATCTGGATAACGCAAATGCACCACCTGATGAGCAAACTGATGATTCTTCAACCGCTCGACCATTTGCTCGCAATGCTCTGCTGCTGGCCACCAGTGATCGTCATCGGAAGAGAGGAAGAGGATCGGACCATTGATTTTTTCTACCGGAATTTCGGCATCTTCTAACCACTCACAAGCAGCCCATGCTTCGGCATGGATGTGATCGATACGTTGACCAGCGTCGAGCCGCACCTGCGAGACTTTTGTCTGCTCCTCTGTCCATGACACGAATGGAAGAGGCTCTCCTTGTAACGACCAAGAGGAATGTGGGGAGAACGTGTCTGAACCAGCAAATGCCTTATCCGTCCCGATCGTAACAGTAGAGCTGGGACTCGAAGCAATGACAGCATGTACATATTGATCGATCGATGCTGTGACTAATGCCAATTCTGCTCCTTTGGAACGTCCGAATAACGTAATTTTATCAGGATGTATGGAGGGCTGCTGCTGTAGCCAATGAATGGCGCGTTGAACATATTCGATCGGGATCTGGCGAATATCCTCAGGAAGATCATTGCATTGGAAGTAAGCGAGTGCAAGCGCTGGATAGCCGTGAGAGGCGAACAAAGCAGCGAATTGTGAGCAGGAGCCAATTCCACCTTCGCTTCCACCAAGTACGACAATGGCGGGTCTTTGCTCTGTGTGGGGGTTTGAAAAAAACAGACCGACTAGCCCATGGTCTGTCACTTTCTGTATCGATACGTCTCGGGAGACAAAAATACGTTTCACGACTGCTTTCGCTACGGGTTTATCGCAGACTTCTGCCGTTAATTCTATCTCGGTGGAGCGTGGGGTGAACTGAAAATTGTCCAGAGAATAAGCATGATAAAAACGCATGGTCTGTACATTCATAGACCAGAACAGCCCCATCGGATCAATTCCCTCATAGGTACCAAACAAGGGGGCTTGAGAAACCAAATCGACTGAGCCATTTGCGTCCGCTTGAAAGATGGCATGTGATGATGCAGTCAAATCTCCTCCCGGCAACCCATTTTTTAGAGTAGCATGAAGGGTGATTAATTGATTCGGGACAAACCCGCTGAGTGTAATATGGACGGGAACATCTATCAAGGCTGTAGCAGGCGTAACTTCAATTTGTGGAAGCATCATTTTTGTCAACACTCCTTCCAGATTACGGGAACACTTGACACAGTCATTATAGTAGAATGAATAAAAGTTCGACGTGACGAAATGTGACGGTATGGTTAACTTGACTTCTCACACGGGGTGTAACTATAATCATTACAACGAAAGGGTGACTACGTATGAAAATCAGCAGCCGTTTCTCCATTGCGGTCCACATCTTATCACTGCTTTCCATTGATTCTAATTCGCATTGCACTTCCGAATGGATCGCAGGTAGTGTGAATACGAATCCGGTCGTGATCCGACGTGTGCTGGGGCTGTTGAAGAAGGCTGGGCTCGTGAACGTACGTGCCGGAGCTGGCGGCGCTTCTCTCGCCAAGGAACTGGATCAAATCACGCTTCTAGAGATTTACCGTGCAGTCGATGTCGTGGAAGAAGGGCAACTTTTTCACATCCATGAGCAACCGAATCCCGATTGTCCAGTGGGAGCGAATATACAATTTGTGCTAGAGTTGATTTTGACCCGTGCGCAGCATGCCATGGAGGAGATTTTGGGCGGAGTGAAAATGTCCGAGCTCGTAGATAACCTACGTCAAAAAATAACCGAAAAAGCGCAGTAAGAACAAAAATGCCCTTGCGTAAGCGAGGGCATTTTTGCGAGGAAGGAGTGCCAGCAACAATGCTTGCACAGCTCATCCGGATGGGCGGGCTATTTTCTTCTCCTTCCAGCTGTCTTTCTTTAATTGTGGCCTCATGAGAAAAAATCCTAACACGATTGCGATAGCGAAGAAGATGGCAAAGAATCGGAAACCGTTGTTCGTTGCATAGATCAAGTCACTCTTCGATTGAGCGAGCTCTCCAGCTCCCGTTTCGGAAAATAGCGGCAAGACGGCTGAAGACTTGACGCTTAGTTGTACGACTACCAATGAAAGAGCTTGACTTATTGCTCGACACATTTCGTAGACGGTCCAGAACATGCCTGAAGCGGAGCCAGCGCGCTCTTGCGGAGCGGCAGATAGGACTGCTTTCGCGAGCGACGGCCAGGACAGACCAGTGGCGGCGGATATGATAAGAAGCGGGATAATCACAGCCATGCTCGATAACTGAGAACCAAGTTGTCCAAGTAGCAGTAGGGCTAAGCCTATTAGAAATGATCCTAACAGAATCATGCGCACGGGGCCAAAACGGTCGGCAAGTTTACCGCCAAAGGGGGCCGTGAAGAGTTGCGGAATGGATAAGGGGATCAATAACAATCCCGCTTCCAAAGGGCTTAAGCGATGTGCCCCTTGCAGATATAGCATCAGGAGAATGGTGACGGCGAAGTAACCAATGCAATAACTCATCGTAATTCCAAGACCAATCGAATAGTTTCGATAGGTGAAAAGGCTTAGAGGAAAAAGTGGATGCCGGACACGTAGCTCGATGAGTACAAATGCTATCCAAAAAAGTAGAGCGGTTGCAAAGAGGCTAAGTGTAAGTACAGATGTCCAACCCCAAGACTGCCCCTCAGATAGTGCGACAAGCAGAGCGACTAACCCTGGTCCAAAGGTCAAAATGCCCGGCCAGTCAGTCTTGCCCTTTTCGATTGGCGGCGTGTTTTTGAGAACTAGGAGGCCAGCGATCAAGCCAATGACTCCAACGGGGACAGCTACAAAAAAGATGGATCGCCATCCGAAACCACCGATAAGCGCGCCTCCGATCACCGGACCGATGAGTGATCCAGTTACCCATGATAGGTTGTTAATCCCGAGAGCAATTCCGAGCTGATTGGGTGGGAATGTCCGTATGAGGATTGGTGTTGCTGATGCCATTGCCATTGCAGCACCAGTCCCCTGAAGGAGTCGTGCACCGATCAGTGTTGCGCCTGAGTTCGCAAAACCGCAAAGCGCAGTGGAAATCGTGAACAAGGCGAGCCCCCATAAAAAAATGCGCTTGGTACCGAGCATATCCGACCAACGCCCAGCTGGAAGCAAAAATAATGTGCTCATGATGTAGAAAGCGGTAATCGTCCACATACCAATGTTGATCGGAATGCGCAAATCTTCCATGATAGCAGGAAGACCGATAACCACAATCGTCGCGTCTAAGTTGGTAATGAACGAAACAAGCGTGACCACAGATAAAACAGCCCATTTATTCGATTGTACGGGTGTCAATTTGTACACTCCTTTGCTTATTCATCCATGATCCATTTGCCGGATTTTTCTCGAATCCGAGTCAAATGGGGCGGGTGTTTCTTTTTCATGATGAAGCAGCCAGCGTTTACGTGAAAGTCCTCCCCCGTACCCACCCAAATCACCATTGGAGTTGATGACACGGTGACAAGGGATGACAATCGCTAACTGATTCGCACCATTTGCTTGAGCGACAGCACGAAAGGCGCTTGGTTTCCCCATAGCTGCTGCAACATCGGAATAGGATGAAGTTTGACCGGGGGGGATCGTTTGTAAATGCTCCCAGACCATTCTTTGAAAAGGCGATCCGCCCAAGAACAAAGGCGTTGCAAATTCTGTTATCTTTCCGTCAAAATACGCCTCTAACTCACGTTCAATTGAACGGATTGGCGCTGTGGAACCAGGGATAATCGCTGACTTCGTTCTTTGTCTAAGACGTTCAACTTCTCGTTCCAAGCCGCGGCGATCAATGAATTCAAGTAGATATAGCATTTCTTCATCTGCGATAGCTATCATGGGACCGAGTCGCGTATCCAGCCACGATGCCTTTAAGACATGATGATTTCCAAGAAGAGTAGGGGCTGCCCCCATAATTCGTGAAAATGCGTCTCGAAAACCACTGCTGGACTCGTACCCGGTGGATAGTTGGGCATCGATGATTGCTTTTCCTTCTCTGATTTCTTTTAGCGCAATCCCCATCCGTCGCGCCCTTGCATATTCGACGAACGTCATGCCAAAGCGCTTTTTGAATTGGCGGCGCGCTGTTGCAGCGTCCACGGATAATCTTTGAAAGTCTTTTTCCGTCCAGCGCTGCTCGGGGTTTTCTTCTACAGCGTTTACTAGCAGACGCACAAGTTCTGAAACATGATTGGGATGTGAAAGCGGACGGCAGCGCTGGCAGGGCCGGAATGAGGCCAGAAGTGCTTGTTTGGCATGATCAAAAAACTCACAATTAACAAACTTAGGCTTTCTTGCTGGACATGTCGGGCGACAGAATACGCCGGTTGTCTTGACTCCAACAAAAAAGACACCTTCGTATTCCGAATTTTTATCCAGTAACGCCTGATAATACTCGGACTTCATCTCGGCCGTTATCATTCGTTTCCCCCTCCATTTTTATGTTTTCATTTTATCGCTCACCAAAAATGGCTGCAGCCGAAAATCGTACATTGATTTTTTTCTCGTTCCTTCACTATAAAATAACGAGGGCGAAGGGTGGGCTGGATTTAAGCTGGAATTAGCCTGAAAATATAGATATAATAAACGTATTCAGAAATATGCGATAAACCGACAATGGCGTCGGTTGCGTATGGAAATGATGAGTAGTTGGCACGTCCGTTCACTGGTGATCGGGAGGTGGAGTATTGCGTCAGCATTATCGAGTCATCATCATAGACGACGACCCCATAACGCGTATGGACCTGGTCGAGATGTTGCAAGAGCAGGGATATAACGTCGTAGCTGAAGGAAAAAACGGCAAAGAGGCCGTTCGATTGACGCAAATGTGGAATCCGCATCTCATTATTATGGATGTTAAAATGCCAATTATGGACGGTTTGACAGCGACTGGGATTATCCGAGAGCATTCGGACGCGGCTATCCTTCTCTTGACTGCATACAGTCAAAAGGACATGGTCATGCAAGCCAAAGCGAAAGGGATATGTGCCTATCTGGTCAAACCCGTCATGGAAGAAGAACTGCTACCGGCAGTGGAGTTCGTGCTTACGGGTAAACAATGAACGCAAAAAAGTGAATCGTATGAAGAGCAACGGCGCTTGGACCAAGGCGAGCATTTCGTCTTATGTTTCGAAGCGCTTTTTTACGTTCCATGAGATAGAGTTTACGGAAAGTTCAAAAGAAAGTGAGTGAAGCTAGAGATGAAATTGGCTTGCGTTGTACGTAAACAACATTACCAGTTTACTTCGGTTCGTGATGTATTGGCTAAAGCGAGTGAAGAAAAGTCTGGCGATCACATGAGTAAACTAGCTGCCAATTCCGCACTGGAGCGGATGGCGGCGAAAGTCGTATTAAGCGAAATGCAACTTCGTGATATATATGAAAATCCAGTCATTCCGTACGAAAAAGACGAAGTGACTCGGATCATTTATGATGATATCAATCTCTCTATTTACGATGAGATTAAAAATTGGACGGTAGGGGAGCTACGGGAGTACATCTTGTCGTTTTCCACAGGAATGCCAGAACTCACAAGAATTAGCCGTGGACTTACTAGCGAGATGATTTCCGCTACGGCCAAGCTGATGTCCAGCATTGATCTAGTCATGGCTTCACAAAAAATGAAGCATCAAGCGTACTGCAACACACTGATTGGTGAGCCGGGAAGACTGGCGTTCCGTTGCCAGCCGAATCACCCCATCGATGATCCCGATGGCATTTTGGCCTCAATGAAGGAAGGCTTGTCATATGGATCAGGCGACGCTGTCATTGGAATTAACCCCAATAATGACTCCGTTGAAAGCGTTACCAAGCTCTTGAAAATGACACATGATTTCATGCAAAAGTGGGAAATCCCTACGCAAAACTGCGTACTGGCCCACATCACGACACAGATGCAGGCTCTTCGCGGCGGAGCGCCCATTTCTCTGATGTTCCAAAGTCTGGCAGGTTCACAACGAGCGAATGATGCGTTTGGCGTGAACAAGGAGATTTTGGATGAGGCAATGGATTTGATGCTTCGAAAAGGCACAGCGTCGGGACCAAACGTCATGTATTTTGAGACAGGACAAGGCTCTGAAGTGTCGCTGGACTCTCATGAAGGCGTCGATATGCAGACGCTGGAAGCACGTACGTACGGTTTTTGCCGTCACTGGAAGCCGTTCATGGTCAATAACGTCTCTGGCTTTATCGGACCAGAAACCCTTTATGATGGCAGACAGATGATTCGGGCCGATCTGGAGGACTTGTTCATGGGCAAGCTGCATGGTTTGCCGATGGGGATCGCTCCGACTTACACGAATCACATGTATGCGGATCAGAATGACCAAGAGATTGCGGGGATGCTGACGACCTTGGCAGGGGCGAATTTTTATATGGGCGTACCAGGTGGGGACGATGTTATGCTCAGTTACCAAGACACGAGCTACCACGATGACGCCAGCTACCGCGAGCTCTTGGGACTGCGACCTCTCCGGGAATTCGAGAAATGGTTGGAAAAAATGGGCATTATGGAAAATGGTCGTTTGACAGAGCGTGCAGGCGATTTAACCATTTTTGACTAACGAGTGGGGAGGGAAGCAAGATGAAACAGATCAATATGGACGATTTGGTCCAGCGCGTAATGGATGAGCTGTCCAAAATAGGGCAGGGCGTGATTGATTTTCCTGAGCAAAAGCAATGCGGGGTAAAGAACCCTAACAATCCAGAAGCATTGGAGCAAGCGATGAAGCGAACGCCGGCTCGTATCGGAATCGGACGGGCGGGTACCCGAATGAAGACGGGTAGCTATCTGCAATTTCGCATAGATCAGGCAGCGGCTCGCGATGCGGTCATGAAAACAATCAGTCCGGAACTGATCGAGAGCTTGCAGCTTCCTGTTCTCCATTCAAGAGCGACGAGCATGGAGGAGTATTTAATGAACCTCGACTCGGGCCGGATGTTATCGGATGAATCCGCTCGTTGGCTGGAGCAGAATGGAGATAAAGGAAAAGACGTTCAAATCGTCATCTCGGACGGACTCAGCACCTCGGCGTGTGAGGCGACGATTCCAGACTTGCTGCCTGCGTTAATCCAAGGTCTTTCCATGAGAAACATCAGTGTAGGAAAGCCAGTGTTCATTAACAAAGGTCGCGTCTGGATTCAAGATCAGGTCGCGTCTATCGTAAAATGCAAGGTCGTCATTTCCTTGATCGGGGAAAGACCGGGGCTTGCAACGGCAGAAAGTCTCAGTGCTTACATGATTTACAAACCGGATGCCAATACGGTAGAATCAGATCGTACGGTTATTTCTAATATTCATAAGGGTGGCACGCTACCAATTGAGGCAGGTGCGTACCTTGCAGAGCTTTTGGAGGAAATTTTGAAGTACCAGGCGAGCGGTGTAAAATTATCACAGCTTCGGGCGAATAACGGGTAGATTCCCACTGGCGCTTCCTCCTGTCTTGCACTAGAATACATAGAAGATAACCAATTTCTATGAGGAGTTGCTACGCATGACGGAGCCAAACCAAAACGAAAAAGAAACCACTGAGCAAAAGCCTGGGAAGATCAGCCTGCAAGAGGCGATGAAGCGCAAAATGGCGGAGAAAAAACAAGCGCAAGCACAAGCCAATAATCCATTGAATCAAAAGGCGCAAAATCAGAGCATGAAAAGCCAGCTCACCAAAAAACCAAACAATCAACGCAGACGTATGGGCGTATAGTTTCGAATGAGCAAGGCAAAAAGGGAATGTGCAGCAACTTTAGGCTGCAGATTCCTTTTTTGTATGATCATTCATACGGAATGATCTTCAAATTTTTAAAAGTTATCGATAAACCAACTAAGCTAGTGAGAAGAAAAAGCACAGGGCTCGTAGACCTTGACAACGCCTACCCAGTCGGAACTCCAAAAAGGGGACCTCGCTCGTCGAACACTTCTCCTTTGAGAAACTTCCGCCCGTAGGGTGGCTTTGGCTCGACGGTCCCCTTTTTGAAGTGGAGACGAGCAGTCAATCCCCCCTGCTGGCGTGTCAGAGTCGAAGAGAACTGTGCTTTTTCTTCTCCTCCACTATGTTGCCTAAAAAGAAAAGTGAGGGCGATCATGAAGGTAGAACGGCTACTCGCTATTGTTATCATGCTGTTGAATAAGCGCCGTGTGAGCGCTCGTGAACTATCCGACCACTTCGAAGTATCCTTGCGTACGGTCTATCGGGATTTAGAAACGATTAACGCAGCCGGAATTCCGATCGTAGCGTACCCTGGGGCAAGCGGTGGATACGAGATCATGGAGAATTTTACGATCGATCGGCAATACTTATCCTTGGACGAGCTGGTTGCGGTTATTGCTGCGCTAAAAGGGGTTCATTCCTCCACAGACGATAAGCAAATCGGACAGCTTCTCGAAAAAATAAAAGCGTTGCTCACCACTGCACCATCCTCTCTGCAAGGAAGTGCACATCCCGTTGTTTATGACTTTAATCCGTGGGGCAGTACACCCGCGATCGCCGAAAAAGTAAACAAGCTGCGGGAAGCCATCGAGAAGAGGCTTCGTGTGCGGATCACCTATACGAAAATACAAGGCGATGCGACAGAGCGCACCATTGAGCCTATAACACTGATTATCAAGGGGTATGTGTGGTACGTGTATGGCTTTTGTTTACAGCGCCAGGAGGATCGTCTGTTTCGCTTGTCACGGATTGCAGACATGTCTGTACTGACAGAGGAGTTTTCTCCTCGCCCGTATCAGGTAGAGAAACTGGAATGGCTCGAAGAATGGGATACAGCGGAGCGCATTTTTCTTGTTCTCGAATTTGCGCCGCGTGTACATGTAAGGGTACGAGATATGTTTGCGCCAGAAGAGATAGAGACCATGCAGGATGGATCGTTGCTGGTACGAACGAAGATGACAGACGATGAGTGGTTAACTGGTATGCTGCTTAGCTTTGGTGATGCCTTGTGTGTACATGAGCCTGCATATGTGAGGCAGAGAATTGGGGATACGATAAAAAAAATGGCGAAACTTTATGAATAAACGTTGGAATGTTGACAGATAGTTGTCAGGGTACGGTCGTTATACTAAGTCATGTAAACAAACTCTTACAGGGGCGTGGTTAATGATGAACCCAACGATTGTCAAACTGGATGAAATGCGTGTAGCAGGCTTGCAAATTCGTACAACCAATGAGGCGGAATGCGGACCGAATGCGAAAATTGGGGAGCTGTGGCAGCGCTATTATCAAGAAGAGCGTCCCTTCAAAACTCCCCATCAAAAAGAGCCGGGTGTTGTTCTGGGTGTGTATTCCGACTACGATAGTGACGAGACAGGCGAGTACTCTTTGTTAGTAGGAACCGTTGTAGAAAAGAAAGGTGAGCTTCCTTCTGAACTCACGGTCAAGACTCTGCCGGCTTCTACCTATGCCGTATTTACGACTCGTGTAGGCCCGATGGTAGAGGTTGTGATGGAAGCATGGGCAAAGGTGTGGGAGTGGTCCCATCAACCGGGGAACCAGCGGACGTTTACCGGAGATTTCGAGCGATATGACGGAGTGCGCTGCGCTGATCCCAACAACGCACAAGTGGATTTGTACATCGCGATTTCAGAAGAATAATGATGCAGGAAATCATACAAGCAGTCGTAGTCGATCAGGCTACGGCTGTTTTGCTTTTTTCCATGATTTCTTCACAAGTTTCGTTTACTCTAGAGAGAGAAGTGGCAGAGGGGAGTCATACAGACGGATGGATTGGATAACGAATATAGAAGCTCTGGCAGAGTGGATTCGCTCTTTGGGGATGCTGGGGATTATCGGTAGTATTTTATTGAACATCGTGATCAGTGTGGCAGGTGTATTGCCGTCCATTTTTTTATCGGGTGCGAATGCGGTCGTGTTTGGCTTGTACGGAGGGTTCTTGATTTCTTTGACGGGAGAGGTGGTTGGTGCTTGCATTGCCTTCTTCCTTTACCGCTTCACGATCAAAAAAGCAGATCGGCGCGAAAAGCTGAAATCATTCAAATGGGTACATGCCATCAATGGAACGACGAGTTTTCGCAAATGTCTGGCCATCGTTTTGCTCCGGTTAAATCCGATGATGCCTTCCGGTGTGATCAATTTAGGTGCGGCTTTGACGAATATCACCTTCGTGCAATTTTTAGTAGCGACCTTGATTGGAAAAGTGCCGTCGATGGTTTTTGAAACATTCGTCGGTCATGATCTGATTACTTTTAGTGAAAACAAGTTTCGCTTGCTCTTTGCCTTATTGGCAGGTGCTCTCGTCTTTTTGCTTTTCTGGAAAAAAGGAAAGGATCAAACACAAGAGGAGTAGGGAGGATTCACATGTCTACCATTTTGCTAGTCGATGATGAGCCGCAAATCTTAGAAATATTGTCCTCCTATCTGCAAAAGGAAGGCTATCATGTTCTGACCGCCCAAACAGGCAAGGAAGCAGTGGAAATGGCCACGACAATTTCATTGACCTGTATCATTTTGGACCTGATGCTTCCTGATCTGAGCGGGGAAGAAGTCTGCGTCCAAATTCGCAAAGAGTCTCGTGTCCCGATTTTGATGCTAACGGCGAAAAGTGGAGAGGCGGATCGGATTCGTGGGCTTACGATAGGCGCTGATGATTATTTGATCAAGCCCTTTAGCCCGAGAGAACTCGTAGCACGTGTTCGGGCCGTCATGCGTCGTGCGGGCGATTATTCAACACTCTCCGATTTCATCGAGGTGGGAGACTTGACGATCTCGATGAATGAGAAGAGAGTCACGAAAAATGGAGTCGCTTTGGAGGTTACGCCAAATGAATACCGCTTGCTCACAACGCTTGTCCGTTATCCGGGGAGAACGTGGGGCAGGGAGGAGCTCGTGCGTGAGGTCATGGGCTTTGATTTCGAAGGATACGACCGAACCATTGATACGCATATCAAAAATCTTCGCCAAAAGATAGAGGTAGACCCGAAGCAACCGGAGTATATCAAGACGGTGTATGGATTGGGCTATCGCTTTGACGATCCCATGAAGAAGTGAGGCCAAGATGAAGCATATTTGGGTAAAGCTCGCCTTTGTGATCATGACAGTCGGCGCATGCGCTGTTCTTTTTTCCTCGTTGTTGTCCGTAAAGGAAATGGATGTTCATTTTTCCATGTATGCCAATGAAGTGAGAAATCAGCATAACCAAGAAATATCGCGTGTCGCACTCCAGGCGTATCAGGACAATCAAGGCTGGGGAGCGGAAGCCTATCATAAACTTGAAGCGGTTTCTGAGGTCTTGGGATTGCACATCACACTCCTCGATCAACAGCGACAAGTGAAAAACGAGTGGGGGAAGTGGCCGGTCCATACGAGCAATTACAGTGTAGACAAGATTCCCCTTGTCAGTAAGGGGGTCATGATCGGGCAACTGGTGATTAGTCACGATGACCGGAGTGCGTATATGACCTTGGAAAGTCATTTCCAATGGGCGCATAAAAACACGACGTTGTGGACGATGGTTGTGCTGCTCATCCTAGTCATTATCATCAGCATACCGCTCGCCCGGACCATGGTGCGTCCAGTCGTACAAGTGAGCACCGCAGCGCAACGTGTCGCGCGAGGCGATCTGTCCATACGTGTACCGGAGCCTAGTGGCAAGGATGAAGTTACGTCATTGGTCGCTGCTTTTAACAACCTGGTCCAAAGTCTTGAGCATCAGGAGGAGCTGCGCAAGCGACTGACCTCCGATATTGCCCATGAATTGCGAACACCATTAAACACCTTACTTGCCCAAGTAGAGGGGATGATTGACGGCATATGGGAAGCAACTCCCAAAAATCTCGAAAGCACAAGGTCTGAGGTACTGCGTTTGAGCCGTCTCGTCCGCGATTTAGATCAGGTGATTCAGGTGGAGTCGGGTTCCTTGCAAATGCGCAGTGAAGAAGTGGAACTGCGTGAGGTTGTCAAAGAAGTCACCGAGTCAATGAGTGCTACGTTTGCCCGTGCGCAAGTGAATTTTTACTTCAAAGGAGATCACGCTGCCTGGATCATAGGGGACAGGCAGAGACTGGCGCAAATCGTGGCCAATTTGTTGACGAATGCCTGCAAGCATACGCCAGCCGGAGGAGAAGTCGTAGTCACGGTAGACAAAACGAGTACGATGGTCCGTTTGCAAGTGAAGGACAGCGGCACGGGCATCGATCAAAAGGACCTCCCGTACGTCTTTGAGCGTTTTTATCGGGGAGATCGCTCGCGAGCAAGGGAACGTGGTGGAGCAGGATTAGGGTTGACGATTGTGAAAGGGATAGTGGAGGCACACAAGGGAATCATCACGTTGGAAAGCAGAGTGGGTGAGGGAACGACCATCACGATTTTGTTTCCGCCACAAGCCCATGAAGCCGAATAGTAAGCCGAAGGCGTATCGTTCTCGCTGCACATCGTTTATGATAGAAAGAGAATTTGAATATTCGATACAAAGAGGGAGAGCACATGTTTGATTGGACTACCATGGGAGCATTTTTGGCTGTTGTGATCGGCCTCTTTTTAATTCCGGGACCCGCTGTCCTGTTAACTGCGACGCGTACCGTACAGGGAGGCCGTAAAGCTGGGATCATGGCGGGGCTGGGCATTGCCACAGGCGACTTCATTCATACGATTTTTGCTGCGGTCGGTTTATCCGCGATTTTGATGACATCTGCATGGGCATTCAATCTCGTAAAATTTGTGGGAGCCGCTTACTTGGTCTATTTAGGGGTTCGGGCCATGCTTGAAAAACCGGTTGACCCAGAGCTGCCAAAAGTAACACCGTTGCCACCGCTGCAATCGTATGGGCAAGCCATCCTCGCAGAAGTTCTGAATCCGAAGACGGCGCTGTTCTTTCTAGCGTTTCTGCCGCAATTCGTACATCCGGAGCGTGGGGGAGCCATTTTCCAATTCCTTGTCTTAGGACTGATTTTCGCCATTCTGGGGTTCTTTTACACCGCGTTGATTGCGATCAGTATCAGACCATTGGGGCATCTGGTGAAACGAATTTCCTGGCTGGGCCGCTGGAGTGGCAAGATCGTAGGTTCTGTTTACATCTTATTAGGATTAAAAGTAGCGCTGCAAGAGAGATAAGGTAATGAGTCGGGGAGACAGTCTTCCCGGCTTTTTTTATTGCTTGGTTACTGATGTAAGGTACTTTTTAGTGCCTATGATACTCGAAAGTACGTACTTCCTATCAAGTGAGGCATGAGACATAATAGCATTCAGAACCAACATATTCGCCAATCATGATAAGTAAGGGCCCTGCTTTGTGAATGGCAAGAAAAATTAAGGGAGGATACAACTCAGATGAGCACGATTACATCCAATGTGAAGCAGCAAGCAACTGGTGCGAAAAACTCCACTCTTGCTTTACTTGCTCTCGCAATCAGCGCATTTGGTATCGGGACTACTGAATTTGTTATCGTCGGTTTGTTGTCTACAGTCGCACAGGATTTGAAAGTAACCATCACCTTAGCAGGACTTCTTATTTCTGGATATGCATTAGGGGTAGCAATTGGAGCACCGATTATTACTGCACTTACAAGTCGAATTCCACGCAAAATGCTACTCATGCTTTTGATGATTGTCTTTGTTGTCGGAAACAGTGCGGCAGCCTTGTCGAGTAGTTTTACACTTTTAATCATTGCCCGTTTCTTTACCGCGTTTTCTCATGGGGTATTTTTCTCCATCGGTTCGACGATTGCAGCCGATCTGGTGCCAGAAAACAAGCGTGCCAGTGCGATTGCGACGATGTTTACGGGTCTGACTGTTGCAACCGTTACAGGCGTACCTTTGGGAACGTTTATTGGACAAATGTTTGGTTGGAGAGCGACTTTTTGGGGAGTTACCATTCTTGGAGTGATTGCACTTATCTCGACAGCGATTCTGGTACCAAGCAATTTGAAAAAATCTAAGCCTGCTTCTATTAGAGACCAAGTGAAAATAATCACAAATTTGCCACTGTTGCTTGTCTTTGCGATTACAGCACTTGGCTACGGTGGTACCTTCGTAACCTTTACGTTCTTAGGTCCGATTCTGGAAGAAATCACAGGTTATAAGGCGAGTGCGGTCAGTCTGATTCTTCTCGTCTATGGGATTGCGGTAGCGATTGGAAATACGGTCGGAGGAAAAGCGGCTGACAAGAATCCGTTAAAAGCGCTGCGCTGGATGTTTATCATTCAGGCGATCATTCTGATCATCTTGACATTTACTGCTCCTTTCAAATGGGTGGGAACCCTGACGATTATGCTGATGGGCCTCTTGGCTTTTATGAACGTACCGGGCTTACAGGTATATGTCGTGCAATTGGCTGAAAAATACGTGCCAAGTGCTGTTGATGTAGCATCTGCCATTAACATTGCGGCATTCAATCTCGGCATTGCGATTGGAGCCTTCGTGGGAGGAATCATCGTCGATACCATTGGACTGATTCATACACCATGGGTCGGAGGAGTGATGGTGTTAGGTGCAGCATTACTCACGGTGATCAGCAGCAAGCTGGAAAAAGCTCGTCGTTAATCGTACAAAGACGACGGATGGATGAAAGCATGTGTCCGCCGTTAGTTTCCAAATACATCAGGTGAGGAGAGAGCATCGATGAGCAAATTCAACGGTCATTATGGTTTTCAGCGCATGTTCAAAGAAGGAAAGATGACCTTGGGATTTCACATTCCGCTGGAGGCATACGAATGGGAAGCACCGACAATGGAGCGCCAGGTTGAACTCGTCCAAGCGGCAGAAGACTATGGCTTTACCGGAATCTGGCTGCGGGATGTCATTTTGCAGGACCCCGCTTTTGGTGACCCTGCAACCGGGCAAATTTATGACATGATGATTTATTTAACCTATTTGGCTGCGCAAACCAAAAAAATCGCTTTTGGTACCTCGAGTATCGTGCTTCCACTGCGGCATCCGCTGCGCGTGGCAAAAGAGACAGCGACCATTGAAAATTTGTTTCCCCAACGTTTGATGATGGGTATTTCTTCTGGGGACAGACGGGCTGATTTTCATGGGTTGAATGTGCCACATGAACAGCGTGCGGAGCTGTTTCGCGATGGCTACGACTACTTGCAGAAGGTCATGGCAGAGGATTTCCCAAAAATCAACTCCCCATACGGCATGATTGATGGAGCGAATCTGGTGCCAAAATCAACCGCGCCCATTCCTACCTTTATCACGGGGTATAGTCAACAAACGATGGACTGGTTTGCGCAAAACGGAGATGGCTGGATTTATTACCCGCGTGATCCATTCAATCAAGCAAATGCCATCCAAGAATGGAGAGAGCTGGTCCAGATATATCATCCAGGTGTATTCAAGCCGTTTATTCAGCCTCTTCACTTGGATCTTGCGGAAAATCCAGATGAGTCGGTCACGCCGATTCGATTAGGGTACCGAGTCGGTAGAAAAATGCTTTTAGAACTGCTGGCCATGTATCAAGAGGTCGGCGTGAATCATTTGTTCTTCGCCCTGTTCCCTAGCAAGCGTCCCATTGACGAGGTCATCGATGAGCTTGGGCAAGAGGTGTTGCCTTATTTCCCGGCCCATATCGATTCACCGGAGCGAGTTTGACTACAGCTTCATATGAGGAGGGGAGGACATGGAAAAATACAATATCCCTGTAGAGGCAACATTGGAGGTCATTGGAGGGAAATGGAAAGTGGTGATCCTCTGCTTGTTGGCAAAAGGGACGAAGCGGACAAGCGAACTGAAACGATCAATGCCTGCCATCACGCAAAAAATGTTAACGCAGCAACTGCGCGAATTGGAAGCGGACAACATCATCACCCGCAATGTGTATCAGCAGGTTCCCCCACGCGTCGAGTATGACTTGACAGAGTACGGCAAGACACTGTCGAAG
Source organism: Brevibacillus sp. DP1.3A (assembly GCF_013284245.2). Classification (NCBI taxonomy): domain Bacteria; kingdom Bacillati; phylum Bacillota; class Bacilli; order Caryophanales; family Paenibacillaceae; genus Brevibacillus; species Brevibacillus sp. DP1.3A. Next base: position 3,893,730 of record NZ_CP085876.1, on the reverse strand, counting down.
GTCCTGGATGTCATGTGTGAATGGGGAGAGAGTCACATCGAAACCCAATTGCGAAAAATAGTCGAATGAAAAGGGGAAGTTCGATGAGAGGAATTGGCATTAAGCAATACGGCGACATCCAACAGTTAACAGAAATTGAACTGCCAACAAAGCCAATCGGGTCGGACGATTTGCTCGTTGAAATAAAAGCGAGCGGGGTAAATCCCGTGGATTGGAAGGTACGGGAAGGACTGTTGCAAGCAGATTTTCCTTTTGAACTGCCACTTATTTTAGGATGGGATGCAGCGGGCACAGTAACAGCTGTCGGTACGAATGTGCAGGATTTTCAAATCGGAGATGATGTCTTCTTTCGTCCAGAACTGGAAAGAGAAGGGACATACGCAGATGAAATTGTCGTTCCGGCGAAAATCGTAGCCCCGATACCACGTGGTTTGTCGTATGCTGAAGCGGCTTCGCTTCCGCTGGTCGGATTAACGGTTTGGCAGGCATTGGTGGAGGTTGGGAAGGTACAAGCAGGAGATAAAGTCCTGGTGTTGGGGGGAAGCGGCGGGATTGGTTCCATGGCGATCCAGCTAGCAAAAGCGCTAGGTGCCTATGTGGCGACGAAAACCAGCTCCAAAAACAGCGATTATGTCCGTGAGCTGGGAGCAGATGAAGTCATCGTATATGATAAGGGATCACTTCATACCTCTACAGAATTTACATTCATGCTGGACACGCTGGGTGGAGTAGCATACGGAGAAGCTATAAAATTTATGAAACAGCAAGGAAGAGTGGCAACCATTATCAGCGAGCGTGATGCCAAAAAACCTTCGTTCGCTGATGCGGTTGAGAAAGAACGAGAGCTGGATGTTACTTTTGTGTTTACGCGTCCAGATGGGGTAAACATGAATCATATCCGTGAGCTAGTAGAAGCCAAACACGTAAAGCCTTTCTTGACAAAGGTATATCCATTGACTATTGAAGGGGTTCGAGATGCGCATCTCTTTAGTCAAACGGGTAGAGTGCGTGGCAAGATTGTGTTCGTCCATTCATGAGGGGGAGACAGAGCACGAGTAAGTTGCACGAATGTAACAGCGGCGGGCTAGGATTAGATTTTTCAACCGAGCCCGCTGCTGTTTTCATGAAAAAGCCAGCTTGACGTTGTAGATCGCCTTCGCTGGTAACCGCCAGCTTCACCTCTTGCGAATCACGGCTCCCTGCAGGACAAAGGTAATTCCTAAGATTCCTACGATAGCAAGCAGGCGAATGAAACCGTTGGAGACAAAAAGATTGACACAGATCAGCCCAATAATGATCAGAACAAGCAAGATCACCGTTTTCCCCGACATGTACGTGTTCCCCTTTCCCCAAACAAAATGAGTGGTCTCGTCAAATCGGAATATGCGGGTTGTTCCATGGCGTATGTAATTTGACTTCATGGTTGTCAGAATCTTCTGTTCATCCTTTGGATACGTACTATTGTAGCGAATTCAATCGTGGAAGAAAAGGCGGGATAACGTGAAAAAACTCCCTTTTGTCATCGCCAGGTGTTCCCCTGTACGCATGAGAGGGAGTTTTTGCTTTGTGATCGTGCTACTCTCGTTACTTCGTCGCTAGCTGACGCTCCGGTGTCTGCTGTTTCAACGACTGTCCGGTTAATTGTGATCGTTTGGATCGAATCATGATGGCAGTAATCAGCAGCGCAATACCATTGATGATAAAGACGAAGCGAATCGGGATAAGTCCCCCGAGAAAGCCGCCAATGATTGGCCCCATCATCGTCGCGAGCTGCGTCGAGGATTGGTTCAAGCTAAACGCTCTGCCGCGAAATTCTGGTTCCGTGACTTTTACAATCATGGCGTTGATCGACGGATAAACAGCGGCAAAAAACAGTCCGTACGCAAATCGCAAAATGCCAAATCCATACAGATTGGTGAAGAAAAATTGTAGTAAATTTCCGATCGCTCCACCCATTAAGCCGATGAACAAGATTTTGGAATAACCGACCTTTGTCCCGAGCTTTCCCCACTGTGGAGCAGCAATGACCGTCGCGATACCTACTGCCGCAAAAATGATGCCGGAGCTGAGGGAAGCGTCTTGCTGCGAAGCGCCCAATTGCATGACATACACGGTTAATAAAGGTTCAAGAAGCATAACGGAAATCGTGACCATCAGGCTCATACCCAGAATGGACATCAACGGGCGGTTTGCCAGCGCAGCGCGCAAATCTTCGCGTACACTCGAGCGGCTGCCGGAGCGGTTCAAGTTTGTTTCCTTCACAAAGAAAGTGGCGATCAGCGCTGCTACGAGCACGACAAATCCTGAAAAAATGAAAGCTTCCGCGTTTCCCCATACATGACTGACGACACCGCCAACCAACGGACCGATGATTCCTCCTGTTGCACCCGAAGTCGCCATAATCCCCAGTGCGTACCCGACGTTTTTTTCTGGTGTATTCGTCGCTACCAGTGCAATGGCGGCAGGTACGTAGCCGGCTAGCAACCCCTGGAAGATCCGTAACACAAGAAACAAATAAGGGTCTGTAATCAAATAAGTCAAAAAGTACAACAAAGCGAGGCTAAATCCAGACCGGATCAACATAGGTTTTCGTCCATATTTGTCCGCAAGAGAGCCCCAAAATGGCGAGATGAGCGCACTTGCTAAAAACGTGATGCCAAACGAAATGCCGGACCAGGCTTCCAGATGCTCATTGACCCCCAGTGAAGTATGGAGGAAGATGGGCAGGAAAGGGATGGAGATGGAGTAGGCGGTGCTACAGAAAAATACCCCAATCCATAACACAATCAAATTACGTTTCCATGAAAATTCCATCTTTCTGTCACAACCTTTGCAGTTAAAAAGCAGGAATATTGTTACTGATCATTCTAGCACTGCAATTTACTGCTGACCAATTCGGAAATATGATCGGACTATTGCAAAAAAGAAATAAGAGGAAGCCTTGACTTCATTCGGACTAAAGAAAATCCCCTAACGACAAGAGACGAAGATCTTGTATCCGTTAGGGGATTTCCATGTAAAAGGCAAAAAGATATACGACTTTCCGACCAAAAGTGCAGGGGGGAATTGAGTGGGTCAGTGAAACAAGTTATGATGAAAATAAGTCTGAAATTTCCGAAAATAAATGCATCTTAACTTTTATGATGAAGGGTGGATACGACGATGGCCAAGGATTGGAAGAATGCAAAGCAAGGACAAGAGAAGCATGAAGAACTGCTAGTGAAACCGTCCGTAACCAGACGAAAATTCCTCCAAAAAACAGCCATGCTAGGATTGGCAGCAGCTGTACCTGCTTCTCTTCTGACGCTTGGAACTGCAATTGGACAGGAGTCAGCTGGAGAAGCAGGAAGCTTGTCAAAGAACGGTTCACCCCGAATGCCAAAGCTCGCAAGTGGTACAATCGTCGATGTTCCTGGGGTCAAAGTCGGACAAGTCCAAAATGAGGAAGCCTTGACTGGCTGTACAGCCATTGTGCTGGAAAAAGGATCAGCATGCGGGGTAGATGTACGAGGTTCTGCACCTGGGACGCGAGAAACGGATTTGTTGAATCCGATCAATTCTGTCCAGGAGGTCAATGCTATCGTTTTAACAGGGGGCAGTGCCTATGGCTTGGATGCGGCAAGTGGTGTCATGCGTTATATGGAAGAACAGGGCCAAGGCTACAATGTCGGGGTGGGCGTCGTCCCCATCATTCCAGCTGCGGTTATTTTTGATTTATCAATTGGCAGTGCCAAAATCCGTCCGGATCAACAAATGGGCTACGAGGCTGCGCGACTTGCCAGCAAACTGCCAGTCCAGCAAGGAAATGTCGGGGCGGGGACGGGTGCGACAGTTGGAAAAATGGCAGGGATGAAGCGAGCGATGAAGGGTGGGCTTGGAACAGCATCTCGCCGCCTGCCAAATGGTCTCGTCGTAGGTGCAATCGTAGCGGTGAATGCCGTCGGAGAAGTGCGGTTACCCTCCACAGGAGAAATTTTGGCAGGAGCGAGGGGAGAGGATGGCAATATCCGCGATAGCCTGTCCTGGATGATCGATGCGGCAACTCCCCCGGTTCCAGCAGGGACGAACACTACCATCGCAGTGGTTGCGAGCAACGCGAATTTGAATAAAGTACAGGCGAATAAAGTCGCGCAAATGGCGCATAATGGACTCGCAAAGACGATTCATCCGGTTCACACGATGAGTGATGGAGACACGATTTTTGCCATTGCAACAGGGGGCGTGGATGCTTCGGTTAATCTCGTCGGGACGCTGAGTGTAGAAGTGCTGGCGGAAGCGGTCGTCAATGCGATCCTTTCTGCCAAAGGGGCGGGTGGGGTGCCTGCTTATCAAGATTTACGCTGAGTGAAATTCCGGTTCGAGCCTCTCATTCCTTGATGGATAAGGAGGTTCGAACCGTTTTTTTTCTGCCAATGTGCTCCGCGAAGAAAAAAATTCCAATAAATCATCGATATAAAAGACAAATCCATATATAATGAAAATGATTTTCAAAATCAAATACTTGATTGATGTTGTTCTTGAGAGAGAGGAGTTGCTGCTTCAATGCTTCGCAGATTTTTTTCTTACTATCGGCCTTATCGTGGATTATTCATCCTCGACTTCGCGTGTGCAGTATTCGTTGCCTTGTTGGAGTTGGGATTTCCGCTTGCAGTGAACATGGTTGTCGATCAACTACTTCCAAGCAAGGATTGGAACATGATCGTGTGGGCGTGCATTGGACTTTTGGCTTTGTATGGTCTTAACTCCGGTATGAACTATGTCGTTACGTACTGGGGACATATGCTTGGAATTAATATCGAGACAGATATGCGGAAGAAGCTGTACGACCATATTCAAAAGCTCTCTTTCCGCTTTTTCGATAATACCAAGACAGGGCATCTGCTATCTCGCCTAACGAATGACTTGATGGAGATCGGGGAGGTCGCTCACCACGGTCCGGAAGATTTGTTTATCGCAGTGATGACGCTGATCGGTGCTTTTCTTTTGATGTTCAATATTAATGAAGAAATGGCGCTACTTACGTTCTTGGTGATTCCGATCTTGATATTCTTCGTTGTTCACTTCAACGGTAAAATGACGAGAGCGTTCCATCGTTTGTACGGCGACATGGCGGATTTCAACGCACGTGTTGAGGACAACGTAGGCGGAATGCGTGTCGTACAAGCTTTTGCCAACGAGCAATTTGAAAACAAAAGATTCGCAGAGAACAACCAGCGTTTTCGGATTACCAAGCTGTTGTCCTACAAAATCATGGCCCAAAATATTTCCGTCAGTTACGTGCTGATGCGTTTAGTCAATTTGTTTGTCCTGATTTGCGGCAGCTGGTTTGTTATTCAAGGTGCACTGACTTACGGTGAATTTGTCGCTTTCTTGCTGTTAACGAATGTATTTTTCCGTCCATTGGAGAAAATTAATGCGATTATTGAGAGCTATCCAAAAGGGATTGCTGGCTTCAAGCGCTACATCGAAATCATGGACACAGCACCGGATATTGCGGATGCTCCAGATGCGATCCAGGTAGAGTCGTTGAAGGGCGATATCTCGTACAAGAATGTTTCGTTTAGCTACGACCAAGAGTCTTCTGTTTTGCAAAACATTGATTTGAACATCCGGGCGGGCGAGACCATTGCGTTTGTAGGCCCGTCTGGAGCAGGAAAAACCACGTTGTGCAGCCTCTTGCCGAGATTTTATGAGATCGACGGGGGCAGCATCACCATTGACGGAATGGATATTCGCGATATCACGTTAGCGTCATTGCGCAGCCAAATCGGGATCGTTCAGCAAGATGTGTTCCTCTTTTCAGGGACGATTCGCGAAAATATCGTGTACGGAAAACTAAACGCTTCTGAGGAAGAAATCTGGGAGGCAGCGCGTCTGGCTAAACTAGAAGAGTTTATCCGTTCTCAGCCTGCTGGTCTGGAGACGATCATTGGTGAACGCGGAGTCAAATTGTCTGGTGGTCAAAAACAAAGACTGGCGATTGCGCGCATGTTCTTGAAAAACCCGCCGATCCTGATTTTGGATGAAGCTACCTCTGCACTCGATACCGAAACGGAGGCGGCAATCCAGCAGTCCTTGCAGGAATTGTCCAAAGGCCGTACGACATTGGTGATCGCCCACAGATTGGCTACCATTAAAAATGCAGATCGAATCATCGTTGTAACGGAACAAGGCATTACGGAGCAAGGTAGTCATGATCAGCTCTTGGCTCGTGAAGGCATCTATAGCAGATTGCATAAAGCACAGTTTGGCACGTACCTCGACCAGTCAAACAGCGTTTTTTCTTGATAATGAGTAGAGAGGTGAGATCGTGATGCAAGAATGGGATGACGATTTTATCGCACAACGGTTTGATATTTCTTCAAAACCGAGACCCAATGCCTTATTTTCGATGAAGGCAAGAGATTTGGTAGACCCGACACATATGAATGAGCTCGTACAAATCTATGCTCCGCTAATCAAGGCACATGAGCTGACTGCTGCTGGTACTTACATCAGCAGTTGGCTCACGAGCCCTTCTCTCGGTCTTTCGTACATGATTTCTGTCTGGAACCGTGCACTAACCATGACGCTGGATAATATGACGATAGAATTGTTTTACGAGGATGATTACCCGCAATTCGTCTTTGTGATCCCAGCGTATGAGATCGTAGAAGCGCCTACCAGCGAAGCAGAGCGCGCAATCTGGCTGAAGGAATGCTATCGTGCGTATTTCCAAGACTTCCTGCACCCATTGCTCACGACTCTTGCAAAGGTAACAGAAAACCCCGAAGCGATGCTCTGGGGACAGTTCCCGACCAAGTTCAATTACTATACGGATGCTTTTGTGGCGTTGGTAGAACAGGATAGCATCAAGCAACAAGTGAAGGCTGATTACGATGTCCTCTGTAATCAGCTGGAAGGCGAGAGCTTTGGATTGCAAAAAAATCCATTTCGTGTCAAAGTGCGCTGGATCGAGGATATGCGTGATCCCCAAGCGAAAGTGAGCATCAAGAATCAATGCTGTTTGTACTATAAGACGGGGGAGCAAAAGTATTGCTATACCTGTCCGCGGATAAAAGAAGAAGAGCGCGCTCTGATGAGAATTCGCGCGTAGCTGACCCTCCCTTTGTGGAGGGTTTTTTCTATACACTGTAGACGTATGGACATGTGCTAGCCTCTTCCTATAAAGTAGAGTCAGGGGTAAAGTTGGAAAAATCAGAATGATTTCCAGGAAGGCGTGGTTCGTATACAGACAATGAACCAAAAGGAACTGGATCGCTACGTTCGAGATTTTCATCAAGCGGTTGTCAATCAACAGCTTAGCCTGTATTATCAACCACTCTACGACCTGAGAACAGGCAAAATAATCGGAGCAGAAGCTCTGGTAAGATGGAACCATCAGCAAAGAGGGCTACTGCCCCCGGATTGGATATTTTTGTTAGCAGAAATGAGTGGTTTGATTCTTTTGGTAGAGGAATGGGTGATCAGAACGGCTTGCAAGCAGAACAAAGCTTGGCAGGACGCCGGACTACTACCTCTTGTGACATGCGTGAATCTGTCATCCTATACCTTGGAATCGGACCAGTTGGGTAGCAGGATTCAAGCGATCTTAGACGAAACGAACCTGCAGCCTCACTATTTGGAGCTGGAATTTACCGAGGATTCTGCCAGAGATGGGGAACGTACCATCGAGATTTTAGCAGAACTAAAAAGAATCGGGGTAAAAATCAGCTTGGATGATTTTGGGAAGGGCTATAGCAGCATTCAACATCTATCCCGCTTTGCTATGAACAAACTAAAAATCGATCAATCCTGTGTAAGGGAATGCATGAGCGATGTCACACAGGCGACCGTCATCAAAACCGTCATGGCGATGGCACGAAGTCTGGGCGTGCAAGTAACGGCAGAAGGTGTAGAGACGCAAGAGCAATTGGATTTTCTTTGGCAGCTTGGTTGTGATTCTGCTCAAGGATTTTGGTTTAGTGAGCCCATGCCTGCCGATGATTTTGCTCGTGTGTTGAAGCGTGAGGAAAGGTTTAGGAACAGTGCATTTTTACTACTCAATGGTGAACAGCACCGAGCTTTTGATACATACGAAGTGGATCAGAGTGAGCGAGGGGACGTTCTTCGCAAGCAACAAGGAATGACATTTGCTTTTCGGAAACAGGGAGATGCATTCATTCATACGCTGTGCGAAGGAGAGATGCTTTTTCGCATGGGGATGACACCGGAACAAGTGATTGGACAAGATTTGCTGAATATGATCCCGGCTGAAGAGATTCCACGCAAAATGGAATCGTATGAGCGAGCGTGGAGCGGGGAGCAAAACGTGTTTTACGAAGGCAGTGTCAATGGGATTCGCTATCTGGCTGCTTTTCGTCCGATCTTTTCCGATGGTCGTGTGAAAGAAGTCATTGCTTCTTGTGTCGACATTACTGAGCTGAAAAAAGCACAAGAAGCAGAACGTGTGAGCGAATCGCCCTATCGATTGATTGCAGAAAACTTGTCTGATATTATCGTGATCATCAATAGTCAGGGGATCATTACGTATATTTCACCATCCGTTCAATCCGTTCTGGAGATCGCTCCTGATGAAGTTGTGAATCGTCACCTACTAGCTGTCCTGCCCCTGGAAACGGGTAGGCTTGTTATGCAAACGATTCGTCAGATCACGGTGGAGAAGCAGCCTCGTCTCATTACATTTACTTGCCCGGACCGGAATGGCAAAAAGATCACGCTGGAGGCAAAAGGCACCCCGGTGATTCATGAAGAACATGAGCCGAATCAAGTCATATTTATCATTCGAAATCACACGAAGCACGTGAAAACAGAAGAGTTTTTACAAAAGATAGACAAGCTATCCGTCATTGGGCAAATGGCGGCCGGGGTTGCGCACGAAATACGAAACCCGGTAACTTCCATCAAAGGCTTCGTACAATTGCTCCGTCGAGACCAATGGAAGAGGGAATACTTTGATATTATGCAGGCTGAATTTCATCAATTAGAGAGTGTCCTGCGAGAATACGTCTTTCTATCAAGAGAATGCACAGAACCGTGCGAACCAAAAAATCTAGTGAATTTGCTGCGAGAGGTTACTCGATTGATGCAAGTAAAGCTAGAGCGTCATCATCTGGTGCTGGATGTCAAGGAAGTGGAAGGGACCACGATTTTGTGCGATCAGAATCAAATTCAGCAGCTTTTCATGAATCTTCTGTCAAACGCTGTTGACTCGATGCAAGATGGTGGGACGATTCAAATCGTGGCTTGGCGTAAAGAAAACGAGCAAGTGATGATAAGAATCATTGATCAAGGCTGCGGTATGGCGGAAGAACGGTTGAAACGATTAGGGGAGCCTTTTTATAGCACGAAAGAGAAGGGGACCGGGCTAGGACTCATGATTTGTTATAAAATCATTCAAGCACACGATGGGTATATCCATTTTTCGAGTACCCCGAATAAAGGGACGACAGTGGAGGTTTCCTTTCCACTAGAAAAATCAAACCCAAGGCTAGATCCATAACGTGATCAGGCCTTGGGTTTTTCATACTTACTCTTTCTTTGGTTGGTTATCGGAAAATTGTTCTTGAACAGCTTCCAAAAAACGCAGCCATGCCTCGGGCAGCTTGGGCTCTTCTGTAGGGCGGCGCATAGTGGAATTGCTGTCGTTTTGTTGCACTGGCTCCATTCTCCATCTATCCTTTCGTGTCTAGCCAATCATGGCGCAGGGTGAACAAGTCCCGCAGCTCTTCCGTAGATAGCTCGGTGATCCAGCTTTCGCCCGTCCCGACAATTTGCTGGCTCAACGATAGCTTTCTCTCCATCATTTCATCAATGCGTTCCTCAATTGTCCCGAGCGAGATGAATTTGTAGACGTGAACATTGCGCTGCTGTCCTATGCGATGAGCACGGTCAGTGGCCTGATTTTCTACCGCAGGATTCCACCAGCGATCTACGTGAATGACGTGGTTGGCTTCCGTCAAGTTCAAGCCGGTTCCACCCGCGCGCAAGGAAAGAATGAAGACGGCCCCGCGTTCATGATCTGGAAGTGTAGAGTCTTGAAAACGAGCGATCATCTCATCGCGTTTTTCTTTCTTCGTGGACCCATTTAGGAAGTAGACAGGTCCATAGCCTTCTCGCGTCAGCACCCGTTGGAGCAAATTGCCCATTTCGATGTATTGGGTAAATATCAGACAACGCTCTTTCTTTTGGCGAATATCCTCCACCAATTCCAGCAGCCTTTCCAATTTGTGCGAGCGACTGGCTTCATCTGCTGTTGAGATTTCATTCAAAATGAGGGCAGGGTGGTCACACAATTGTTTGAGACGTGTCAATGTCGTCAGAATCAGACCGCGCCGCTCCATAGGAGAGGCTTTTTCCATTCGATCAAACATATCTTGAATCGCTGTCTCATAAAGTGCGCCTTGCTCGGTAGTCAGCGGTACATATTCCTTGCTCTCATTCTTGTCTGGCAAGTCGAGCTGAATGTTCGGATCGGTTTTCACGCGACGGAGCAGGAAAGGCTGAATGAGTCGTTGCACCTGATTGATGAGGTGCTGGTCTTGGTCGCGTTCGATGGGATGGACAAAACGCTGGGTAAATTCCCCGAGACTTCCCAGGTAGCCAGGATTCAAGAAATCAAAAATGGACCAGAGCTCACTCAGACGATTTTCGATCGGAGTGCCTGTAAGAGCGATCCGGTGCCATGCTTTCAAATCGCGCACAGCAGATGCTTGCTTTGTATAGGCGTTTTTAATATTTTGCGCCTCGTCGAGACAAATCGTATCCCATGTAACCATTCCTAGCTCCTGCTCATCCAAATGCGACAGGGCATAGGAGGTAATCACGAGATCTGCTCCTTTGATCGCTGGCAAGAACGCCTCCTTCTTTTGACGATCATTGCCATAGTGAATCATTACTTGAAGAGAGGGGGCGAAGCGCTTCAGCTCTTTTTGCCAGTTGCCTATGACGGAGGTCGGACAGATTAATAGAGAAGGAGTACTGGCTGGGCCATGTTGTTTGACATGAAGCAGGTACGTAATAAATTGAACCGTTTTCCCCAATCCCATGTCATCGGCCAGACAAGCTCCCAACCCAAAGCGGCGTAAAAAGAACAGCCACGAACTGCCCTCCAGCTGATAATTTCGCAACGTCCCGTGAAAAGGAGATGGCTGCTCCATAATCGGGATGCGCTTCGTTTCTTGCAATTGATTCAACAGCTCTCGCAAATGTTGGTTTAGCTGAACTTCAACCGTTAGAGAAGTGTCGAAATCGAACTCATCATCGGGTAGCTCCTCAACTTCCACAGGAGGGGCGATGTGCATTCTCATGACGTCACGTAGGGACATGCCGTTTTTCGCTTGGTTTTTCTTGAGCGCTTCCTGCAGCTGCAAGAATAGATCGGGCGTCAATTGTACCCAATGCCCACGAATTTTCAGTAGACGCTGCTTTTGTTTAATGAGTTCCTCAAATTCCTCTTCGCTGAGCTCCACAGGTCCCAAGGCGAGCTTCCATTCAAAATCCATGAGCTGGGAGACACCTAGGAAGGACTGTCTGCTAGCCCCGACAGAGGTTGTAATCTTGGCTTTTAGCTTCGGTTTTACCCGGCGTACTTGTTCCCACCATGCTGGCAGAAAGACGTGAATACCGGCTTGCACCAACTGCAAACTGCTCGACGTCAAAAAGATCCATGCTTGCTCGTTCGTCAATCGGGTGAGAAAACGGCTTTGATTCTCCCGAGTGTCTTTTTGCCACGGGAGAATCTCTTTACATTTCGCTAGGTCCGTGAGAAAACGATTCCAGTGCTCACGCCAGTCAGCTGGGATGCGAGCAGTGGCTACTCCCTCAGCCGTCAACTGGTGTGGCTCAATGAGAAATAACTGATCTGGCTCTTCACGATTCTGCAAATACACTTGGAGTTGCCAGTCATTGGGATGCTCCTCGGCCTCGACGATTTGCAAGCATGTGCGAAACGGTGTCGTATCTGGCAGCCAGCCTATCGATTGCAACCATTCCTGTTCCTGAAGGTGTGGAGAAAGCTCGGCGCCCATGACGTACAGAGCCGGGTATTGCGTCAATAGCTGCTCCCACTTTCGTCCAATCTCACCAGTGCCTTGTGAGGATTCCTCCACGACGAGCGAAAGCCACTTGTGTCCGTACTCCGGAAAATCGCCGGGAGTATGCAGGGCTCTCCAGCCTATTTGTCCTTTTTTCCAAGAAGAAAAATCAGGGGCAATAGAGCCTTGTGCGAGCGTATCCCGGATCATTTTCGCTACATGCGTAAATTGTTCAAATGGCGTGCTGGATGAATAGATCCGATGCAAAAGCCACTGGGGGGAGACGAAAAAGGAGAGGGCCTTGGCAGGACTGAGCAGTACGCCTTGCTCGTTTTTGTCCAGGAAGGTTCCGTAATAGGATGACTCATCCCACGCAAACAGTGTTCCTGCCAATTCTTCTGGATCGACCACTGCTCCTTGCGTGTCTTTGCCAGTAATCAAGAATTGTCCGTCTGCCAAAAGCTCTCCGTCTAGAACCAATGTAGTGACGGTATTCATAAGTTGAAATTTCCTCTCCTTAGCTCTTCTTGAAAAGCACGTAATCGATTATGTTTGGCAGATAATTGATCCACGTATCGTTCCCAGCGCGTATCTTGGTTTGCTCTGTTGTAAATCGTCCTTACCTTTTTCATGAGTTTGATCGCTTCTTTGTAGGCCGTTCGGTTACGTTCCGCAATGAGTCTGTTCACCTCACGCAAATAAAAAGGGAAGAGCAGAGTTGGCTCGGCTTCCTCGATTTCTTTCACCTGCACGATCGAAATATCTGCCATGGGCACTTGAAACGACATTTGCAAATCAATCCATTGCTGAAACTGTCGTTCTTCATATAAATAGGCGGCATATTCGTGATAACTGCTCGGTAAGAACTGCTTCAACTTGGCGCCGCACTCGGCTGATCGTCCCACTTGCTCCATCGCTTCCTGCCAAATGGAGATAACGAGTCGGTATTGCTGTGTCTCGGCTTGACCGATTAAGGACGTCAACGCAGCAGTCCAATCGAGAAATCGCTGCCAGTCTCCATCGCGAGCGAATGATTTCATATAGGACAAGTAGAAGGAGAGGTTCAAACGGCTCATTCTTTTCCAGATTTGTAGAGCAGCTTCGTCCTCCTTTTCCATCACATGAAAGTGGGCACGGAGCAGCAGCCCTTTTTCCTTTTCGGCGGCAGAGCTGTTTTCATCGTTGATAAGCTGATCCAGCACATGGATCTCCTCTTGCATCCACTCCGGCTTCTTCAATAGCATCCACCACAACATTTGATAGGCGAATATCCAGTAGAGGGAAGTGGCTTCGTTTTCTTTCAATTCCTTTGTCAGTTGAAGTGTATCTACGATGGCATCCTGATGGTGAGTCAAGAGAGCAGGGATATCTGCGAAGTACAACGTCCCTTCTAATTGATCCAATAGCCGCTCGGCTGTCTGAACCAAATCCAGGAACCAGTATGATTGGCGGTACGTTTTGACGTATTGTGTAAGCTTCATGAGATGAAACAGATTAGCATGAATGACAAAGAGTTGTGCCCGATCCTTCGGCCACGAGGCAGCAACACTCAGCACATTTTGATAGCTCGATAATAACTCAGAGGAAGCTCGATACGATTCCATGGCCGCAAACAGGTTGCGTGTCCAGCTCTCAAAAAATGCCCACCATTCTTTGACGGAGCTGTTCGCGGTAAGCGGAGAGGAAACAGACGCTGTATCCTGCTGAGAAAGAGCGGTATGGCTATATTTATAAGCAGGAATCAGCAGATGAGGAGAAAAAGTAGCTCGTCTTGGTTGTTGGGAGCGGGTCAAAAATGTACGAGGATTCTCGAACACACTGTACATCTGAAAAAAAGTAGCCGCAATATGCTTACAAATGCGCGAATAAGGGCAGGTACAGGTACTGTTTTGAACCGTTTCCATATCGAGGCGAACATGATACACCTCGGAACCTTGAACATCACTCGTCAAATATTGGCCTTGTTCTACGCGTGTATTGAAGACGACGCCATCAGAAAAGTACGTATAGCCCCGTTCAATGATGTGTCCTTCGACGGCAATTAGGATTTGCTCGCCTACCTGTATCGCTTGTTCCCGAGTCAACTCTCTTTGCAACATGTAGTCAGATCCTCCGAACGAAGTGTCATCCCTCCATTATAACCCAAAATGCTGAGAATGGAAAAAGATGCGTGTGTTCGCAGCATCAATAAAATGGTTTGGGCCATAAGCAGAAACAATGCTTAATTTTTGTGGGGACTGGGTGTATACTGTACACGTCGAATGAAAAGCAACTAAACGCAATGTGTTTTATTGTCTTTAGTTGTATTTGTGCAACAAGAGAGAGAAGGGGAACACATGCTATCGATTTCGATTCTGCTCGTACTATCGTCTGGCCTTGCGCACGCAGTCTGGAACCTGTTCACGAAAAAAAGTGAGAACAAAATGGCGTTTCTTTGGTTGATTACATTGCCGACAACCGTGATCCTGTTGCCTGTTCTCATTTGGGAATTGATGCACGTACAACTGACATGGTCTTTGGTTCTTTTTCTGTTTATGTCCTTTTTCTTTCAAGGATGCTATACCTTATTGATTTCAAAGGCGTATACATACGGGGATATCTCGCAGGTTTACCCCATCATGAGGGGGACGGGGACGCTTCTCATTCCGTTTTTTAGCGCGATTTTCTTTCAAGAGTATTTATCTGTACCGGGATGGCTAGGGGTCATTTGCATCGTGATCGGAGTCTTCGCCATTAGTGGAATGATTGGCACAGATCGTCAGGCTCAACCAGTGAATCCGCTTGCCCTGCGATACGCTTTTGCTGTTGGACTATGCATTACAGGGTACACGTTAACCGACAAGCAAATCGTACAACAATTATCTCCATTCGCTTTATTGGAAATAACGAACTTTGCCTGTCTGATTGTCGCGGGGGGCTTTGTTTGGAAGAAGGGACTCATCCGCCGTGAGTGGCAAAAAAACTGGCGAACGATTGTACTCGGTGCCGTCCTTTCACCAGGCTCGTATTTGTTGTTTTTGTTTGCCATGACATTGGCACCACTGGCAGCTATTGCGCCCATTCGTGAGGTAAGTACGGTTTTTGGTACGCTGCTCGGGGTCTTCTTGTTAAAGGAGCGACAACGCGTATGGCGTCTGTCCATGTCTTTGATGATCACGATTGGCATTATTTCCATTGCCGTTTGGGGCTAAAGGATGATGAAGAGTCGGCTGGGAGAAATCCTGGCTGGCTATTTTTTTTGCTACCAGGGAATGATGAAGTGGTAAGAAAAAACGGCTAAGGATGATCAAAATGGATGCAAAAGCAATTGCTCCGATCACTCATAAGCGGACGAAAAAAAGAAGGATCGTAATAAGAGCTCTCGTAATCATCATTGGAGCTTTGTTGGTGGCAGTCGGACTGGAAATCTTTCTGGTCCCAAACAACATCATTGACGGCGGTGTAACCGGTGTTTCCATTATGGCCTCAAAGCTGACAGGAGGCCCACTCGGATTATTTTTATTCCTGCTGAACCTGCCCTTTTTACTTATTGGCTACAAGCAAATTGGCAAGACATTTGCCATCTCTACGCTGTTCGGTGTCGTCGTGATGTCGTTGGGAACGAGCTACCTCCATCATGTCCCTAGCTTGACGGACGATTTGCTTCTCTCGGCGGTTTTTGGTGGGATTATCATCGGAATCGGAGTGGGACTCGTCATTCGCGCGGGCGGTTCCTTGGATGGAACGGAAATTGTTGCGATCCTGATGACGAGGAAAAGTCCGTTTTCGGTCGGCGAAATGGTCATGTTTTTTAACATTTTTATTTTAGGCAGTGCCGGCTTCATTTTTGGGTGGGACCGGGCCATGTACTCGTTAATTGCTTACTACATCGCTTATAAAATGATCGATATTACCATGGTCGGACTCGAGCAATCAAGATCAGTATGGATCATCAGTGATTATCCAGTCGAAATTGGCGATGCGTTAACCGCGAGACTGGGGCGGGGGATTACCTATTTGAATGGAGAAGGTGGCTACTCCGGAGATGTCAAAAAAGTCATCTTCTGTGTCATCACCCGATTGGAAGAAGCGAAGCTGAAATCCATCGTGGAGGAAATCGATTCCTCTGCATTTTTGGCAATCGGTCATATTCATGATGTTTCTGGTGGACGGTTTAAGAAAAAGAATATTCATTAGCCAACGAGCTGAGCCCCCTTTTCCCGTAAGTTGAACGGCGAGAAGGGGGTTAAAAATGTATTGACCACGATGACAGAATTATTTTACGATTACTTTATACCAAAATACAAAATACCATTCCGTATTTTGGGACGACAAAGTGGTGATGAAAAATGGAAAAAACAGCAAACCGAAGTGTGTTGAAAACACTGGAGTTTTTAGAGTACTTCATCGACAACACTGAATTGAGTCTGGCGGAACTCGTGGAATTGTCGCAAATGCCGAAAAGCACGGTATTTCGGATCATCCAGACCCTTGAAATGCGTGGTTTCATCTCCAAAACAGCGAACCATCAACCACCCAAGTACCAATTGGGCTTGAAGCTGCTCGAATTTGGAAACATCGTGGCACAGCGATTGGAGATCAGAAAAATTGCGCTTCCGTACATGCTGCAATTACGTGATAACGTCGAGGAAGCCGTTAATTTGATTATTCGGGATCAAGATGAAGGAGTTTACATTGAAAAAGTTGATACACGTGGCTACGTGCGGGTATATACCCAGGTAGGGCGAAGGGCGCCGCTGTATGCCGGAGCGTGCCCGCGGATTTTGTTATCATTCATGCCAGATGAGGAAATTACCGCTTTCTTGAAGCGGGTTGAATGGAAGAAGATCGCTCCAGGTACCAATACAGATGAGCAACTGTTGTGGAAATGGATACACGATGCGCGTGAGAGGGGTTACACCGTGAGCTACGGTGAACTGGAACCGGATTCTGCGGCTTTGGCAGTCCCCATTCGTGATTTTACGGGACAAGTTATTGCTGGCTTGAGCTTAGCTGGCGCCACTTCACGTTTTACGGAGGAGCGATTGGGATATTTGATCCAGGAGACGAAAGCGGCGGCGAAAAGCATCATGAGCCAGCTGGGATATACGGAAGCAATCACAGGCAAATAGGAGGAGTACGACATGAAAACGATTCTTGTAACAGGTTTTGATCCTTTTGGGGGTGAGTCTGTCAATCCAGCATGGGAGTCCGTAAAAAAGCTAGGAAAGATCGAGTCTGCGCATTATCAAGTGGAATTACGTCAAATCCCTACTGTTTTTGATAAGTCGATCGAACAGCTTTATTCAGCGATTGAGGAAACCAAGCCGGACATCGTGATTTGCATTGGACAAGCAGGCGGACGTGTCGATATTGCGGTGGAGCGCGTCGCAATTAATGTGAACGATGCTCGTATTCCAGACAATGAAGGAAATCAACCCATTGACACGCCGATTCGGGAAAATGGACCTGTTGCGTACTGGTCTACCTTGCCTATCAAGGCCATCGTCCATGAATTAAGAACGCAAGGGGTACCTGCATCCGTGTCACAAACGGCCGGAACATATGTGTGCAATCATCTTTTTTATGGATTGATGCACTATCTAGCCGAAAATCACGCATCAACACGCGGGGGATTCATCCATATTCCATACTTGCCCGAGCAGGCTGCAAAGCAGGCAGAACAGCCAAGCATGGCGCTGGAAACGATTGTGAAAGGGTTGCAAATTGCGATCGAGGCAACGATTGCGCATGAGCAGGATATGGTTGTGGGTGGCGGACAAATCAGTTGATCAAGAGGGGAAACGAATGAAGAACTATGAATTTTCTCCACTTAGCGATTCGGGTGTGATTGTCAAGCTAGGGGATGTGATTGATCAAAGGACGCATGAGATTGTCGTTATGTTCACGGATTATCTTCAGGAGAATCCTTTTCCGGGAATGCTGGAGATCGTCCCCGGTTTTACCACTGTTACGGTCTATTATGATCCGATCATTCTTGCACAGCAGTCTCCCCACGACCTGATGCCTTATGAGAGTGTTCTCGCAATCCTTGACCAAATGTTCCAAACGCTCACTGTCACATGCAAGGCAGAGTCTAGGCTTGTTGAGATTCCGGTTTGCTATGGCGGAAGCTTTGGACCAGATTTGGACATCGTCGCGCAACAGAACAGTCTCACACGAGAGGAAGTCATTGCGATTCATTCCTCTGCCGAATATTTGGTCTATATGATCGGATTTGCTCCCGGTTTTCCGTATCTCGGTGGAATGGATGAACGGTTGGCGACCCCACGTCGCTCCTCACCGCGCCTCTCGATTCCGAAAGGCAGCGTAGGAATTGGCGGATCGCAAACGGGTATATACTCAGTCGAGACACCAGGCGGATGGCAAATTATCGGAAGAACACCACTCAGCTTATTTCAACCAAACGAGAGTCAGCCGAGTCTTTTGCGTGCTGGAGACAAAGTTCGTTTTCATCCAATCTCCGAGCAGGAGTATGAGGCTGGGAAGAAGGTGTTTCCATGAGCATAGAGGTTGTTTCGCCAGGGCTTTGTACAACCGTGCAAGATAGGGGCAGGTACGGGTATCAACGACACGGAGTCAATGTAGGTGGTGCGATGGACACGCTCGCCTTACAGATGGCTAATATGCTGGTCGGCAATCATCGCGATGAGGCAGTACTAGAGTTGACCATGAAGGGACCGACACTCTTGTTTCAAAAGGACATGCTGGTTGCGATCTGTGGTGGCGATCTCAGTCCGACTATCAACAAGAATCCAATCAAGTCCAATCGAGCGGTCTGGGTAAAGAGTGGAAGCATGTTGCAGTTTGGCCACGCGAAACAAGGCTGTCGTGCCTATCTCGCCGTTGCTGGTGGATGGGATGTGCCGATCGTGATGGGAAGTCGCAGCACGAATCTGCGAGCGGGATTCGGGGGATTGGCAGGTAGAATGCTGCAAGCAGGTGATAGACTCGAACACAACCCACAAAGCTCGTTCAGTTTGTATCTCGCAAAGCAATTGGAACAAAAAGCACGAGGCGCTGCTTTTTCCAATACGAATTGGTTTATTCCTTTCGGTTACGTGACAAAAAGTCGGGAAGCGATAGTCCGGGTCATTCGTGGCGATCAGTTCGATGATTTTACATCAGAAAGCCGTCAAAGCTTTTTCGAACAGGCTTTTCAAGTATCTCCTCAATCAGATCGGATGGGGTATCGCTTGACGGGACCGACTCTTGCCCTCACATCTCCACTTGAGCTGATTTCTGCTGCTGTTACGATGGGAACAATTCAGGTTCCCCCAGACGGTCAGCCGATCATCCTGATGGCAGACAGACAAACAATCGGCGGATATCCCAAGATCGGTTATGTGGCGACTGTCGATTTGCCGATCATCGCTCAGTTGCGACCGGGAGAAACGATGCGTTTTCAGGAAATTTCTCTACATGATGCGCAGCGGGCGCTGTACGAACGAGAACGAACCATGAATGAGATCAAGTTGGGAATGGAACTGACTGTAGGGAGGAGGTAAAACATGAAGAGCGTAGATCTAAACTGTGATATGGGAGAGAGCTTTGGCGCTTACCGGATTGGAAATGACCAAGCCATCCTTCGCTATGTCAGCTCGGCAAATGTCGCTTGTGGTTTCCATGCTGGTGACCCAGGAACGATGAGGAAAACGGTGCAAATGGCTTTGGAGGCAGGTGTGGCAATCGGTGCCCATCCCGGATTCGCCGATTTGGTCGGCTTCGGTCGCCGCAACATGGAGATTTCCCCTGAAGAGGCGTACGATTTAGTCGTGTACCAAATCGGCGCCCTGCAAGCGTTTGTACGGGCAGAAGGGGGCGTCATGCATCATGTGAAGCCTCATGGAGCCTTGTACAATATGGCAGCCACAAGACCCGCTCTGGCCGAGTCTATCGCATTGGCCATCTACAAAGTAAATCCGGAACTGGTGTTGTATGGCTTGGCGGGAAGTGAGTTGACACGTGCAGGGGAAAAAATCGGTCTTGCTACGGCGCACGAAGTGTTTGCCGACCGTACGTATCAGCAGGATGGTACGCTGACACCGCGCAGTCAGCTGAATGCGATGATTACGGACCAACAGCAATCCCAACAGCAAGTCATTCGTATGGTAAGCGAGGGACTCGTCCTGACCCAGAAAGGCGTGGATATCCCGATTCAGGCAGATTCGATTTGTATTCACGGCGACGGTGCTCATGCGTTGGAATTCGCGCAGAGCATCCGAGAAGCTTTGGCAGGAGCAGGCATTACAATCGCAGCACGATTTGCTCGATAGACATCTATCGGGCTTTTTCTGTTTCCGCCCCAGGAGTCTGGTATCGTGCGGTACTTCGTTTTTTTCCCCAGAGGAGGAAGAGCAAGAACAACAGCGGAATATAGCCATAAATGAAAACGAGACTAACTTTCCCATAAAAATCGAGTGCCAAGAGCAAAGGAGTGGTACCTTCGAGCAGATAGGAACCCATTGCCAATGATACTAGGATAAGCAAAAGGGCCCGGATTTGACTGATGCCAAATATCTGTTTCATTCCTCGGGTAACCCCCCATAGATTGAGACAAATGTTTGGCAAAATCACGAAGAGCCAAAGAGATATCACAATGAACTCCAATCGCTGCAAAATCGGAATTTCTACGATTTTGAGCATGGTCAAGGTCGGCCAAATAATCTTATCCAGTTCACCATGGCTAAACATGAGGAATGTCACGATAGCGACGGCTACATACAGGAGCGTGCTGAAAAGAACGCCAGCGTGGGCCCATTTTTGCGAGTGAGCTGCTCGTTTGATAAATGGGTAGTAGAAGAACAGTAATTCAAAGCCCATATAATTGATGACAGCGTCTTTGGCAGACGCGAATAAGGAGGGGAGGTTATGCGAAAACATCGGGAACAAGTTATTCGGGTGAGCGTACTCGAATGGGAATAAAAACAAAGGAAGCATCAAAATCGCCGGAATCACCACACCGAAAAAGCAGACGCCCGTAACCGTGCGAAAACCACCAGCGACAATGTACAGAATGAGGACCAAGATAATCAGCGTCGTGCTCCAGGTATGCATGAGAGGGAAAATAAATTGCTTCACAATACTGACGTAAGAACGCAAGATGAGAAAAGCAGCCATCCAGACGTAGATCAATACGACTAAGCTCATCAACTTGCCTAGCCATTTTCCAAAGCAGAGCTCGTGAAGGGAGAACAAATCATGGCTGCCCGCATTCAACATGGAATAGAGCATCCAAACAATGAGATGGATGCTTGCTCCGGCAAGTAGAAGGGAGATCCAGGCATCGTATCCGGCATGGGCTACGATTGTCCGTTGAAACCCTAGTATCCCGACCCCCACGATATTGGCATGCACGAGA
The DNA here is from genome assembly GCF_013284245.2 of Brevibacillus sp. DP1.3A. Lineage (NCBI taxonomy): Bacteria > Bacillati > Bacillota > Bacilli > Caryophanales > Paenibacillaceae > Brevibacillus > Brevibacillus sp. DP1.3A. Next base: position 3,872,334 of record NZ_CP085876.1, on the reverse strand, counting down.
AAGAATACAAAAAAAGGTGAAACCATAGCGCTTTCCCGAATGGAAGTACTCACCTGATCCCTCCTGGTTATTCATTACTCACCTGTTTGCTCCAGCTTAACCGAAGCTGTCACTGCGATTTTCATCTCTGGATAAATCTTTTTGAAGTGCGAGTAGTTCCACGAAGCGCTTCGACTACGAACCAAATCACCAAATCCAACCGGGTCAACTTCAAGCTTCTGTAAATGCTTCACAAAGCTCGTCGCCTCCTTTTGCAGGTACCAGGAAAGTTCTTTTTCCATTTGATCTAGGACTTGTGGATTGGATAATTGCAGCCACTTCGAATAATCTTTGATTTGCCCATTTACCGTGAGCTTTACCATAATACTTGGGACAGGCTCTGACGTCTTGATAGCGAATGCGGCATGGGAATGAAGATTTTTCAACAGTCCGGATTCTTTTCGATTGTTTATCGTCACTTCAAATGGAATTTGACCACTCTTGGCTTTTTCGACCATGATTTTTAACAAAAAGCTCTCTTTCGAATCGATGCGATGCACGAATTTGTCATCGCGAAAAAGCGCGAGACCATCCAGCTTCACTCTGTCATTATGCATCACGAAATAGGGAAGGTAAGGATCACGGCCCTCGCCGTATAAATTGAACAAGAAAATATGCAGGTTGGTCTTGGGCAAATTCAGCGTTTTGATGTTTTGAGCGACACTATCAGAGATGAAAAAAGGGACTTGCATATGACGGATGCCCTTCAAAATCGTCAATGCCTTTGGTTCCGCCACACCGAGTTGAAGGCGAAAACCAATAGAGGGATCGCGGCAAAGTGTATGTACCAGCGTTTCCACTCCGTTTTCAGCATATTTTGTCCCGACAATGACGGAGCGCAATTGTCCTAGCTCTACTTGAGAAGGCGTGATGGCATTAAAATCAGGGAGGATCGTAAATAAATTCGAGCTTTTTGTTTCCAGCAGCTCTACCTGTGTCTTTTCCTTTCCGTACACGTGAGTGATGGCCGCACCTTTAATCTTTTGATCTTCGATATCGAGCCCCAGTGAATGAATTAGTTGTACTTCGCTGACGATTCGAGTCGAAGAGCAGCCAGCCACGATCCATATCAATAACACCAGTATCCATTTCCTCTTTGCAATCATGGTTTCCTCGATGGCTCCTTCATCTATTCATCAATGTCTCTTTTCTGAGTGGCCTTGTCAGGATCGTATCTCCACTGTGAGATGACGCGCATAACAGCAGACCTTCTGGCCGTTCTGCTGTAGGAAGAGCGAATAAAGCTGTCCGCGAAACTACGTCTGCGAAAAGGGAAAAGCGGAGCCAGGTAAGGTGTTCCTAACGATTTAAGCTGAAGAAGATGAGTCAGCATGAACATGAGACCGATGGCAATCCCAAGCCCGCCCCAAATTCCAGACAAAATAATGAGCGGGAAGCGCAGGAAACGGATCGTATTTGACATTTTGTAAATGGGGGTGGTGAAAGAGGCGAGCGCCGACAGAGCAACGATGATCAGCAATATATTACTGGTCAAGGCTGCTTCTACAGATGCTTGACCAATGACGATTCCACCTACGATTCCAAGAGTCTGCCCGACCTTTGTCGGGAGCCGGGCACCTGCTTCTCGCAAGAACTCGATCGTCAGCTCCAAGAAAAGCACCTCTAAAACGGGGGGAAACGGGACGTATTTCCTCGATAAAATAATCGGAGCAAGCATGTCTTGTGGAATCATTTCCAAATGGAAAGTGAGAACCGCCGTATAGGCAGGTGTCATCAAAATAGAAAAAAGAACACCAAAAATGCGAATCAACCGAAACAGGGACGATAAGATCCACGGTAAATAATAATCCTCGGGAGAAATGAAGAAATCAAAAATAGTAGTTGGACCTGTAATGACATACGGAGATGCATCGGAAATAATCACGATTTGTCCGAGAGTTAACGCATAGATGACCCGGTCAATCCTTTCTGTAGACAGAAACAATGGGAAAGGAGTATTCGAATTATCACTCATGATTTGATCGAGCTGTGATGAATCAAAAATAATATCGAAGTCGATCGTCTGTAGTCTTTGCTCAACGGTTTCAATGTGCTGAGGATTCGTAATACCAGACAAATAGACAACGGCGATGCGCGTATGAGAGAGCGTCCCTAAGGTTAACTCTCGAATGATTAATTTGGGTGTGCTGATTTGTTGACGGATGAGATGCAGGTTGATATCAATGTTTTCAACAAAGCCTACCTTTGGTCCAACGACACTAAACTCGTTTTCCGTGTCATTGTCAGTTCGCAGTCCTTCGGTCGGATTGGACAGATTGATGAGGGCGAAGAACTGTAGATTGTCTTTCGATTGGATGGCAGCGTAACCCGTCATGATTTTGGAGACGACTGTCTGTATGTCGTCTGTATAAACAATATCCTCCACATAGATAAAGCGGGAAAAGTGGCGCAGGTCCGTGATCCATTCATTTGCATCCATACGTTCTTGAAGGGGGCGCAAGAGATTTTTTTGCAGTAGCTCTGTTTTTATTAAGGTTTGATAGTACGAAATAATAAAAGGACATTCCTCGTTCAGCAGGGGATAATACTTAAAATCATTCGAGTCTTGTGCGATGGAAAGAAACTCATTCCATTCCGTTATCATGTCGGTTTCGCTCCATAAGCTGTTGATCATTTGTGTTTTACTATGTCCGGTTTGCAGTGGAATTATCATCTAGGAAATAGAATGATTTCCTATTGGGAGGGGAACAATCAAACAAAGAACGAAGCGTGAAGAGAAATTGAAATTGAGGGGTTCATATGCTGGAAGTTAATTGTGATACATCATCGCTGAAGGCTGAATTGCTGCAAGAGCTGAGGGGAATATCCGTTACGTTGGATGAGAGCATACATGCGTTAAAAGATGAAAACGAATGTGTGCTCGGGACGTTTGATCAAATACGGACGAAGTTTAGCCGACTCGAAACAGTAGCAGCCTCCTTTTATTTACAATGCTATCTCTCACCCTATACGGAAAAATATCTGGATTTATCCAAGGCTGTGCAGCACTTGGCCAAAAGGCGCCAAGGAGCATTGATTGTCGTTGAGCGTGAGGACCCGCTTGATCTGCTGTTGCAAGCAGGCATACCGATTGGGGCCACGATGAGCCATTCCTTGCTGGAATCGATCTTTTATCCTGGCAGCCCTTTGCATGATGGGGCCGTCCTGATTCGGGAAAATCATATCGTTTCCGCAGCCAATGTACTGCCATTGTCACAGGTTGTGGTCGGGGAAAAAAAACTGGGAACCAGACATCGTGCTGCTTTGGGCTTGAGTGAGAAAAGCGATGCGCTGATCGTTGTGGTCTCTGAGGAAACAGGGAAAGCGTCCTTTGCCATGCAGGGACACTTGTATCCGATTATTTCCCCTTCATGAAAGCGCTCCGCGAAAATCCGTTGTATCCGAGAAAAAAAGAGGCTGGATTTGTCATGGTGATGACACAAATCCAGCCTCTCGCTATGCCTTTCTCACGTTAGATTCAAGCCCAATTTCCGTTGCGGAAGAGTGGTTCACGCTTGCCGTCAGCTGTTTCTCCATCAATGTTCATCTCGGCGGAACCAATCATGAAATCGACGTGAGTGAGGCTGATATTGATACCGCGGCTAGCTAGTTCTTCATTGCTCATGTCAGCGCCACCTTCAATATTCACACTATAAGCGTTACCGATCGCCAAGTGGTTGGACGCATTCTCATCAAAGAGGGTGTTATAGAAAATGATATCTGATTGTGAGATAGGGGACAGATGAGGAACCAATGCCACTTCCCCCAAATAATGCGAGCCTTCATCTGTTTCAATTAATTGCTTTAGGGATTCTTCTCCCTTTTCAGCAGTTGCCGAGACAATTCTTCCTTTTTCAAAAGTCAGCGTAAAATTCTCGATCAAATTCCCATGATAGCTCAAAGGCTTGGTGCTGCGAACGGTTCCGTTGACGCCTTCTTTTAATGGCGCGGTGAATACTTCTTCTGTCGGCATATTGGCCATGAAGGAGGCACCGTCTTTATTTACGCTTCCGCCGCCAATCCAAATGTGATTGGAAGGAAGCTCAATCGTCAGGCTGGTACCAGGAGCTTCGTAATGAAGGTAGCGGTACTGTTTGGCATTGAGCTGATCCACCTTGCTGTTCAGTGTCGCATGATGGTCATGCCAAGCTTGGACAGGGTCATCCATATCTGCGCGAGTGGCGCGGAAGATCGCATCCCACAGGGCAAGCTCCTGTTCCTCTTGTGGCAAATGCGGGAAGACCATAGCGGCCCATGCAGGTGATGGAACTGCAAGCACGCACCAGCTCACTTTATCGGACATGGTATAGCTGCGGAATTTATGGAGAGCTTGACCAGCTGTTTTGTTGGCAGTAGAAATGCGGTCAAGACTTACACCCTTCAGCAAATCGGGATTCGCTGCAGAAATGTAAAGAAATGCCGCGCCATTTTCCGCCATTTCCTCTAATCCCTGTACCTTCCATTGCGGGTATTCACGAAACGCTTCTTCAGGAGCCAAATCATATTTCATCCGTGTGAGTTCATCGTCGGTCCACTCAATATGTACGTGCTTGGCACCCGCTTCATACGCTTTTTTGGCTACCTTTCTCACAAAAGGAGCAGTAGATAGCGGAGCTGTTACTACTAACGTTTGCATAGGTTGTACGTTCACGCCGACTTTTACAGCGAGATCAGCGTAACGGTCAAACAAGGACTCAAAAGACATGGTTCATTTCCTCCTTTTAAGAACAAAAGGCTTACTTGCACTCTATCTATTTTACCTTCCCCTCCGAAATCACCTGCTTATGATTTGAAAGAATTTCCTAGGAAAGCGCAGAAAAAGACAGATTACGGCCTAATTCGAGCAAGTTATCCACTTGTTTATTTTGGTTAATTGTAGGAAAATTCAAATGAAAAGGCAATTTTATTACATAAAAAATATTTTATTGACCGAACTAAAGGAGGCAGTCAGAGTGAAGACAAGACAGACACGTGATCAAGTCGCTGTCGATTATACGTGGAACCTGAACGATCTGTTTGAGAGCCAGGAAGCGTGGGAGCAAGAATTAGTAGAAATTATACAGCATCTGCCTGTCGTCACTGCATTCAAAGGTCAGCTGCATACGAGTGGAGAGACGTTGTTGGCATGTTTGGAGGCAAACGAGGCGATCAATGTTCGGGCGAATATCGCAGCGACGTATGCCAGACTGCGGTCGTCTGAAGACGGGACGAATCCACAAAACCAAGCGAACTCTGCACGGGTAGGGGATGTATTGTCCCAGCTGAACGCTGCGCTTTCTTTTATACCTTCCGAGATTTTGGCTTTGCCTGAAGGAAAAATCGAGAGCTTCTTGAAGGTAGAACCAGGACTCGAAATTTTCCGCAAAAGCTTGAATGATTTGCTGGAAACAAAGCCGTACCGACTGTCTGCCGAGACGGAAGAAGCGTTTGCGGCGATGGGCGAGGTTTTCTCGGCACCATACAACATATATGCACGCGGAAAGCTTTCGGACATGTCATTTGCACCCGTCCATGATGGCGAGGGAAATGAACGTCCAGTATCCTTCGCGCTATTTGAGACCGATTATGAAATGTCGTCCGATACAGCGCTGCGCCGTGCTTCGTACGAATCTTTCTCGAAGACACTCGCTTCATACCAAAACTCCTTCGCTGCGGTATACGCGACAGAGGTGAAAAAACAAACCGTCATGTCTCGTCTGCGTGGCTATGAGACCGTAACGGACATGCTGCTTAAGCCACAGCAAGTTACACTGGATATGTACCACAACATCCTGGATATCATCGGGAATGAACTCGCTCCGCACATGCGACGCTATGCGAAGCTCAAAGCAAAAGAGCTCGGCCTCGAAAAACTTGCCTTTTGCGATTTGAAGGCACCGCTTGATCCAGAATTCAGCCCGCCGATTACGATTGAAGAAGCTGGGCAAAAGATATTGGCATCCTTGCAAGTGATGGGACCAGAGTACACAGCGATTATGGAAAAAGCACTGAATGAACGCTGGATCGACTATGTAGACAACGTGGGCAAATCGACAGGTGCTTTCTGCTCAACGACATACAGCAAGCACTCTTACATTCTCATTACGTGGTCAGGAAATATGCGTAGTGCTTTCACGCTGGCTCATGAGCTGGGGCATTGCGGACATTTTATGCTGGCGACAAGGGAGCAAAGCTTTACGAACTCTCGTCCATCGCTGTACTTTATCGAAGCGCCTTCTACACTCAATGAGCTCTTGCTCGCGCAGCACATCGTGGAGCAATCCGACGATCCTCGTCTGAAGCGTTGGGTCATTTTGCAATTGATGAACACGTATTACCACAACTTTGTCACGCATCTGCTAGAAGCGAGAATGCAACGAAAAGTGTACGAAGCAGCGCAAAAAGACGTGCCATTGACTGCCAAACAGCTCTCCGAATGGAAAGGGCAAGTGCTCGCAGACTTCTGGGGTGATGCCGTTGATCTGGACGCTGCCGCGAGTCTTACATGGATGCGCCAACCGCATTATTACATGGGGCTGTATCCGTACACTTACGCAGCTGGTTTGACCGCTTCTACAGCAATGGCAGCGAGCATCAAGCAAGAGGGACAGCCTGCCGTTGATCGTTGGATCGAGGTGCTTAAAGCCGGGGGAACACTAACGCCGCTGGAGCTAATGAAAAAAGCTGGCGTGGATATGGCAGATCCGCAGCCAATCCGCGAGGCTGTCGCATATGTCGGCAGTCTGGTTGACGAGCTGGAAAGACTGTTTTAACCTGATAAAAGAAGAAAAGGCTTGTGATCGAGAGGAATCACAAGCCTTTTGATTTGATCAAGCAAGAAGGAGTAGTCATCATGACCGAATTTACGCAGCGCGCACTAAAAATCATTGCCGGGATTCCAGCGGGCCATGTCATGACGTATGGGCAAATTGCTGCGTTGTCCGGGAGTCCGAGAGCTGCCAGACAAATCGTTCGCATCCTTCATTCCATGTCCCAAAAGCACAAGCTTCCTTGGCATCGGGTCATCAACGCCCAAGGAAAGATCGGATTGCAAGATTTGGATTCGTTCACGCTGCAAAAAATGGCGTTGGAAAGTGAAGGGATAGTCGTGTCAGCAGCAGGAGAAATAGAGTTGGAGTGTTATCAGTTTCACCCACATGTAGTGGATGAGCCGGTATTCTAGTATCCTACCTCTACGGAAGCAATGACGATATAGGCAAGGTCGTTCTTGTCCTCTTTTTCAGCGATCACGACGCCACTGCTCGTCAGCATGCCGCCATCGACGATTTCGAAGGAGACTTCCCCGTAAGGCAGTGCTTTACGAACCGTTTCCAAGTCGAGCTTGTCCTTGTCAGCAGGAACGGCCAGTCTCACATTTACTTTCATGTTATGGATATCGTTTCCTGGCAGGACAGAACGCAGTCCAGGCATCGAATTATGATGGATGGCATTTTGAACAGCGCGGACTGCGGCTTTGGTGACGTTTTGTCCATGCATGTCGATACCCATTCCTATTTCAATAAACATTACTTTTTCCATTGGCTTGTTCACTCCTGTTTCATTCTACTTTTCTACCATCCTTATCTTACCACGAAAAGGAATGGTTTTTTCTCTCATCTGTATTGTGTTTATCGTCAAGACATGTCATCATAACATGTTGGCATCTATGCTTGACGATTCTTTTCATTATTGGAGGCCGGTCACAATTGGAACGTTATCCTTTTGCCTACGATCCGTCCCAGCCGTTCATCTCTCAGGTGAGTGATTGGGTAGCGGACGTTTTTTATGAAGTATTGCCTGAGGCTGGATTCGAGGTGCGTGATGAGCAAATCTACATGGCCTTTCAGCTTGAACGGGCTTTTATAGAAAAGCAAACGATTTTTGCAGAGGCGGGAGTAGGCACGGGAAAAACATTGGCTTACTTGCTGTACGCCATCTGCTATGCACGATATACGAGAAAGCCCGCCATCATTGCCTGTGCGAATGAGTCGCTGATTGAGCAGCTCGTAAAACCGGAAGGCGATATTGCCAAACTGGCTCGCCATCTCAACCTGACGATTGACGCGAGACTCGGAAAATCTCCGGACCAATATGTCTGTTTGCGCAAGCTGGATGAGGCGAGATTCCAACCTGAGACAGGGGAAGCTTTCCAGCATATTTATCAAGAGCTGCCATCATTTGTTCATACACATGAGGCCTTGCAGTCGTTTTACCCGTACGGGGATCGAAGCACCTATCCTGACCTGGATGACCAAGAATGGGCGCAGATGAACTGGGATACTTTTCAGGATTGCTTTGTGTGCGACAGACAGCACCGCTGTGGGCAGACTCTTTCCAGAAATCATTACCGGCAATCAGCCGATTTGATCATTTGCTCCCATGACTTCTATATGGAGCACGTGTGGACCTATGAGATCCGCAAGCGCGGAGGTCAGCTACCATTGCTGCCACCGCATAGCTCGGTCATTTTTGACGAGGGTCATCTGCTGGAGCCTGCTGCCCAAAAAGCACTGACGTACAAGCTGAATCACTCCGTGTTCGAAGAAACGATTACACGTGTATTGAAGGGTGAGATCAGGGAAGAGCTCGCTATTGCCATTGAAGAAGCCATTGCTCAGAGCGAGGAGATGTTCTCCCGATTGAACGAAGAGAGCAAGGCTGTGATGGGCTCCAACCGCAAAGAAATTCACTTTCATCCGGAACTCATTGCAACCATCCACCGTTTTACAAATCTCGTCAGTTGGATTGAAGAAGAGCTGGCGTTAGAGGGTGGTCTGTATACATTGGACGAGTTCCAGCTGCGAATTGTCGAAGAGCATCTGGAAATGATGCAGCTAGCACTGGGACTTTTCCAAGACCCCGATCACGTCATTTCCTGGATGAGTGAAGAGATTACAGGGCCAACCTTGGTCGTCATGCCAAAAAAGGTGCAGGAAGTACTGGAAGAGCGCGTATTCTCTCAAAAGATGCCGATTGTCTTTTCGTCAGCGACTCTATCAGTTGATGGAACATTCAAGTATGTGGCGGACAGCTTGGGCATTGAGCAATACCTGTCGTTCTCGGTGGCTTCTCCGTACGAGTACGACAAGCAAATGGAGGTTTACGTACCGACACTCTCTGCGACCGACTCATTTGCGGAAAAAATGAGCCAGGCTACCCAATTGCTACAAAAATCAGCGGGTAGTGCGCTGTTGTTGTTTTCCTCCATGGAGGAATTACAGCAATTCAAGGCGGCAATCAAAAACGAGCCTTCCTGTACGGATCTGCGATTCTTGTTTGAAGGAGATGCGGAAATCAGCCATCTGATCTCTCAGTTCCAAAACGACGAGAAAAGCAGTCTCTGTGCGGTGAGTCTGTGGGAAGGGCTAGATGTTCCGGGGCCATCGCTGTCCAATGTGATCATTTGGTCACTGCCATTCCCGCCGAATGATCCGGTGTTTACAGCAAAACGAAAAAGTGCAGCGAATCCTTTCGACGAGGTAGATATGCCTTACATGCTGCTGAGACTGCGTCAAGGCATCGGGCGTTTGATCCGTTCGAGAGAGGACAGCGGTTTGGTATCGATCTTGAGTCCGCAATTGAGCCAAAATGACCAGCTGAGACAGCAAGTTCAGGATGTTTTTCCGACTGGCGTAGAGTGGAAAACGTCTTTGAACGGTGTATTGGCGTAATAAAAAAGCAGGAGCCTGGGTGGCTTCCTGCTTTTTTTATGGTTATTCAGGCATGTTGCCGACAGTAGGGTCAACGACGAAATCTGGCTTGAAGCCTTCATATTTTACTTCGGATACCATTCCTTGGGCAGCATGGCCCAAATCGTGGCAGTGGAACATCCAGTCTCCTGGATTGTCAGCTTCAAAGGCGACTACATAAGATTCACCCGGCAAAATGTTCAGTGTATCTTTGACCAGAGGGGAGCCTGTGATAGGCTGTCCGTTTTTGCTTAATACTTGGAAGAAATGTCCGTGCAAATGCATCGGGTGGATATCTTTTGGTGATTTGTTCACCATCGTGACTTTGACCAGATTGCCTTTTTTGACGTTGAGTGGAGGGACATCCGGGAACGTTTTTCCATTGATGGTAAAGGCCATTCTTCCATCTGCCGTCTCTGTGTTCAAATCCATTTGATACGTGATGTCATACTTTTGCTCTAGTGTGAAGCTGCTTTTTGCCGCCTCGCCGTATTTGGTAATGTCTATCGTTGGCATGTCACCAGCTTCAGATTTGGCAGTTTTTGTTTCCGAGCCTTCGTAGACGATGGGTACGACAAGCGACTTGGCGCCTGGATTTGTGCTGCGCTCCTCTAATAACCATTTACCAGGATTGTTTGCGACAAATTCGAGATCATATCGTTCTCCTGGCCCTATATTGAGGAGCTGGCCTCCTACGAGGGGTGGATTATTGATGGGTTGCCCGTCTGTTGCTACGATTTTAAATTCATGACCTTGCAGGTTCAGCTTGTGGTTCAAGTATCCGGCATTGATCAGGCGGATTCTGACCTTCTCTCCTTCTTTAACAGATAGAGGCTGGATTGCCGGGCCTGTTTTTCCGTTCACTGAAAAGATCGTATACATCAACGGCATCATCTCAGCGTCACTCATAGGCATCTGCATACCGGCCATGTTGTGACCACCAGAGGACGAGCTATCGGAAGAAGGGGCGCTCGTGCCGTGGCTCATACCACTTCCGTGCATTTCCGCCATGCTATCGTCCTGCATCCATTCATCCAGAACGAGGGTAAAGTCCTTATCAGCTGGCTCGGGGGTAGTCGGTTCTACCACTAGTGAACCATACAAGCCTTTGTCTACCTGCTTGGCGCTGTTTTGATGCGAGTGGTACCAGTATGTCCCGGCAACGTCCACCTTGAATTTGTAGGTGAAGCTTTCGTTTGGTTTTACGGCATTTTGGGTCACGCCAGGGATTCCGTCCATGTTATTCGGGACGGGTAAGCCATGCCAGTGAATGGTGACCGGCTCGGGCAATTCGTTTTTCAACGTTACACTGATAGTTTCCCCTTGTTTGACACGAAGCTGTGGACCTGGAACGGTGCCATTGTACGTCCATGCGTTTTTCATGGTCTTGTCATCGAGGTGGAGCATATTTTCTTTTGCCGTAAGGGTAAATGTATTGCCTGTAAGCACCTCCATCGACGAGTCGCTGGATGCAGACATTTGTTGCGGTTGCGTTTCTGTTGTTGTTTGTGGGGAAGAACTCATGTTGTGTCCGTTATGATCCATCGTGTTATTGTCAGTGGCAGTGGAGCATGCGGATAACAGCAAAACGCCACCTAGAACCAAGGGATAAGCCCATGGGCGTATTTTCCGTTTGTTCATGTGCACTTTTCCTCCTTTGAGCTGTTGGAGAAAGCGTACCAAACGATTGTGTAGAAAACATGAAGACGGGATGTATGACACTTCTGTTACGCATTGTGCAAAAATGGGAAAGTAAGCGTGAACAAATGCTATAATGGAGTATCGTACATACAAGTAATCAGTAGAATCGGACAGGGATGGTGTTCACGTTTGGGTAACGTAGATTTTGCGAGCTTGCCTTGGCATGTTTTTTGGGTTGGAGTCGCTTACTTTTTGGTCACAGGAGTCTTTTTCTGTCTTGGATTTATGCGGTTGCTTTCCGAACGGGTGAAAAGTGGCATCGTATGCATGGTGATTGCGGTTGTCAGCGGTGGTTTTTTCTTGAATTATTTGTTTACTCATCATATTTAACTTGGGATAATCAAGTGAAAATCCTCGTCGGTGCTGGTAATCGATGGGGATTTTATTTTTGTCTTGTGTTTCCCGATTCGATTGGCGAAAATGGTAGTGATAGGGGAATGACCGTGGTTGATGTGCTTTACTTCGGGGGATACCGATTCCAAAGCAATTCCTCACAAATTGGAAGAGACGATACATACAAGCTTTTGGATTTGGCATTACATCAAGCAGAAACTTATTGGCTCAAAGGTTTATCAACTAATGACAATCAGGAATGTCAATACAACTCTCAAAAAATTAAAACGGATGCAGGCTATTGATCCGTAAATCTTTTGTGACAAGTAAACACGTTGCATTTTGCATCTGACAGTGGTGGTCTGCGATGATCTACATTCGTGAAGCTGATGGGGGAAAGTATACCAGCAGCTTCTTTTTTTGTCCCACGTTTTTACCGGGAAAAAACATGTTCAGAATGTAAACAGTTTGTAACGAGTTATCCCCCGAAACCGTCATATAATCAGGTTACAAACAACTATTCAGCAAGAGTCTAACGTAAGACAAGTACCGGGTAATTTCCTTGTGAGACCATCCAATATAAGGAAGGTGTGGTGCATATATAAGGGAGTAAGTGACCAGAAAACAACGAGATAGTGAGTAGTTCATCACATCCTGAATACGGGCAACGATGATGGGAAGAATTCATTTTCCATAAAGATAATGAACGAGACCAACCCCGTTTTCGCACGATTCCAGAAACAGGGGTTTTTGCATTCATAGAGCACGCAATTCCCGATGTGTAATGACTGCCCCCAACAACAAATGATGAAAACAGAACGGAAGTAAAAGGGGAGAATGCAGATGTTTTGCATGGCGAGCACGAAGAATCACCATAAAAAAATGAAAAGGACGATGGGTACGAAAAGAATCAATAATCAGAACGAATTAATCACTCGCCAACATGCAACGATAGGAGGCCACCAGCATGCCTGAATCGATCAAAGGCTCCAGCAGCCGATACATGGCTGGGATCGACGGGCTTCGTGCACTGGCGGTACTCGCAGTCATTATTTATCACTTGAATTACGACTGGGCACCTGGGGGATTGCTGGGTGTCGGTATTTTCTTCGTTTTATCGGGATATTTAATTACAGACTTATTAATTGCAGAATGGAATCGGAATGGCAGACTCGACATGAAAGACTTTTGGTTGCGCCGTGCCAGAAGATTGCTCCCAGCGCTTTTCCTCATGCTGTTTGTGGTAGTGGCAGGGGTGGCTATCTTTTCGCCAGACCAGTTGGATACCATCCGCGGAGATGTTGGAGCAGCCGTTCTGTACGTGAGTAACTGGTGGCTTGTTTTTCATGACGTTTCTTATTTTGAAAAATTCGGTCCACCTTCACCATTAGGTCATCTGTGGTCATTGGCAGTAGAAGAACAATTTTATGTCATTTGGCCGCTGGTACTCGCTCTGGGACTAGGCTTCCTGAAGCGCAGGGGGCCAATCATGATCATTACTTTGGCGCTGGCTGCACTATCCGCCATCTCCATGGCCGTTATGTATGAGCCAGGTCTTGATCCGAGTCGTGTTTATTACGGAACGGACACACGGGTATTCGGGTTGTTGATCGGTGCCGCACTCGCCATGATGTGGCCGAGTCGCTTGCTTACGACGAACATTTCACAAAAAGCGCGGATTACGCTTGATCTAAGCGGTCTCTTGAGCTTAGGGATTCTTTTGTACAGCATTTGGAACACGAATCAATATGATGATTATTTGTACGAGGGCGGGCTAGTCCTCTTGTCGGTTGTCAGTGCCGTGCTGGTCGCAGTACTCGCACATCCTGCAAGCAGCTTGGCAAAGTGGATGGGCTGCAAGCCATTGCGTTGGATCGGCGTTCGTTCTTACGGGATTTATTTGTGGCACTACCCTGTTATCGTTTGGACGAATCCGTTTTTAGCGGAAAGGGAGTGGATGGCGGTACCTGGAGCGGTTTTGCAGCTCCTCGCGAGCATTTTGCTGGCATCGTTGTCATGGAAATATCTCGAAGAGCCTATTCGCTACGGTGCCTTAGGCAGAATCTGGCATCGTTCCAATAAGGCCGGACAGAAAACAAAACGGTTAAACCGTGTATTGGCTACTGGTTGCGCGATTGCTCTTTGTGTCACGTATTATGGGATCGCTTCGCTCACGTCAGATGCGACCGCTGGAAATGTGACGCAGCCAACGCAGACGGTCACTGAGACAAAGGTCCCCGACAAGCCACATGGTCCTGAGGTGCCAATCGTAGAGAAGAAGCCGGAAACGGTTCAAAAACCAGCTACTCCACCTACAAAGCCGAAAAACGAGCAGAAGCCAAATAACAACGCACAAAAGCAGAAGCCTGTGGAGAAGCAGAAAGATTCGAATGCTTCCAAACAGCCTGACCAAAAACAGGAACCGCTAAAAGCGATAGGCTCCGGTAAAGGAATCACGGTGATTGGTGACTCTGTCATGCTTGATGTGGCTCCTCACCTGGAGAAGCTATTGCCAGGAATCGTCGTGGATGCCAAAATCGGAAGACAAATGTCGCAGGCTCCTGACTTGATTGCCCAGCTCAAGGCAAAAGGGCAATTGGGAAATCGCGTCGTGATTGAATTGGGCTCAAATGGCGCATTTAGTAAAGGGCAGCTCAATAAGCTGCTGCAATCGCTAGATGGCGTCGAGCAAATCATTCTCGTCAACTCTCGCGTACCTAAACCGTGGGAAAGCGTCGTGAATAAGATGCTGGCGGAAACTGCTGCAGCCCATCCGCATGTCGTTCTTGTGGATTGGTATACGGCAAGTGAAGGGCAAAGCTCTTACTTTTACAAAGACGGTGTTCACCCGAATAAGGAAGGCTCGCAAAAATACGCGGCACTCGTGGCGAGTGCAATCGCGCCGACGGAGCCAGAGAAGAAGCCGGAAGTGAAAGAGGAAGAGAAAGCGGCAGAGACGGCAGTAGAAGAGGCAGGGCAGATGGAAGGGGCACTAGAGGCAACTGAGGAACCCCCTTTGGAAGAAATGGTACAATAAAACAAGGGAAGACCAGTGAACCAACTCGTTCGCTGGTCTTTTTTATGTGACAGTGCGTACAACCAAACATAATTTCCATCAAACTATAGCAGATCAGCTCATGGACTTTTTTCGCACTCTCCTGTACGATAGCTAACGGAAGAATAATGCATCGGGTGAAAGAAGGAACATTCATGATTCGGTCGTACTTGCTGTTGCTTTTTTGTGTGACGCTGTGGGGCAGTAATTTTGTTTTTGGAAGCATGTTGGTCAAAGAGTTTCCTCCGCTATTTTTGGCAGATGTACGCTTGCTTTTCACATCTATGTTTCTGATCACTTACGCGTGGCTGACCAAAAAATTCGTAAAAATCACCGCTCGTGAGCTAGGACTTCTTGTATTGCTCGGATTGATTGGGACGCTGGCGAATCAAACGGCTTATTTCAACGGGCTCTTGACGACAGACGCGACAACGGCATCGTTGATTCTTTCCTTGGCGCCGATCGTCACCGCAGTGTTGGCCTCTTTGTTTTTGAAGGAGCAGTTTACCTTGCGTATGAAGATTGGGTCTGGCTTGGCTCTCTTGGGAACATTCTTCGTAGTCGGTATTGGGGCAGGACTCTCCATTTCCAAGGGAGTCTTTCTCATTGTGATTGCTATGGTCACATTCTCGTCTTCTATGATCATCATTCGCAAACTGACGCAAACTGTGCAGCCTTTTATTGCCACCGTGTACTCGACGACGGTTGGTACGTTGTTTTTGACTCCTGCGGCGCTGCTGACGATTGAGCCAGGGGCGCAGATCAGTCATGAAGTGTGGGCATGGGCGATGCTCATTTTGACCGCGATTCTCATGCAAGGAATCTGTGGAATCGTCTGGAATCAACAATTAAAAGTGGTAGGGACGGGCAAAGCAGCTATTTTTCTTAACTTGCAGCCCTTTGTAGCGATGCTGGTCGGGTTTTTACTGCTTGGTTCGCAGGTGACGTCGATTCAAGTGGGAGGCTCCTTGTTGATCGTCGTGGGTGTGATTGTTGCCAGTGTTCAAAAGAAACAATCTGTTCAGCCATCTAAATCGGTATAGAGCTTACGTGCTCATAAGAAAAGGACCTGTTGCGCAGGTCCTTTTTTGCATGGAAGGAATACGAATGGACGCTATACGAATTTGTACATCAGGACATCATCTGCGTATTCATTCTCAGCCAGCTTGAATTCTTTCACTTTTCGTCCTTCTTCCACAAATCCAAGGCTTTTGTATAAAGCAATCGCTCTCAGATTGTTGGAGAACACCCCTAAGCTCACTTTTTCAATGAGCGGATGTTGCTCAGCCCAAGCTAACAACTCCTTCAATAAAACCTTGCCGATGCCCTTATTTCTGTGAGCTTTCTGGATCATCATCGTGATCGAACCTGTATGAGACAAACGTTTGCGAGCCGGAGAAACGAACACGACCATGCCAGCCAATTCACCGTTTATTTCTGCTACGAACATGGTTCCCCTGTCATTGTCGATGATGTTTTGTATCCACTCAAGCTGCTGCTCCATGGTTTTGTCGAATTCTTCGGAAACAGCAATAAAATATTCCCCTTCATAAACCACATCACGCTGCAAAGATAAAATGGCTGCCGCATCCTCGATACGAACGAAGCGAATGGTCACTTGGTCGTCTGTATGTCTAGTCAATGATTTCACCCTTCCCAAAGAAAATCCCCTTCTTTCCATGGAACATGGCGCTCTGGAAAAAAAGGAAGCGCAAGCAGTCGAGAAAGGAGAGGAACATCCCCTGTTCGCAGGCTTACGCTTTGTTTATCCAATAAGGCCTACATTTTGAATGCTTTTCGTAATTGTGCCGACATCTCATCCAACGATTCTTGCGCTTGCTTGATGGAGGTATGGAATCCGATGAAGGAATGGATCAAGCCTTGTTCATTTCGATAGACGACATCGACATCGCTATCGCGTAGCTTGTCTGCATAATTTTTTCCGCCATCTCGCAAAGGGTCGTATTCGGCTGTAATCACCATGGCAGGAGGAAGACCAGTGAGATCGGTTCCGTTGATCGGATCAAGATATGGATTTTGGAGATCGGCAGGTGGTAGATAATGAGAGAGGAACCAATTCAGCAATTCCACATCCATCAAATAGCCACTCGCATTTTCCTGCATGGATGGATAGGGAGCGGTGTCCACAATTCCTACGGCTGGATAGATTAATAATTGAAAAACGATAGGCGGGCGCTGACGCTCTTTAGCCATGAGACTCACGACTGTGGCAAAATTACCTCCGGCGCTGTCTCCGCCTACTGCTATCCGCGATGGGTCAATCCCAAACTGATCAGCATGGTCAGAAATAAATAGGAGAGAATCATAGGCATCTTCCAATCCTGCAGGAAAAGGATGTTCAGGAGCGAGCCGATAATCGATAGAAATGACCACGCATTTTGCGTTATTTGCGAAGTTGCGACATACCGAGTCTACCGTTTCGAGATTGCCGATCACGAATCCGCCTCCATGATAGTACACGAGTGCAGGGAAGGGTGCATGTCCTTCTGGTGTGTATATGCGAATCGGAATAGAACGACCTTCTAAGGGAAGCGATAGATCCTCTACCTTTTTTACCTGTTCACGTTCCTCGCCTGAAGCTCGGTTTTGATCAGTCGCCATTCGCATAATCTGTGGTGTCAATTGGTTGAAATCAACATCATGGCGTGAACGGTTGAAGACGTCTAATATTTGTTGAATCTGCGGATGAACGGGCATGTGTATGACCCCCTATTCGTATAATATTTGGATAGCTTACATGAAAAAAGCGCAAGCAATGATCCACAAAAGAAGTTTTCTGGAAATCACAAGCTTACGCCTTTCTCATGGAGAAACAATTAAGTAGTTTGTGGGGAGGGGAGTATGCGATAAATCTTCCGTGGGCGCCCCCGGTTCGTTGGCGTTTCTTCCCCAATGAGCTCAATGATGTTGTGCTCTGCAAGATCACTTAAAATTCTTCGCGCATTGCGAGGGGTCATGCCCATCCATTCTGCGATCATCGAAGCGCTGATATATTTTTGCCCCAGCGCTTTTTGGACAGAAATGATTTTGTTAAACGTCGTAATGCTGACACCGGCTTTTTTCAGATTTTCGCTGATTTCTTTGTCCTGTGTCCAATATTCGTAGCTGATGCTGTTCGTTTGACGCAGTGGTCCTTCAATCGAACCGTCATGGTCAACGAGGATCACTGCATCCTTATGGTTTTTGGCGTGACCGAGAGCGAGCTGTGCATTGCGCTCTGCAGACAATGCTGTGACACCAAAACCGATTCCCATATTCGCATGCGAATGGGTGAGCAGCTTGATTTTTTCCAAAAGGAGCGTGGGATGAAATTCTGGGTTGTCTTCATACGATCCGCGGGTGGAAAAAATAATGAACTTGGAATTGCCGACCGCGACGAAGCTACCGGAAATCGACTCTGTGTAATCGAGTACGAGCTCTTGCAGCTTCAAGTCGAGGCGCCGTAGCTCGTACGCGTTTGCAGGTTCATTTACGAGCTTTTCCATGTCGGATACCTCAATCAATTGAACAGCAATTTGGGAGCGCTTGAAGTGGAGCGTTTCACCCTCTTGCAGAATTTGCTTGAAAATCTCTCGAAATATAAAGCGGGTGAAGCCCATTCGGTATACGCTGATTCCTTGTCGCTTTAATTCTTCGGTGACGAAAAGCGTTCCCGTGACACAAGCGTCTACCTTGCCTTCCTGGATAAGGCGGGTGTGATAGGCTACCAATTCAGATCTCTTTCTGAATTCTTTATATGGCTTTAGGTATGGATTCTCACAGTGCAGGCCCAATTCCTCTAAAGTCTCACGAAAATGCGCTTCCGAAATGGTATCGAAGCTCACGCGATCTAAAGAAAAACCATCGCGGTATACCAATTCGAGTAATGCTTTGGTCAGGACACTTGAATTGACTTGCGGATAAAAGGCTTTTTTCTTGCCAATATGCGCTTTTGCCATCGAGTAGGGGGCGACTCCAGAGAAGAACCAGATGTCTGTTTCCATATCATTTTCGGCTACATAGGCAGGTACTTGTTCCACTCCTTGATAAATGAAGGAGGTGAGCAGGATGTGATCGGAAAACTCACGTCCCACAGCTACCATTGCATCTACTGAATCTTTTGGACCGACTATGCTAACTTTTATCATCAAAATGTCCTCCAAAAAAGTTAAACTACGGGATAATCAATTCGTCAGGAAGGAGATCCATCCTTTTTTCGGCATTCTAGTATGCCAGTCTTTCTTATATAGATAGAATATAACCCATCAATTGGGCATGGGAGCTGTAGCGACCACGAAGTTTTAAATAGGGATGGTTTAGGGAAAATTTCCGTATTAATAGTTGTATATTTGACAACTTTCAGCAAATTCCTTTATGAATCGATGTAAAAAATAAAAAAATCAGAATTGACATTAAATAATTACGGCACTATATTGTTGAATTAAGGAATGTTTTAGGTCAATTTCCGTTAAAGGTTTCTCAAAAGGAGGGTACGTAGAATTTTCTTAATCTTTTTGCAAGTCTGGACTAGGGGGCTCTTATAAGATGTCACGTTATTTACTTAAAAGAATTCTGATGATGGTACTCACCTTGTGGATCATTGTAACGTTGACTTTTAGCCTGATGCATATGATTCCTGGTGATCCATTCGCGTCAGAGTCAGATCAGTTGCCCGAGCAAATTTTGCTGAATCTGCGTGCCAAATACAATCTAGATGAACCGCTGCCCATGCAGTATTTACTTTATCTAAAAAGTTTGGTCATGCTCGATTTAGGACCTTCTATTAAGTCGGAGACACGCGGTGTCAATGATATGATCAAAGATGGCTTCGGAGCATCTGCACTGATCGGTTTGCAAGCGATAGCGTTTGCCCTTTTTTTCGGACTTTTATTCGGAACAATTGCGGCATTAAACCGAAATACCTGGATTGATTATGCGGCAATGGTCCTGGCCGTATTAGGAATTGCTGTACCCAGCTTCATCATGGCACCATTGCTCATTAATTACTTGGCAATCAAATTGCCGTTATTCCCAGTAGCGACGCTTACCAGCTGGAAACACTCGGTTCTTCCTTCACTCGCACTTGCTTTTGGACCATTAGCCATCATTACACGCTATATGCGTACGAGCATGATCGACGTGATGAACCAGAATTACATACGGACTGCTGAGGCAAAAGGAATTCCGACTTTTCTGATAGTGATCAAGCATGGAATCCGTAACGCTATTTTGCCGATCGTCACGTTTATGGGACCGCTTATCGCGGGGTTGTTAACCGGAACGTTCGTCGTCGAAAAGATTTTTGCGGTACCAGGGATCGGCAAGTACTTCGTTGATGGCATTTTCAATCGAGATTATCCCGTTATTCTGGGAACGACAGTTTTCTACAGTGCCATCTTGGTGCTCATTATCTTCTTGATTGATCTGGCCTATATGTTCATCGATCCACGAATCAAACTATCGAGCAGGGGGAGGTAGCCAATGGCGGTAGATCAATCAGTAAATGAGTTGTTTCGACCTCGAGCTCAAAAAGCAGATGGACAGATCGCCCAGATGCGACCGAGCCTGACTCATTTTCAACAAGTAACGAGAAAGCTCGTCAGAAACAAGCTGGCAATGGTGGGTTTGACCCTGATTGTTTTGCTGATGGCCATGGCAATAATTGGTCCACATCTCGTTTCGTACAGCTATTCCGATCAGAGTCTCTTGAATGCGAATCAGGAAATTTCGAGCGAGCATTGGTTCGGAACAGATGAGCTGGGTCGCGATATGTTTTCACGGACATGGTACGGAGCGCGGATTTCACTCATTATCGGAATATCGGCAGCGTTAATTGACTTGGTCATCGGAGTGACCGTCGGCGGTATTGCCGGATACATGGCCGGTCGAGGCAAAAAGGGAGACCGAATCGATACCATCATCATGCGATTGATAGAGGTATTGTATGGACTGCCGTATCTGCTCGTGGTGATCATGCTGATGGTTGTCATGGAGCCTGGAATTGTTACCATCATTATCGCGTTGTCCGCAACCGGTTGGGTAGGGATGGCTCGTCTCGTTCGGGGACAAATCCTGCAATTGAAAAACCAGGAGTTCATCATGGCTGCGCAAGTGCTGGGTGCCAAATTCCCTCGCATTTTGTTACGCCACCTGATTCCGAACACAATCGGAGTCATCATCGTGAACTTGACGTTTACCATTCCGTCGGCGATATTTGCAGAATCTTTCCTCAGTTTCTTGGGGCTGGGTGTGCAAGCGCCAATCGCTAGCTGGGGCACGATGACTAACGATGCACTCGGCGTCATTTTGACAGGGGATTGGTGGAGACTTTTCTTCCCGGCCTTGATGATTTCTTTGACGATGTTTGCCTTCAACGTCTTCGGTGATGGCTTGCAGGACGCATTGGACCCAAGAATTCGCGAGTAACCTCGCCACGAAGATAGGAGGATCAGACATGGCGGATCATTTGCTACAAGTAGAAAACCTCCGCGTACATTTCAAAACGTACGGTGGAGAGGTACAGGCTGTACGGGGAGTTACCTTTCATGTTGATCGTGGCGAGACGCTTGCGGTAGTGGGAGAGAGCGGCTGTGGGAAGAGTGTAACCGCCCAAGCGATCATGGGCTTGATCCCGAACCCGCCGGGAAGAATCGTGGATGGTCAGATTCGTTTTGACGGAAAAGTTATCACGGGGATGAGCAAGAAGGAATTGCTTTCGGTTCGTGGAGCTGAGATCGGGATGGTCTTCCAGGACCCGATGACGGCACTGAACCCGACGATGAAGGTCGGCGCCCAGATCGTCGAGGGATTTGTTCGTACCCATCAGGTCAGCAAAGAAGAGGCGCGTAAAAAAGCGATGGAGATGCTTCGACTGGTCGGTATCCCCGATCCGGAAAAACGGGTCGATCAATACCCGCATGAGTTTTCCGGGGGAATGCGGCAACGTGTCGTCATCGCGATTGCACTCGCCAATAATCCAAAGCTCGTCATTGCAGATGAACCGACGACAGCATTGGATGTAACGATTCAAGCACAAATCTTGGACTTGCTCCGAGAATTACAGGAAAAGCAGCAACTCTCCATCGTGATGATTACGCATGACTTGGGTGTCGTAGCCGAAATCGCGCACCGGGCCGTGGTTATGTATGCAGGAATTGTGGTGGAAACAGGCAAGGTAGAGGACATTTTCGCAAATCCGAAGCATCCGTACACATGGGGCTTGATGCGCTCTCTGCCGCGGATCGATGGTGTGGAAAAGGAACGACTGGTACCGATTGAAGGAACGCCGCCAGATTTATTCCACCCGCCAAAAGGTTGTCCGTTCGCTCCGCGTTGTCAGTTTGCGATGGAAATATGCGAGCAGCAAATGCCGGACGCTTCCACATTCACCGAGGGTCACCAAGCGGCATGCTGGCTACACGATCCACGGGCACCGAAGCTGGAAGAATTGGTGGCAGCAGGGAGGCAGACGTAGATGAGCCAAGCGTTGGTTGAAGTCAAAAATCTAAAAAAGCATTTTGAGATCGGTAATGGGATTACGCTTAAGGCAGTCGACGGCGTGACCTTCACGATTAATCGCGGCGAGACGCTCGGACTAGTAGGCGAGAGCGGCTGCGGAAAGTCGACGTTGGGCAGAACGATGATTCGCCTCTACGAAAATACAGATGGAGAAGTTTTGTTCAAGGGAAAAAATGCACACCGCTTAAAAGGGAAAGATGCAGAGCAGTTCCACCGCGACGTCCAAATGATTTTTCAAGACCCGCAAGCAAGTCTGAATCCGCGCATGACAGTCATGGACATTATTGCGGAGGGCTTGGATATTCATGGCTTGTCTCGTGGTGCAAGAGCGGATCGGGTCAAAGAATTGCTTGAGCTCGTTGGTTTGTCTAAGGAACATGCGAACCGATTCCCTCATGAATTCAGCGGAGGCCAAAGGCAGCGGATCGGGATTGCCCGGGCACTTGCGGTCGAACCGGAATTTATCATCGCGGATGAACCGATTTCAGCGCTTGATGTGTCGATTCAAGCGCAGGTCGTGAATCTATTAGAAGACTTACAGCAGGACAGGGGGCTGACTTACTTGTTTATTGCCCACGATCTGTCCATGGTGAAGCATATTTCCACTCGAATCGGAGTGATGTACCTCGGCAAAATGGTAGAAATGGCAAACAGCTTCGAGCTATACGCAAAGCCACTTCATCCATATACACAAGCGTTGCTGTCCTCCATTCCGATTCCTGATCCGACAATCAAGCGGGAGCGCATCATTTTGCAGGGCGATTTGCCGAGTCCTGCCAACGCTCCGAGCGGTTGTGTGTTCCGAACAAGATGCCCAAAGGCCATGGAGCAATGCGCGGCACAGATTCCTGAATGGCAGGAAGCCGCACCAAACCATTGGGTCGCTTGTCATCTCTATCAGTAGTTCGATTTTTTATCTTAAAATATAGGGGGAAACAACGTGAAGAAATTAGCTGCCTTTGCCCTGTCGCTCTCGCTCGTCATTCCGGCTCTAGCTGGTTGCGGCGGTAGTGGCGAGTCAACATCGACTGGAGGTACCACTACCCCAGGCGCTGCTGCCAAACAAGAAGTTGTGTTCAATTCCAAGTCCGAGCCACCAGATTTGAACCCACTCACGTCAACGGATACGACGTCCTTCTGGATCATGGATCACTTGGGGGAAGGTCTGTACACCAAGGACAAGGATGGCAATCCAATCTTGGGAGTAGCGAAGGAAGTGAAGCTGTCGGATGACAAGCTGAAGTATACGTTCATTTTGCGCGATGATGCGAAGTGGACCAATGGTGAGCCGGTTACCGCAGAGGATTTTGCCTACACGTATATGAAGCATCTTGATCCGGCAACAGCTTCGACCTCTGCTTATCTGCTCTACTACATCAAAGGTGGAGAAGCGTACAATAAGGGTACTGGAAAAGCAGAAGATGTAGGCATCAAGGCAGTCGATGCAAAAACGCTCGAAATCGAGCTGGTCGCACCTACCTCGTACTTTGACAAAATGCTGGCTACCCGTTACTGGCACCCAATCAACAAGAAGCAAGCAGAAGCGAATCCAAAATGGGCAGCAGATGCAGACAGCTACATCTCCAACGGCGCTTACAAGCTCGTTTCCTGGAAGCATGACTCCGAGCTCGTAATTGAAAAGAACGAGCATTATTGGAACAAAGCTGACGTAAAAATGGATAAGATCACATGGAAAATGGTGAATGACGCCACGACTGCCTATCAGATGTACAAGAGTGGCGAGCTCGACTTTAACAAAGAGATGCCGTCTGACATCCTCGCGCAAGAAAAATCGAGCCCAGATTTCAAATCTGTTCCTTACTATGGTACGTACATGTACATGTTTAACGTAACGAAAGAACCGTTTACGAATAAAAAGGTCCGTAAAGCTTTCGCAATGTCGCTCGACCGTAAAGCGCTGTCCGAAATGGTAAGCCAAGGCGGAGAGACACCAGCCTACTCCATGGTACCTCGCGGAGCGGTACAACCAAACGGAAAAGACTTCCGCGAAGAGGGCGGAGACTACTTCAAAGAAGACTACGAAGCGGCGAAGAAGTTGCTGGCTGAAGGTATGCAAGAAGAAGGCTGGTCCACACTGCCAGATGTTACACTCATGTACAACACCGATGAAAGCCACAAGAAAATAGCGCAAGCGATCCAAGAAATGCTCAAGAAAAACTTGGGCGTAGAAGTGAAAATGACAAACCAAGAGTGGAAAGTGTATCTGGATACAACGAAACAAAAGAACTATCAAATGGGCCGTATGGGCTGGGTAGGTCAAATCAACGACCCTGCGTTTAACCTTGACTACTATTTGGGTGAAAGCCCGAACAACCGTACTGGTTGGGTGAACAAAGAGTATGATCAGTTGAATATGGCGGCAAAAGTTGAGCAAGACCCGAACAAGCGTATGGAACTGCTTCACCAGGCAGAAGCCATTTTGATGGATGAAATGCCGTTCATTCCAGTTTACCACTACCAGCAAAACTATTTGGTGAAACCGAATCTGGAAGGTCTCAATTTCCCAGTCAACGCGTTCCCAAGCGCTCGCTGGGCAACCAAAAAATAGAAAAAAAGAGGAGCTTCTCCTCTTTTTTCTCTTTACATACTCCAAGGAACATCTAGCAAAGCAGGAAAGGATGATTTCTCGTGATTTTGGACTATCTGCAAGTGAAATCCGCGTATCAATTGAAGGTGGTACCGCAGCGTAGAGAGATTACCTTTTTAACGAAGCTGACAGGTATCGCGCAGTTGTGGCGCTGGAATGAAGATTCCAACCGCTCGGAGCAAGTGACCTTTTTGCCTGATCGTGTGGTAGCAGTTGACCATTCCCCGTGCGGAACGAAAACGATTGTCGGTATGGACAACAAGGGAGACGAGCGGCAGCAGTTCTTTTTGCTAACGGAAAAAGGTGCAGTTGTGAAGCCGCTGACAGATGCTCCTGATTATTTTCACTATTTGGGAGGCTGGTCTTTGTGTGGGCAAAAGATCGCGTGGTCCAGCAATCGTCGCAATCCGCGCAGCTTTGATATTTTTGTGCAGGATGTCGAGAGTGGTGCGTATGAGGAAGTCTTCCGCTATGATGGGCGCACAGATCCAATCGGTTGGCTGCCAGACGGGACAGGACTCATTTTCAGCGTGCAGGAGACCAACATTGACAATTGCCTGTATATGTTGAATCTACAAACGAAGGAAGCACAAAAGCTCGCCATTTGCAGCAAACATGCGCGCTACCATTCCTTGGTACTGTCTAAAGACGGCCAAACGGGATATCTCGTAACCGACCGCGATGAGAACACGAAAGCGTTGTGCCGCTTTTCACTGCGTACAGGAGAGCTGGACAAACTGGTGCACGACCCAAAATGGGACATCGAGGAGGCCAAATTATCTCCCGACGAGACGCTTCTTGCCTTCACGATCAATGAAGGAGGCTATTCCGTTCTTGCTCTCTATTCCTTGACAGAGCAACGCTGGGAGCGGGTGGAGGAAGCACCACGTGGAGTGATCTCTTCCTTGGCCTGGGTGAGTGATGATCAGCTCGCTTTTACGCTGAAAAGCCCTACACTTCCAGGAGACATCTGGACATATACCATTTCGGAGCAAACCAGCCGACGTATGACGAACATTGGTCAATCCGATGCTCTCGAAGATAAACTCATCGAGCCGGAATTGTGCACGTTTCGCTCTTTTGATGGCTTGGAAGTGCCGTATTTCCTCTATGCCAAAGATACATCCGAGAATGCCGAGAAAAAACCAGTCGTCGTCTACGTCCATGGCGGGCCAGAGAGCCAAATTCGACCGGAGTATCATCCTGTTTTTCAGTTTTTGGCGAACGAAGGCTTTACGGTGGTAGCACCGAATGTTCGCGGCAGCATGGGCTACGGTCGGGAATATGTCCAGCTCGATGATCGACGCAAGCGTATGGATTCTGTAGCAGATTTGGCTTGGCTGGTCAAAGATTTAGGCAACCGTCCAAGCGTTGACCCGAATGCGATCGGTATCATGGGCCGCAGCTACGGAGGATTCATGACATTGGCTGCGCTTACGCATTACCCTGACCTGTGGGCCGCAGGTGTTGATATTGTGGGGATTTCCCACTTCAAAACCTTTCTAGAGAACACCGGGGCATGGAGACGGAGATTGCGTGAGGTGGAGTATGGGTTCCTCGGCGAAGACGATGACTTTTTTGAAGAAATTGCTCCTTTGAATCATTCCCATAAGATCACGGCTCCGCTTCTCGTATTCCACGGGCGCAATGATACGCGTGTTCCTGTCAGCGAAGCAGAACAGCTCGTAGCGGACATGCAAGGCAGGGGGCAAGAAGTCGATTTGCACATTTTTGAGGATGAAGGTCACTTTACCGAAAAGCTGGACAATCACATCACGTTGAATCAAAAGATTTCCCAGTTCTTTTTGGAGCAACTTGCATCCACCAATAAAATCGAGGAGTGATTAGGATGACGCAAGCAAAAAGAGGCATAACGGCTGAAGATTTGTATCAAATGCGGTACGCGAGCGATCCACAGCTATCACCAGACGGAAAAACGCTTGCCTATGTGGAAAATCAAATCGATGAGTCCCACGCATACCAAAATCACTTATTTTTACGCAGATTGGATGCGGATGATCCACAGCCATTGACGTCTGGCTCCCGCGACACCTTTCCGCGCTGGTCACCGGATGGTTCAAAGATTAGCTTTGTTTCGAATCGATCTGGAAAACCACAGATTTGGCTGATCGATGCAAACGGAGGCGAAGCAAGGCAGCTCACACGTTGCAAAAACGGCGTCAGCAATCCGACTTGGTCACCTGACGGCCAATACATTGTCTTCTCGTCGATCTTGGATGAGGGTGAAACATTCGCAGACCTCGAGGGAACTGAGGAGAAAGAAAATCCCAAAGCCATTCAAGTCGGAAGAATGAAGTACAAATCCGATGATCTTGGGTTCATTTACGAGAAAAACAAGCAGCTGGCCATTGTTCATGTAGAAACAGGCGAGGTTACTCCACTCAGCGATGGCCCGTACAATCATACAATTGGGTCCTGGTCGCCGGACGGAAAATGGCTCGCCGTTACTGCGAACCGAGCAGAAGACCCTGATTTTCAGCATAGTGTTGACGTTTTTCTCATCCCTTCTGAAGGGGGAGAATGGAAAAAGCTGACCAACAGCAAAGGGATTTTTGCCTATCCAACCTGGTCACACGACGGTAAGAAGCTAGCGTATATCGGAAGTGAATTGGACACGCATTTGTACGCAGCACAGAAGCGCATCTGGGTATATGATTTTGAAAAGGGCAACTATACTTGCATCACAGATGATTGGGACGTTCAGGTGGGCGATTCCACCATCGGGGACATGCGCTCGCCAGGTCACCCGAATCCAGGCGCTGTATGGACAGCAGATGGAAGAGGTATGTATTTCATTGCAAGTGAGAGAGGAAATTCCGGCATTTATCACGTAACGCTGGACGGACAAGTCACGAATGTTGTAGCGGGCAATCGGAATATTTACGGCTTTTCGCTGCATGAAAACGAACAAACGGTGGTTGTTGCCATCAGTGACCCGTTTACGCCGGGCGACTTGTATCAAGTGTGCCTGAAAGACAGAGGAGAAAAACGTCTAACATCGCTGAACGAAGAGCTATTTGCTGGCATTGAGCTCCCTGTTCCAGAAGAAATGGAGTTTGTCGCGAAGGATGGCTGGAAGCTGCACGGTTGGATGCTCAAGCCTGTCGGTTTTGAAGAAGGAAAAAAATATCCGATGGTTCTGCAAATTCATGGCGGGCCTCACTCTATGTACGGAAATACGTTTTTCCACGAGTTCCAGCTGCTCGCTGCAAAAGGCTACGCCGTACTCTATACAAATCCGAGAGGGAGCTTTGGCTACGGAGAGCGTTTTGTTCAGGCTTGCTGCGGTGACTATGGAGGAAACGATTATAGCGATTTGATGACGGCCGTGCAATATGCATGCGATCAATTCGATTTTGTCGATGAGGATCGCTTGGGTGTCGCAGGCGGCAGCTACGGTGGCTTTATGACGAACTGGATCGTCGGTAAAACCAATCGATTCAAAGCGGGTGTAACAGATCGGAGTATTTGCAACTGGGTAAGCTTTTACGGTGTCAGTGATATCGGTTATTTCTTTACTGCCGAAGAGATTCAGGCAAATCCATTCACGAATCCGGAAAAAATGTGGCAGCATTCACCAATTCGCTTGGTAGAGAACATCGAGACGCCCCTGCTGATCATGCATGGAGAACATGACTACCGTTGCCCGATCGAACAGGCCGAGCAGCTTTATGTAACATTGAAGCATCAAGGTAAGGCCCCGGTGTCATTTGTCCGTTTCCCGGGTGCCAGTCATGAACTATCCCGCAGTGGTGATCCTCGGCAACGCGTGTTGAGACTGCAATATACGACGGATTGGTTTGACAGCTATTTGACTTTAGACAAGAAAGTAAAAATAGCGGAATAATCGTAAACCAGTCAAACACGTTATTCTGTGTTTTGACTGGTTATTTCTATGTCCATTTTAGAAAGGGATTACTTGAATGATATAAATAACAAGCGAGCATAATATGGAAAAAGAAACCACAAAGGAGTGTTTCCTTTGATTCAACTAGAGGAGATTGACAGACAACTCCGAGAACTGAGTGAAACACAAGATTTTGAAATACAGCATCTTACTAATGGTGACCTTTCCATAGCATTATACTTTTATTCATCTTTGATTAATTCGAAGCTGATTCAGGAACGTATTTCGGAACCTTTCTCGACTTGTCATTCGTATAGTGAAATGAAAAACATCTTAGATGCGGAGCTTTTTTGTGAGCAGGTTCTAGACGAAAAGGAAGTGATACCGAAGCTTCTAGAGGGTTATTCTTTAATCACTATAAATGATACGTTTTATTCCTTTTACTCGTCCAAGGTCATCAACGACAAAGTAGATTACGCTAAAAATGAAGCTTCTGTACAAGGGCCACCATTTGCGTTAACAGAAGATAGCTATGCAAACATCAACCTAATACGAAGACGTTATGCTTCCTCCAATCTAATGGTGAAGGAAAAAGAGGTTGGAAAAAAACCAAAAACAAAATTGTATGTTTTGTATGACAAGCATGTCGTGAAAGAAACAGTTTTGCAGGAGCTGTTACAAAAGATTGACGATATTCAAGATGAGTTTATTCAAGCTTCTGGACAGCTTGAGAATTTATTGTCTCAAAAGAAATTTAACTTTGTACCTTTGATGCTCGTCTCAGAAAGACCCGATCGAATTGTCTTCAGTCTCTCACAAGGAAAGATTGTCATTTTGGTCAATGGATCACCTTTTGCGTTAATAGCTCCCGCTGTATTTTACGATTTTATGTCTGCGATGGACGATCGGTATCAAACGTATTGGATAGGGATAGGTCTGGTCATCCTTCGCTATATTTCATTATTCCTCACCATATGTCTCCCTGCGATTTACATAGCAGTCATTTCTCATAATCCAGAGATCTTCCAAGTACAATTCGCATTGTCAATCGCAGGGAGCCGCGCTCCAGTCCCATATTCCTCATTCGTCGAAGTTCTATTTATGCTTTTCCTGATTGAGGTGCTAATCGAAGCCAGTATTCGTTTGCCAAAGTATATTGGTTCAACGGCTACAACGGTGGGTGGATTAATTTTAGGACAAGCAGCGCAGGAAGCAGGACTGGTCAGCTCTGTCATGATCATTATTACATCAACTGTCGCGATTGCTAATTTTGTCGTGCCGATCAACGAGATGAGCTTTGCAATCAGGCTGGTAAAGTATCCATTAATCGTGTTTGCTACTTTATTCGGTATCCTGGGACTCATTTCAGGTGCTTTTTGTTTCTTGGTGTATTTAGTCAATCTGAGAAGCTATGGTGAACCCTTTTTTCGACTCCAATTCGGTAAGCATGCATCAACCAATTCGAAAAAGAGGATCTCTGGATGATGAATCGTTACTATTTTTATCCATTTATTTTATGTATGCTGGTAAATACCATTTTTTATGTACCTGTAATGTTAGTGGAGTATCGATTTCAAGGTGCATGGCTAGCGATCCTCTTCGCGATTGTGTTTGGATCGACACTGGCTTATTTGTTTACCAGGACAATGCGTCAGTTCCCAGGTCAGGGGTTACCTGAAATTTTTGAACAACGATTACCTGTGATGCTAAGCTCCGTAATTAGCTTCACTCTGGGACTCCTTTGGATAGTGGCTGGAGGGGTGGTTCTAATTGCATTTTCATATATTGCCAAAATGTTTCTGAATCCATCTATTCCCATTGAACAGCTCCTTTTCTGTTTAATTATCGTGAGCTGTTATGCAGCTACTCGCTCGACGGCAGCGATCAATTATTTATCCGAGATTATTCTGATATTCATTCTTCCAATCGTCGTTTTCATCTTATTTAAAGCACTCCAAAGTGAAACGTTTGAGTGGAATGCGATTATGGTCACGACGGAGTACATCTTCGAGATCCCTTCTTGGAATACACTAGCAACAGCGATGTTTTGCTTTACAGGATATATGACACTGATTGTGTTAAACAGGTTTTTTACTTGGAGAATATCACTAACCCATTTTTGGTTAGTACCGGTTACAGGGGCGATCACATTGGTGAGCACCTTCCTTATTCCGATTGGTATTCATGGTACGCAGGCTGTAGAAAATTACCTTTACCTTTGGGTGAATACAGTTGACTCGCTTCGAATGGAATTTGGATTTATTGAACGAGTCGTCTTCTATTATTTAATGGTTTACGTTGCGGTTACTCTCTTGTTTATCTCGATGAGCTGGCATATTGGTACAGAGTTAGTCGGTAGTATTTTTCGTGACCAATCCAAACGATATCGATGGATCATTGTTGGAGTCGTGGGTATCGCAACTTGGTGGTATGGGCGTTTGACAAATGAAAAGCAGCTGATTATGGTAGCGGAGCAGTGGTTTATGGTTCGGTTTATGATGGAGCTCTTGTTGGTTCTTCTGATGCTTTTGATAGGAAGGAGGAAACAGTAACATGCTTAGAAGGCTAGGTGTGCTTTTCGTTTTGCTTTTGTTTGGGCTGAGTGGATGTGGATTCAAAGATATAGATAAACGATTTTTTGTAGTAGCGATAGGAATCGATCAAGGTAAAGAAAAGCTGTACAAGGTCTCATTAAAACTGGCGATTCCCACACATCGAATAGAGCCGGGGCATGCTGCGTTTCAAATCATTTCACAGGAAGCTGACACCATTTCTGAGGCGTTAGAACTCATGAATTCCAACGTGGACAAAGAACTTGATTTGGGGCATTCAAAGATTTTTATTATCGGAAGGAATCTAGCGAATGATGAGATCCTCACAACAACAGATTGGATATTTAGAGGGAGTGAAGTGCAGAGAATTGAGTATATGGCACTTGCGAATCCGTCAGCAGAAGAGATATTAGAAGCAAGTCCCAGATCTGAACGTGTTCCAGCAGACTCTCTTATTCTAAGCTTTGGACATGAGAAAATAGGATCGTCTTTAGCTGTAACAGAGTATTTATATGACTTTTACAATAGAATGTTCGAGTTGGGAAAAGACCCTTTTTTGCCTATTGTTTCAAAAAAAGGAAAGTCATTCGAAGTGAATCAAGTGGCTTTGTTCAACAAGAAAGAATTAAAGATGGTCATTCAACCAGGGCAAACAGAATTGTTTAGCCAGCTTGTTCGAAAACCATCTAATTTTGTAGTCAGCGTAAAAAAAGATCATCTTCGATACTCACTATTGATTCAAAGCTTTACATATCGCTATCAGATTCAGACCCCCAAACAGCAACCGCCAATTCTGCAAATGGACATTAAAGTAAGAGGGCGAATTCAGGAAGCTAATCAAGCTTTATTTGATAAGAATTGGGGAGAATTAGAAAGGATTGCGGAGAAGAATATTGAAAATCGGTACAAGAACCTGTTGGAGAGTATACAGAAGCATCAAATTGATCCGATTGGATTCGGACTACATTATATGGCTAGAAATCATTATGGCAAGAAGGAGTGGGAGTTGTGGCAGGAAATATACTCTAAAATGAGGTTTAACATTACAGTTGATTTGGAGATTGAAAGCACGGGAATCATTAAATGATGAGTGGCATACAAAACCTTGATTGAAACAGAAAATCGAGGTTTTGTAAAAAATCATGGATTATCGAAATAATTCGAAACGTATTCTTTGATCCTAAAAGGAAAAGCGGAGCCAAATTCAGATAAAAGGAAGGAGATTTATCACTCTTTACAGAAGATTTGGAATCAGGAAGTTCCAATCATCTCGCTTTAATCGGATAACGATTTCTCTGCGATATCGAAAAAGGTAATGCATGGAGAGCTACAAATGTTCGGATTCCATCATCAATTGGAAAAATGGTCAGTAGGAGGAGCGCAATAATGAACAAAGAACAAGTCGTAGGCATTGTGCAAGAAAACTTGCCACAAGCAATCGAGAAGCTGAAGCAATATTTGAGATTTCCTACCGTATCCGCACAGCATAAAGCCATCCCAGAGACGGTTGAATACGTGGTCAAGATGATTCATGAGGTTGGCGGAGAGACAAAGGTACTCGACAATCTTGGCGGCAATCCAGTCGTGTATGCGTTTTTTGCTGCAGGCAGTGAAGGAGACGCCAGCAAAACGATCCTGTTTTACGATCACTATGATGTTCAACCACCTGAGCCGTTTCATGAGTGGAACACGGAGCCGTTTGACCCGACGATAATCGATGGAAAGCTGTATGCCCGTGGTGCTGCCGACAATAAAGGTGACCTCGTAGCGCGTCTGACGGCGATTCACATTTTGCAGCAGCAAGCAGGCGGTTTGCCTTGCAACATCAAGTTCCTGATCGAAGGAGAAGAAGAGATCGGCAGCCCGAATCTGGAGCCATATCTTCGAGAGTACAAGGATCTTTTCCAAGCGGATGCCTGCATTTGGGAATTCGGTGGAAAGGACGAAAATGAGCGAATCAGCATGGTTGCCGGGATCAAAGGAATGGCGTACCTAGAGCTGACATGCGTTGGGGCAGATATCGACATGCACTCCTCTGTCGGTGCGTATGTAGACAATGCAGCGTGGCGCTTGGTACAGGCATTAGCGACGATGAAAAATCAGCAAAACGAGATTTTGGTCGAAGGCTTCTTCAAGGGGATCGAGGAACCAACAGCGGATGAAAAGAAAGTCGTTTCTGAATTGCCGTTCAGTGAAGAGGCGACAGTAGCGCTATACGGTTTGAAACGCCCACTGATTACCGCGGCAAACAATGTGGACCCACGAGAAGCCATGGTTTTTCATCCGACCATGACCATTTGTGGTCTGGATAGCGGCTATACAGGAGAGGGCGCGAAGACTGTTCTGCCGAAAAGCGCGAAGGCCAAGTTGGATTGCCGCCTTGTCCCAGGACAAGATCCACAGCACATCATGAATTGCATCGAGAATCATTTGGAGAAGCATGGTTTTACGGATATTACCGTCACCATGATCAACGGGCAAAAAGCGTATCGCTCCGATTTCCACCATCCATTTGTTGCTCACGTACTGGATTCAGCACGCGTCATTTACGATCATGAGCCAGTGCTTTCTCCAAACGCGGCAGGCACGGGTCCGATGTATATTTTCGGTGAGCAGCTGAAGCTTCCGGTTGTCAGTACAGGGGTAGGCTGGGTTGGCTGCAAAGTACATGCGCCGAACGAATCCATCCGTTTGAAAGACTTCGAGGAAGGAATTGCCCATATGGTTGTCATGCTCTCTGGATTTGCCAAAGCGCTGTCAGAGTAGCAACATACGAATGAAGGATCAGGCAATTCGATAGCGAAAAGGGGGACCTTTCGTGTAAAAAGGTCTCCTTTCCTTTTTGGAACCCTCTCGCAGCACTTCCAGAGTGGACTTTGCTTTTGTAAACCATGTACAATCGTAAAAGATAGTGTACATACTTTTACAGGAGGCGAAATGCGTGAACAGCGATACACATCCATTCGAAATCGCAACCTTTGCAGGCGGATGCTTCTGGTGCATGGTCAGTCCGTTTGACAAGATGCCAGGCATTGAAAAAGTCGTCTCCGGCTATACAGGCGGTCATGTCGAAAACCCAACCTATGAACAGGTATGCTCTGATACGACGGGGCATTATGAAGCCATCCAAATCACATATGATCCGTCTCTCATCTCCTACGAGGAATTGCTGCAAATGTTCTGGAGACAAATCGACCCGACTGACGCAGGTGGTCAATTCGGTGATCGAGGTCAATCGTATGCGCCCGCGATCTTCTATCATAATGAAGAGCAAGAAAGTCTTGCGCTGAAATCCAAGCAAGAGCTAGATGCGAGCGGTCGTTTCCAAAAGCCCATTGCAACGCTGATTTTGCCAGCCAAGCCGTTCTATCCGGCAGAGGAATATCATCAGGACTACTATAAGAAAAATTCGGTTCGCTACCAATACTACCGGGCGGCATCAGGCAGAGCGAAATTCACCAAGGAAGCATGGCGCGACCGTACGAAGCAAGAAGAATTGAAAAAAATCTTGACCCCGCTCCAGTACGAGGTGACGCAAAATAACGGGACAGAACGTCCATTTACGAACGAATTCTGGGATCACAAGGAAGAGGGCATCTACGTAGACATCGTCTCCAACGAGCCTTTGTTCAGTTCCTTGGACAAGTTCGATTCCGGCTGCGGGTGGCCATCCTTTACCAAGCCATTGCAAGAGGAAACCGTAACCGAGCATGTGGATTTGACACATAATATGATTCGTACAGAGGTTCGTAGCAAAGAAGCAGATTCTCATCTCGGCCACGTTTTCGAGGACGGTCCTGGAGAAAATGGATTGCGCTACTGCATCAATTCAGCCGCATTGCGCTTCATTCCGAAAGGTCGTTTGGAGGAAGAAGGCTTCGGGGAGTATAAACGATTATTTGAAAAAGAATAGAGTGTGGACCGCTACTCTCCGGGAAACATGGGAGAAGGGCGGTCTTTTTGCTAAACATACAACTAGGTAAACAGAAGAGCATGCAGGGAGGGTCCAATGTACACGCAGAAATCCTTTCACAGACTAATTGGACTGTTACTCGCAGCAATCATCGCCATATCAGCCTGTTCTTTCGGTCAGGAGCCGCCCCACAACAATCAAATCGTACCGACACCCCAAAACGTTGCTGAGGGTGGGACGTTAATCATTGCGCGTATGTCGGATGCCGCAAATCTCGATCCCCATTTTATTTTGACGATTAATGAGGCGAGTGTCGTCCAAGGAAAAGTGTATGAAGGGCTCGTTAAACGAGATAGGAACATGAACATTCAGCCACAGCTGGCAACGGCATGGAAACAAATCGACGATCTTACTTGGGAGTTTACTCTCCGACAAGGTGTTGTTTTTCACGATGGGACTCCCTTTCATGCACAGGCGGTCAAGAAAACATTTGATCGTGTATTAGATCCAGCGGTGGCTTCTCCACGGGCAGCCATGTTCGAAAAAGTAAAACAGGTAAGGGTCATCGACCCGTACAGAGTACAATTCATTCTTCATAAGCCATTTGCTCCTTTGCTTTCTATTTTGGCCAGTCACGAGGGGAGCATCATCAGCCCCACTGCGATCGATAAATACGGGCGGGAATTATCGCATCACCCGGTTGGTACTGGCCCTTATCAGTTCCAATCATGGGAGCCTGGCAGTCGAATTACCTTGAGCAAAAACCAGTCCTATTGGGGCGAGGCTGCTACGCTTGATCAAGTCGTCTTCAAGGTTGTTCCAGATGATGCGGCTCGCATTGCGATGGTCGAGAATGGAGAAGCACATATTGCCGAGTCCATCCCTGTCATGGAGCTGGATCGAATTCAAGCCTCCAACCAGATGCGTGTGTACCGCAGTGATGCGCTCGGGACGGAGTTTATCGGGTTTAATGTATCACGTCCACCACTGAATGATATCCGTGTGAGGAAAGCCATCAGTATGGCGATCGAGACGGGAGCGATCATTAAAGGGGTGTATAACAACGTGGGAACGAAGGCGAACTCACCTATTGGACCACATGTGTTCGGCTACAGTCCGACTGTGAAAAGCTACCCGTACGACATCAACCAAGCGCGTCGGTTGCTCGCAGAGGCGGGCTATCCAGATGGTTTTCCTATTCAAATGATTACCTACAACAGACGGGATCGAATCTTGGTTGCCCAAGTGATACGGTCGCAATTAAAAGGGATCGGCATCGACGCGGAGCTAAAAGTCGTCAGCTACGATGAGTTTGTCCGAACCATTGAGAAAACGAAGGATCATGAGATTTTTGTCAGTGGCTGGGCAAATGCAACCGGGGATGCCGACTACAATCAATACAATTTATTTCATACATCGGGTGGCGGGGCTGGCAACAGTTTTCAATACAGCAATCCCGAGCTGGATCGTCTCATCGAGGCTGGTCGTATCGAAACAGATCCTGCCAAAAGACTTTCTATCTACGCAAAAGCACAAGAAGTGGAGCTGCAAGATGCTTTGGTCGTGCCGATTCGCAATCTGGAGAATTTGGCTGTGATTAGCAACCATATTCAGGGCTTCTCCATCAGTCCAGCGGGTTACTTAAATATCGAACAGGTCGTGATTTCTCGATAAATCATGTAACGAAACGCCGGTCAATTATGTCATAATAGGTACGTACTTTTATTACCTACATAATTGGATCAGCTCCAAAACGAAAGGAACGTTACAATGAGAAGTTTTCGACACCGACTTTTGCATCCGCTTGTACTCGTAACGGCAATGACATTTGTGTTGTCTGGATGTAACAGTACAGCTGCTCCACAAGAACCACAGACACCATCATCCGTGGAGACGCCAACTCCTCCAAAGAAAGAAGAAGAGAAGCCAAAGGAGGAGAACACGCCTCCACCGGCTGAAACACCAAAGCAAGAACAACCGGAGCAACCCCAGAAAGCGAAGCCAACGGAAACGAAGCCGGCAGAAAAGCCACCAGCGGGTCAGCCACCTGAGCTGTCGTTCCCGGACATCGAGGTCGTGGGTGAGCCTGAGAGTGTTGCTGTACTGGTGAACAAACAACGCAAGCTTCCAGAGAACTATCAGCCAAATGATCTAGTGTTTCCAAACGTTCCTTACTTGCTCCCGGAAAAGAGCGAGAAACGCAAAATGCGCAAAGAAGCAGCTGGTGCGCTTGAGCAGTTATTTGCGGCAGCTCAGGCTGACGGTGTCCAGTTAGCTGGCGTATCTGCCTATCGCTCCCACGCCTACCAGAAAGCGCTGTTTAATCGCTATGTAAAAAAAGACGGCGTAGAGAAGGCACGGACTTACAGTGCCGTTCCTGGGACGAGTGAGCATGAGACGGGACTCGCGATTGACGTCTCCGGTAAGGATGGCAAATGCGCAGCAACGAGTTGCTTTGCCGGAACCAAAGAAGCGAAGTGGCTGGATGAAAACGTCGAGAAGTTTGGATTTATCATTCGCTACCCAGAGGGAAAAGACGCGATTACTGGCTATATTTATGAGCCGTGGCATTTGCGTTATGTAGGGGCCGAGATCGCACAAGAAATCGGAGAAAAAGGGATTACGCTCGAAGAATATTCAGGTGCCGTTCCTGTTTCCACACCAACGAATTAAGGAAGAAACGCCGATCTCTCACCGAAGAGAATCGGCGTTTTTGCTATGTAGTTATGCTATAATGTTCACGGGTGAAGATAATGGTCGAAAAATCAATCAGAGAACGTATTATTGAAACATCCATGCGCTTGTTTGAAGCAAATGGCTACCACAAAGTGACTGTGGATCAAATTGTGAAAGAAAGCGGAACGTCGAAGGGAGGATTTTATCACAACTTCAAATCAAAAGATGAACTCCTCTACATCATTCATGATCAATTTATTACGTATGTGCTGGAAAAAGCGGAGGAAGCTTACGAGAAGTGGGATACCCCGACAGAACGTCTGCAAGCAATCGTAAAATCCTTTGTTATGATGATTGATCTGTACCGCTCGCAGGTTACGATTTTTTATCAGGAGAGTTTGTTTTTAGCTCCGGAGTACTACACGGATATTGAAACGAAACGGGATCGCTATAAAAAAATCATGTTCACCGTCATTTCGGACGGGATCGAATCGGATGAGTTCCGCCCGGAGCTGCCTGTGCCGATTGTGTCCATGGCTATCTTTGGCATGGTGAACTGGATTTACAAATGGTATCAAAAGTCAGGGACGTACTCGATCGAGCAAATCGCGGATATTTATGCAGATATGGTTCTTCATTCCGTTTTGAAATCAGGATCGATGGAAAACCCGGCATTTCAACGTTTTTTCCTGCAATCACAAGAAAATCCCTTCAAGCCATTGTAGGGGTGCTAACAAGGATCATGCGGCTACACTCAAGCTTTTCGATAGGAGACAGGGGCATAGTCGCTTGATGGTCCCTTATTAAATACCTTGATCAGACCAACTAGTTGGTCTGTACTAGTATTCTGACATTTGTTATAATATCGAAAAGACCAACTGGTCGGTCTTGCGCAATCACTTAAGACCAACTAGTCGGTTCGTGAGGTTGTGCCAGTCAGATTCGGGAATTGGGGAGGAATAGTCGTGCTTACCATTTACGAATTACGAGAACTTGTGAAGCTATTGGAGCAGACGGACATAGAATCTTTTGAGGTAAATGATGAAGATTCTTCTTTGCGTATCAAACGAAGAAATGGGAATCAAGTCACAGCCGTACATCAGACCCCCGTACAAAGCAAAAGCGCACCAATCGTGACGGCGGCACCCGTTATTCCTTTGCCTAAAAAAGAAACGATTGAGCGTCCAGTCGAAAAAGTCCCTGTGGAAGTCCCTCAGAAATCGGGGGAAGTGACGCAAAACTTGTACAAAATCTCTTCACCCATGGTCGGAACCTTCTATGCAGCACCGGCAGTTGACGCAGCACCATACGTATCCGTAAACGATCGGGTAGAGCCAACTACCATTGTCTGTATTGTCGAGGCCATGAAGCTGTTTAACGAGATTGAAGCAGAAGTAAAAGGAGAGATTGTCCAAGTCTTGGTGGAAAACGGTCAGTTAGTCGAGCATGGACAGCCGTTATTCCTGGTGAAGCAAGCGTAATGGAGCAGCTTTTAAGGGGAGGACTGGAAGAGTGAGCAAACATACATGGTTCAAGGAATTCTCCGTTCCCACGTACGAGCAATGGCGGGAAGCGGCAGAAAAATCGCTAAAGGGTGCATCCTTTGATGCCAAGCTACTGACGTATTCGTACGAGGGGATTGTTCGCCAGCCAATCTATCGGCACGAAGATGTCGAAACATTGCCGCATCTGGAAGCGCTACCAGGAGAGGCGCCTTTTCATAGAGGGAATCAGCAACCTGACGAGCAAAAGGAACACAAATGGCATGTCTGTCAGGAAATCATCGCAACGAGTGCCAAGGCTTTCAATCAGGCAGCCGTAGACGATTTAGAGCGCGGGCAAACGATGCTGCATCTGCTGGTGGATCAAGCGGCATTGGCTGGACTTGATCCGGACGAGGCATTGCCAGATACGATTGGTCACAAAGGCGTATCTGTTTTTTGCCGAGAGGATGTAGAGCAGGCATTCCAAGGGGTAAAGCTTTCAGAGGTCCCTCTTTACGTGAACACAGGAGCGCTAGGCTTGCCCATTCTTTCACTCATCTTGGCACATGTTGAAGCGACAGGCCAGCAAGTCTCCGAACTTCACGGTTGCATCGGGCAAGACCCTGTAGCGGTTCTGCTCACAGAGGGCAAGCTCCCTTGTTCCTTGCAGACAGCTTATAACGCCATGGCAAGCATGACGAAATGGGCAAAAGATCATGCGCCAGCGCTGAAAACGATCCTGGTTCAAAGCAATCCTTATCAGGATGGCGGCGGAAATGCCGTAACGGAGCTGGCTTTTTCACTGGCCACAGGGGTCGACTATTTGCAAGCGATGCTTGAGCGGGGGCTGTCCATAGAGGATATCGCACCACGAATGCAGTTCTCATACTCGATTGGCTCAGATGTCTTCATGGAAATCGCGAAGCTGCGTGCTGCAAGAATGCTCTGGTCAAACATCGTGGCGGCCTACGGCGGATCAACGGAAGCCCAAAAGATGACGATTCACGCCAGAACTTCGGCCTGGACGAAGACGATTTACGATCCGTATGTCAACATGCTGCGTTCCACGACAGAAGCGTTCTCAGCCGTTATTGGTGGTGCAGACAGTCTGCATGTATCCGCATTTGACGAAGCGATCCGCCCTGCCAATGAGTTTTCAAGAAGAATTGCCAGAAATACGCAAATTATTTTGCAAGAAGAAGCGCATTTGGCAAAAGTGATCGATCCTGCGGGAGGTTCTTGGTACGTAGAATGGCTCACAGATGCATTAGCGAAAAAAGCATGGGAATTGTTCCAGCAGGTAGAAGCGCAAGGTGGCATACTGAGCGCATTAGAAGCAGGCTTCCCACAAGGCTTGATCGCCCAGATCGCGGAACAAAAAGCAACGAGCATCGATACGCGTAAAAACCGTTTGGTTGGGACCAACATGTATCCCAATACGGCTGAACAGCCACTGCAGGCCGAGAGTCTTCCGAGCATTCACGAAGAGCGAGCAGCGGAAGCACGATCCCTTCGATTGAAACAAAACGCGACTCTCGTCTCCGTATCGCTCGATGAGTTGGCGAAACATACTGATGAGTTCGTGCCACATGCAGTAAAAGCAGTGCTTCATGGAGCGACTGTGGGGGATATCGCCAAAGCCATGAAACGTGAAGATTCAGTGGAGACAATCATCCAGCCACTCCGTATTCACCGGGCATCCGAACGCTTTGAAACCTTGAGAATACAGGCTGATGATTTTTTGAAAACAACAGGCAAAAGACCGACCGTGTTCTTGGCGACGATGGGGCCAGTGGCAAAGCATAAGGCCCGAGCAGATTTCGCGTCAGAGTTTTTTGCAGTTGGCGGCTTTGATGTATGGCGCAAGCAAGCATTCTCTACTACCGTAGAGGCGGCTGAAGCTGCGGTCGCATCGGGTGCGTTGATCACGGTCATTTGTTCAGACGATGCTAGTTATCCAGAGCATGTTCCACCTTTGGCGCAAGCAATCAAGCAACGTGTACCTCAGATGACGGTTCTGTTGGCTGGCTTGCCTGACGCAGAGCAGATGGCGACTTATAAGGCGGCAGGTGTAGATGATTGCATCCACATGCGTTCCAATTGCTACGAGATGCTACGAGAACTTCAGGAGCGGATAGGAGTGAGCTCATAATGAAGCGACCTGATTTTTCAAAAATGGCTTATCAGTCCAAAAGAGATGTGTCTGATTTGTTTCCCCAACTGGGTGCAAACCCACAAGGAAAGGAGCAAATGTGGCAGACGCTGGAGCAGATCCCTGTAAAACCTCTTTACACAATGGAAGATGTGGAGGGCATGGATCACCTCGGCTACATGCCTGGTTTGCCCCCGTATACGCGCGGACCGTATCCGACGATGTACGTGACACAGCCGTGGACGGTTCGCCAATATGCCGGATTTTCTACGGCGGAAGAGAGTAACGCTTTTTACCGACGGAATTTGGCTGCGGGACAAAAAGGGCTGTCGATTGCCTTCGACCTCGCGACGCATCGCGGCTATGACTCGGATCATCCCCGGGTAGTCGGTGATGTCGGGAAAGCAGGCGTGGCAGTTGACTCCATTCTCGATATGAAAATTTTGTTCGATGGTATCCCTCTCGATAAAATGTCTGTCTCCATGACGATGAACGGAGCCGTTTTGCCTATTATGGCGTTCTATATCGTGGCAGCCGAAGAGCAAGGGGTATCGCAGTCGGAGCTTACCGGAACGATCCAAAATGACATTTTGAAGGAATACATGGTTCGGAATACTTACATTTATCCGCCAGAAGCGTCGATGAAGATCATTTCCGATATTTTTGCCTACACCTCCAAGCACATGCCCAAATTCAACAGTATCAGTATTTCAGGCTACCACTTGCAAGAAGCGGGTGCGACCGCGGATATTGAATTGGCCTACACGTTGGCAGATGGCTTGGAATACGTTCGTACTGGCCTTGCAGCTGGCATCGACATCGATGCGTTTGCGCCACGACTGTCGTTTTTCTGGGCGATTGGCATGAATTACTTCATGGAAGTGGCGAAAATGCGTGCAGGCCGCCTGATTTGGGCCAATCTGATCAAGCAGTTCCATCCGAAAAACGAAAAGTCGATGGCACTGCGGACGCATTCGCAAACGTCCGGATGGAGTTTGACGGAGCAGGACCCGTATAACAACGTG
This sequence comes from Brevibacillus sp. DP1.3A, assembly GCF_013284245.2. Taxonomy (NCBI): domain Bacteria; kingdom Bacillati; phylum Bacillota; class Bacilli; order Caryophanales; family Paenibacillaceae; genus Brevibacillus; species Brevibacillus sp. DP1.3A. The sequence goes on along the minus strand of NZ_CP085876.1, from coordinate 3,829,742 downwards.
GTGCGGACGTGCATCGAGGCCATGGCCGCGGCTCTGGGGCATACCCAATCTCTTCATACGAACGCACTGGATGAAGCGATTGCGTTGCCGACCGATTTTTCTGCCAGAATCGCGCGAAATACGCAGTTGTTTTTACAGGACGAAACAGAGATAACCAAGGTCGTCGATCCGTGGGCAGGCTCTTATTACGTCGAGTCCTTGACTGCGCAGCTCGTGGAAAAAGCGTGGGCGCACATCGAAGAGGTCGAAGCACTTGGCGGTATGGCAAAAGCAATTGAGACAGGATTGCCGAAAATGAAGATCGAGGAAGCGGCTGCACGCCGTCAGGCACATATCGATTCGGCGAAGGAAGCCATTATTGGCGTGAATAAATACCGTCTGGATAAGGAAGATCCGCTGGAAATCCTCGAAGTCGACAACACAGTTGTCCGCGAAGCGCAAATCAGACGTTTGCAGGAGCTGCGCAATAACCGGGATGAGGCGAGAGTGCAAGCAACGCTACAAGCCATTACGGAATGCGCGAAAACGGGCGAAGGCAATCTGTTGGAGCTGGCCATTGAAGCGGCGCGAGCAAGAGCTTCTTTGGGCGAAATATCGGATGCCTATGAAAAGGTTGTGGGTAGACACAAGGCAGTCATTCGCTCCATTAGCGGCGTCTACAGTTCCGAATACGCAGATGCGGATGAGGTAGCGGCTGTGCGCAAGATGGCAGACGAATTCGAGCAGTGGGAAGGCAGACGTCCCCGTATTATGATCGCGAAAATGGGTCAAGACGGACATGACAGGGGCGCGAAAGTGATTGCCACCGCTTTTGCCGATTTGGGATTTGACGTCGATATCGGTCCATTGTTCCAGACACCTGAGGAAACAGCGAAACAAGCAATAGAAAATGACGTGCACGTGATCGGCTTCAGCTCGCTTGCGGCAGGACATAAAACATTGCTGCCACAACTGGTGGAAGAGCTCAAGAAGCTGGGACGCGAGGATATTGTCGTCGTCATAGGTGGTGTGATACCGGCGCAGGATTACGCCTTTTTGCGAGAGCATGGTGCCGCAGCTATCTTTGGGCCAGGAACAGTCATTCCTGTAGCAGCCCAGCACGTTCTGCAAGAGATCGTGTATCGCCTGGAGGCTGCTGGACAATGACCGGGGGCAAGGCTGACAAGAATTTCTTGAACGTTTCCTCCAAGGCGCGCCTCCCACGCTTATCGGTGGAGCAATACATCACAGGTGTACGGGAAAATAACCGAACCGTTTTGGCGCAGGCAATCACGCTGGTCGAGAGCAATGCTCCCGCTCATATGGATATGGCTCAAGAGGTGATCAAACAGCTTCTTCCTCATACAGGTCAATCCGTACGCATAGGGATATCCGGTGTGCCAGGTGCGGGCAAGAGCACGTTCATTGAAGCATTCGGCAGTATGCTTTGTGAAAAAGGTCATCGAGTCGCTGTTTTGGCCGTTGATCCGAGTAGTACGGTTACTCGCGGGAGCATTCTCGGCGATAAGACGCGGATGGAGCTCTTGTCACGCAATCCACAGGCGTTCATCCGACCTTCTGCCACGGGTGGCACACTAGGCGGAGTCAATCGGAAGACGCGGGAAACGATGCTGATCTGTGAGGCAGCAGGCTATGATGTGATTTTGGTCGAGACGGTTGGAGTCGGACAGAGTGAGACGACAGTCAGGTCCATGGTCGATTTCTTTTTACTGCTGATGCTGACAGGAGCGGGCGATGAACTGCAAGGAATCAAAAAAGGCATCATGGAAATTGCGGATGCGCTTCTGATCAACAAAGCCGATGGTGAAAACCGCACGCGTGCCTTGATCGCCAAAGGTGAATACAATCGTGTTCTACATTATTTGCAGCCGGCAACCACTGGCTGGGAGACGAAGGCATACATGTGTTCTTCGCTGACAGGGGAAGGCATTGAAGATATTTGGGAGGTCATCGGTCAATTTCGTGAAACCACCATCCAATCAGGCGGCTTCGAGTCAAGACGCAAAGCGCAGCTACTCGATTGGATGCACAGTATGGCTCAGGACTACTTGCGCGCAACCTTTTTTGGCAATCAGCAAGTAGCCGAGCTGCTTCCTGCCATTGAGGGGGCCGTTGCGAGTGGCGAGATTTCACCGACAAGCGCCGTACAGCAATTAGTGGCGATCTATGAGAATGCGATCATGAAAAAGGAATAGAGAGATGGTGGCCCTTATGAGCAACAATATGTACAAAAAAATTGATGAATTGATGGAACGTAAATATAAAATCCAGCTTGGTGGCGGAGATGCTCGTATCGATGCACAACATAACCGCGGCAAGTTGACTGCACGTGAGCGGATCGAGCTTCTGCTTGACCCAGACACCTTTATGGAGCTGAACCCGTTTGTTGAGCATCGTGCAACACATTTTGGTCTCGACCAGATGGAGGCACCGGGCGAAGGTGTCGTGACGGGCTACGGAAAAATCAACGGTCGTCCCGTCTATTTGTTCGCGCAGGATTTCACGGTATTTGGCGGTGCTCTGGGTGAGATGCACGCGATGAAAATCGCCAAGGTGATGGACCTGGCAGCGAAAAACGGCGCTCCCTTTATCGGTCTGAACGACTCTGGCGGCGCACGCATTCAAGAAGGGGTAAGCTCGCTGGATGGCTACGGCACGATTTTTTACCGCAATGCTATTTACTCTGGTGTAATTCCGCAAATCTCTGTCATCCTCGGTCCGTGTGCGGGAGGAGCCGTTTACTCTCCAGCGATTACGGATTTCGTGTTCATGGTTGAGAAGACGAGTCAAATGTTCATCACAGGTCCAAAAGTGATCGAAACCGTTACCGGTGAAAAAATATCCGCGGAAGATCTAGGCGGAGCCAAAGTCCATTCGACGGTGAGCGGCAATGCCCATTTTACGGCAGAAACCGAACAGGAAGTATTGGAAGGAGTGCGGAGGCTACTCAGCTTCCTGCCACAAAACAATCGTGATCGCGCACCTGTGATAAAAGCAGAAGAGAATAATGGATGGCAAGAAGAGCTTCTGGAGCTCGTACCTGCTGAAAGCACCAAAGTATACGATGTGCGCAAGGTCATCGAAAAAATCGTGGATCACGGCGATTTCATGGAAGTTCAGCCGAACTTTGCCCGCAACATCGTTATCGGTCTGGCGCGTATCGATGGACACAGTGTAGGCATTATCGCCAACCAGCCGAAGGTCATGGCAGGCGGACTGGACATTCATTCATCGGATAAGCTGGCACGGTTCATCCGTTTCTGCGACTGCTTTAACATTCCGCTGCTGACTTTTGAAGATGTCTCTGGCTTTTTCCCGGGAATCAATCAGGAGCACGGAGGGATTATCCGTCATGGGGCGAAAATCTTGTATGCATACTCAGAAGCAACGGTTCCCAAAATCACCGTGATTCTGCGCAAAGCATACGGAGGGGCTTATGTGGCGCTCAACTCCAAGTCCATTGGAGCAGATGTCGTATATGCATGGCCGAATGCAGAAATCGCCGTCATGGGTCCCGAGGGGGCAGCCAACGTCATTTTTGCAAAAGAAATCGATCAAAGTGAGGACCCGGCTGCGACTCGCGCAGAGAAAATTGCCCTCTACCGAGAAAAGTTCGCCAATCCATATGTCGCGGCAAGTCTCGGCATGGTGGATGATGTCATCGATCCGCGCGAAACCCGCCAAAAGGTGGCGCAAGCCTTGGAAATGCTCAGAAACAAACAGGAAGATCGTCCGTACAAAAAGCACGGGAATATCCCACTTTAAAAAAAGGAGCTCTGATCTTGCTATGAAGCTGCATGAACTGCGTGAATTCATCAAGCTGGTGAATCAGTCTTCCATTGAGGAGCTGGAATGGGAGAAGGGCAAGACCCGCATCGTGATCAAAAAAAGCGCACCAGTTGAAGTCGTGGCTGTGAATGCGCCTGTACAGGTGGGCGAAGTGGAGCATGGCTATCAGGAGGCAGCCGCCACTGCTGAGTCCGTCAATGTCGTTGCTGAGGTGCCAAAGGAAGTGACACAGCAAGTCATGTCTCCGGGAGTAGGACTGTTCTATGCGGAAGTGACAGTAGGGCAGACTGTTCAAGTAGGCGAAAAAGTTGGACGCTGCACGGCTGATGCTCTTCAGCTTTCTGCCGACATTACATCCCCTGTTAGCGGCATCGTCACGGAAATTCTCGTCGTGGATGGTCAATTTGTCGATTACGGAAAAGCATTGCTCGTTGTCAAAACTAAGTAGGAAGGAGTGCGCCTATGTTTACGAAAGTATTGATTGCCAATCGCGGCGAAATCGCGGTCCGCATTATTCGCGCTTGTCAGGAACTAGGGATACGTACAGTCGCTGTCTTTTCTGAGGCGGACCGGGAAGCATTGCATGTAGAATTGGCGGATGAAGCGTATTGCATCGGACCTACGGCGTCCAAGGACAGTTATTTGAACATGGCACGGATTATGACAGTCGCTCTTTATACGAAGGCAGACGCTATCCATCCGGGCTATGGCTTCTTGGCGGAAAACGCTTCGTTCACCCAGCTTTGCCAAGATTGCTCGATTACCTTTATCGGTCCCGATCCTGAAGCGATCACAAAAATGGGTGACAAATCCGTAGCAAAAGCAACGATGAGTCAAGCGAATGTTCCCTTAGTTCCGGGCACAGACGGCTTGATTGATGACATCGATGAGGCATTGCAGGTGGCGGAGAAAATCGGCTATCCCGTCATCGTAAAAGCAACGGCTGGAGGCGGCGGCAGAGGCATGCGTGTCGCTTCTGACGCCGATGAGTTGTCTAAGGCGATTCGGCAAGCCCAGAAAGAAGCGGAGACGGCATTCGGAAACGCTGGCGTGTACTTGGAAAAATACGTGGAAGAGCCACGGCATGTGGAGATTCAAATCATGGGCGATAAGCACGGCAGCGCTGTGTACCTGGGAGAGCGGGATTGCTCCATCCAACGTCGTCATCAAAAGCTGGTAGAGGAGGCGCCATCTCCGGCGCTGCATCAAGCGCTACGCGAGCAAATGGGGCAAGCTGCGGTGGCGGCAGCCAAAGCGGTTTCGTACCACGGAGCGGGTACCGTTGAATTTTTGTTAGACAAGCATGGCCAATTTTACTTCATGGAAATGAATACACGGATTCAGGTAGAGCATCCCGTGACAGAGATGATTACAGGGATCGACTTGATTAAAGAACAAATATCTGTCGCAGCAGGAAATCCGTTATCCTTCTCACAAGAAGACGTGAAAATTAACGGATGGGCGATCGAATGCCGAATCAATGCGGAGAATCCTGCGAAAAACTTTATGCCATCACCTGGGAAGGTCATCAATTACTTGCCGCCTGGCGGTTACGGTGTGCGTGTGGACAGTGCAGTTTATCCTGGCTACGAAATCTCTCCTTTCTATGATTCGATGGTAGCCAAGCTGATCGTTTGGGGAACAGATCGAAACGAAGCATTGGCTCGTATGAAGCGGGCGCTAGGTGAGTTTGTCATCGAGGGCGTGCATACGACGGTTCCCTTCCATGAGAAGCTGATGGAGCACCCTGACTTTGTCGCAGGTAATTTCGCTACGAACTTCTTGGAGAAACATACGCTGGAATTGTAAAGAAAGAATAGATGGAACAAGCTGCGGGGTTATCGTGGCTTGTTTTTCTTTATAATAAAACGAGGAAAAACGCAAAAAGGAGCTATGTAAATGAGGGAGTATTCAACGATTGCACTAAACATGACCAGAAATTTTGATGTCCCACCTGAAAAAGTGTTTGATGCATGGCTGAATCAAGAGATGATGAAGAAATGGTTTTTTACATTGGAGCGAACCAATAAAGTGGCACAAAATAACCCCCAAGTTGGGGGAACATGGGAAATTGTTGATCACCGAGACGGGAAAGATTATCGCGCGATCGGAGAGTACATCGAAATGGATCGTCCAAACAAAATCGTCTTTACTTTTCAGATGCCGCAGTTTAGCGATTCTACCGATACCTTAATCGTGGAGCTAAAAGAAACGCAGCAAGGCAGTGAAATGACTTTTACGCAAAACATCGTCGTTCCGCATGAAGAAAATTGGACGCAGACGGATATTGAAAAAGCGTTGAGAGAATACCATGATGGCTCGGAACATGGTTGGAATCTCATGTTTAGGGGACTAAAAGAATTGGTGGAAACAGGAAAAATTAGTTATCAAGGCTAAACAAGGTCATGCTTTAGAAAGGGGGGATCAGAGATTTTCCAATATCTCTTCCCCCTTTTGCGCGTGCATTGGCTATTATTTCAACTCGTCAAGAAAGCTTCTTACAGCCTGATACACGCAGCAAAGCTTGCAAGCTTTGTGTTTGGTCTTTGGGTCACCATGCGTTCCGAAAAATAATCGACCACTCGAACGCCGACTTCTTCGAGAGATTTCCTTAGATCGTGTAAAGAAGGGGAGCGATGTGGGAGTTTTTCTGCAAAGGATAAGTCGGCCATCAATTCTACACTGATATCTTCCACAATGTCTGCGTTCACAAGCTCAGGATAATGAGCGGCAAATTGATAAGCGTTGACGCCTCCTAAAGAATGCCCGACGATCGTAACAGGAGCTCCATCCAACAAAAAGTACGAAGGTGTGCAGGCTTGCGAGGCTGAACTTTGGCTTGCATCCATGCTGCATGTGCGGCAGGATGGAAGTGGTTGGTTGGAAGGAAATGTAGCGAGAAGTGACTGTGCAGCATTCGACTGAACTATTGGACGGCATAAAAACTTATTTGGCAGAGCTGATATACATTTACTCGGAATGAGGAGGTAGCTATGGCATTACCCAAAAAAGGAACGCGGGGGATAACGGTAGGAGAGCAGCGATATCGTTGGGTGATTAGCCCAGCAGCGAAGGGGCTGCTTGCGTTGACGATCCAGCACAATGAAGGATTAGGTCAATTGATTCGCGTGTATGTAAAATCAGATGTAAATGACTTCTGGGCGGAGTTTCCACTTGTGCAGCATTTGGATATGAGAGTGATAAAGCCAGCTGAAGTCGCGGCTATCATTGAAGAGGCGATCAAGCTGGGGTGGCAGCCTGACAAAAAGGGGGCGCCTTTGAGTTTTGATTTCATCGGTAGTACGCTCGTCAAAAAAGGGGATACCTAGCAATACCGGGGAGGGGTTGATCATCATGTGTCGATATGGGATGTATGGTCCGTATAAACAAATATACGCCTGTTTCGCTTGCCAAAAAGTGTTCAAGCAAACCTCCAAGTATGAGTTGACGGAGGAAGAATGGACCAAGATCAAGCATAGCTGTCCGCAATGTGGTGAGGGAATGAAGGATATGGGGCATGATTTCAAGGCCCCGAAACAAACGGATGTGAAGCAATGGAAAAAGGTTGAAATTCTCTATCAGCATGGGTTTACCTATCATTCCTGTGGTTGTGGTGGCCCAGGCTACCGACCAGCCCAATTAAATGAAGTGAACGAATTTCTCGAAAAGAACAAGCGGTTCAAAACAGAGGGAGAGAAATTGCTAAATAGACTCACAGTAAGAAAGTAAAAACGAGCAGGGGGCGGGGGATAGTGGCAACATTCTTTTTGATCATGATTTACTTGTCGTTTATCAGCTTGGGCCTTCCTGATTCGTTACTGGGGGCAGCTTGGCCGGTCATGCAAGCAGAATATGGCGCGGCATTTGGTATGGCAGGTGTGATTAACATTGTGATTGCGTCTGGAACGATCGTATCTAGCTTGATGAGTGGTGCATTAATAAAACGATTGGGGACAGGACAGATCACGCTGATTAGCTGTTTGATGACGGCGGCGGCCTTGCTCGGATTTTCTTTTGCCCCTTCGATTATATGGTTGATGGTATTGGCATTGCCGCTGGGACTAGGAGCTGGCTCTGTGGATGCTGCTCTGAATCATTATGTTGCCACGCATTATCAAGCCCATCATATGAGCTGGCTGCATTGCTTCTGGGGTGTGGGTGCTACGCTTGGCCCCATTATTATGTCTGGCTTCATGCGCGATCATGATTTATGGCGGAATGGATACTTGACCATTTCTCTCATTCAATTTGCGTTAGTCGTACTTCTAGCGCTTACACTTCCTTTATGGAAACGAATGGAGAACGTGCAAAGTCATGCTGTCAAAGAGTCACAGGTTCAGCCGTCTCGTGGGCAGAGCGAACAACCGTTACGGACAAAAGGCGTCAAGCTGACTTTGCTAACCTTTCTCTTCTATTGTGGGGCTGAAGCCTCGGTGGGATTATGGGGGAGCAGCTTTTTGGTAAATGGGAAGGAGCTACCTGCGGCTGTAGCGGCGGTGTGGGTAGCCATGTATTACGGTGGCATTACTGTGGGGCGATTTATCACGGGCTTTGTTACCTTCAAAGTGAGCAACCGCGTCCTGATTCGCAGTGGGCTTCTCGTATCATTCGCTGGGGCAACGCTGTTGATGTTGCCATTACCGACCTTCAGTTCGCTAATCGGTTTTCTGTTGCTCGGGTTAGGCTTCGCTCCGATTTATCCCTGTATGCTGCATGATACCCCTGAACGCTTTGGGAAAGAGCAGACACAAAAGCTGATGGGCTATCAGATGGCGGTTGCGTACACGGGTGCCACACTTTTGCCTCCGTTGCTGGGGTGGCTTGCTGCACAGACGACCGTTTCTATTTTACCGTTTTTTACAGCCTTCTACATTGCGTTCATGCTATATGGTTCTGAGAGAGTCAATCGAATCATGAAGCAACGGGCTGCCCAATCAGAAACGTTCTAGCATGTGGCAATCGCTATTTTGATGATATCATGTTTTGCAAAGCTTTTCCGTATAAAGACTGGGGCACCTGGTCGCCGCTAATGTAATAAAAGATGCTCATGCCATTCTCTAGAGCAAGAATCGTCCATGCCATTTCATCAGCGGATAGAGTAAGGCCACTTTCTTTTGGCATCAAGGTCTGTATCGCCTTGGAAAGATGCTGTACCGACTCTATGATCATGTTCGACCATCGCTTTCGAACAGACTCTTCGCGCATGGCGTAAAGCAAAAATTCCAGGTTTAGCATGTTCCACGTACGATTTTGTTGCTGAACGGACATAAAATAGGCGTCCATGGCTTCTATAAAATGCGATAATGATGGCTGGTGATCAATTACGAGATGGATATTAGACACATGTAATTGCATCTGACCTTCCAAAATAGCGAGAAAGAGATCTTCTTTGGACTGGAAATGAGCATAAACTGCTCCTTTGGTAAATCCAGCATGGTCTGCGATTTTATCAACGGAAGCCCCGTGGAAGCCTAACTGAGCAAAGGTCTCAATGGCTGCGTCAATGAGCAATTGCCGTGTTTCCTGTTTACGCTCTGCTTGGGTTAATCTGCGTCTGTTCATTCGCCCGCCTCCTTCTCTTGACAATCATACCATATAGAATTAACATTCCATGTAGTATTTAAATCCTTATTGGTATGTAAGATACAAATGGCAGTTTTGTAGGATTTAACCGTCTACTATGTCATGCTATTTTGGAGTACGATAGATATAGATCATCTAGTAAGAGGGGACAGTGTACGAATGCAGAGGGAAGAAAGCGTTGCAACGCGGAATCGGCCTATGTCCAATATTTTGGCGCAAACGGTTAAGACGGGGATTATCAAATCGAATCTGATTACGATGTTTGCCGGATTAACATTGGCTTTATATACGTATCACTTCAGTCTATTAGATAAGCTGCCAGAAATCTTATTTGCTACAATCGGCTCTATTTTAATCATGGGCGCAGCGGGTGCTTTTAATAACGTGTATGATCGCGATATCGATTCTGTCATGGAGAGGACGAAGAACAGACCTACGGTGACAGGAGACATATCAACGAAGACAGTTTTATGGTTAGCATCCCTAATGACGATTATTGGCTTGGTGGCTCTCGTCTTGGCATCACCGTTGGCTGCTATTATGGGTTTTCTCGGACTGTTTTTTTATGTCGTGCCTTATACGATGTGGACCAAAAGAAGAACGGTTTACAATACGGAGGTAGGAAGTATTTCTGGCGCAATGCCGCCACTTATCGGTTGGGCTGCGATTCATCCAGATATCACGCATCCTGCGATCCTTGGTCTCTTTATCATCATGGTCATTTGGCAAATGCCTCACTTCTATGCGATTGCGATTCGCAAGCATGATGAGTACAAGGCGGCTGGGGTTCCTATGTTGCCCGTGGTCAAAGGTGCAAGACGTACCTACATTCAAACAAATGTTTATTTGGTTATATTAATTGCTAGCAGTTTTCTATTTTGGTCATTAAGTGCTGGTCTTACGTTTATGGCCCTGCTCCTGAATATTTTATGGCTGGTTCTGAGTGTTTTTGGATACCGGAAAATGGATTCACAGAAATGGTCGAAAACGATGTTTATTTATTCGCTGATTCATATGACGGTGCTGTTCTCGACGGTGATTATTTACTCACTCATGGGCATTATCTTCAAACTGTATCAGTGATCATCCAAGCTGCCTTCACTTTGAGGGCGGCTTCTTTTTTTGTCAGGGAACCTTGCAGCATAGCGAGTTTTTCTCATGTTCAACAAAAAATGGGCGCGTGATTATGGAACAAATACCCAACTTCGCTTCATAAGTTTAGAGTAGCTCCATGATGTGGCGGAGGTGAAAATGAATGGATGATTTCAAAAAAGAGCTAAAAAAACTAAAGGCATCTGAAATAAAATCGGATAAAGTACAGCGTTGGGACAAAGAAAAAATGAATGAAGCTACGCTCGTTCGCGGACGGTGTGGCGGATGTGGAAGATGCGGTGGCTGCAGTAGATGCAGTAGATGCAGTTGTAGTCGTTGTAGTCGTTGCAGTTGCTCTTGCTCCTGTTCTTGCGTCTGTAGCTGTTCATGCAGTTGCTCTTGCAGTTGCAGTTGCTCTTGCAGTTGCTCTTGCTTCTTTCCATGCTTTGTCATATTTGATAACGATTAATGATCGTACCCCGCATTATGCTCCTGCCAACAGTATTGTTTTGGCAGGAGCTTTGTTTTTTGCGAACAGGAATGTGAGACAAATAGTCCTACATAAAATGAGAGTGACATGTCTCGTCACAAATAGACGGATTTCGCAAAGGGAGGGGGCGGAGAATGGATAGGTTGAATCCTTCGATGCGTATAAAAGTGAAACGGGATACAGTTTATATACCCGATGCAGATGGTAGTGTATATTTTCGCAATAACATTGGGACCTTCCGCATGAAGGGCGACATGATCGAACGATGGGTAGACCAATTAATGCCCATGTTTAATGGTGAGCATACACTGGAACAATTGACCGATGATTTGCCTGATGAATACCAACAGCAAATATATGAGGTAGCAGGCACTCTTTTGCAAAATGGATTTCTCCAGGACGTGAGTCAGGATAAACCACATGATTTATCCCGAGAAACGATGTCCACGTATGCAGCGCAGATTGAATTTTTGGACCAGTTTGGCGGTTCGGGAGGGTATCGGTTTCAAAAATATCGAGCAGAAAACGTTTTGGTAATCGGAGCTGGCCCATTTCTCCTTTCTGTCATCCATGCATTGTTAGAATCGGGATGCGTTCAATTCCATTATGCAATGACGGGTGAGACTCCGACTGATCGTGAGCGGCTAGAGACGATCATCGAGAATTCGCGCAGGAAAGACCCGCATGTAAAGCTGGAAAAGCTAGAACCAGCGTCGTGGGGCAAGGTAGAGTGGTCGGAGGCAATCGAGCCATTCACTGCGGTTTTGTACACATCAGCACATACAAACAAGGATGAAACAAGTGTTATTCATTCTGTGTGTAGAGAGCAAGAGAAGGTGTTTATTCCAGCGCTTTTCGTACTCCAAAAAGGAATGGTTGGGCCGCTGGTTCATCCGCAATCGGAGGCTTGCTTTGAATCGGCTTGGCGTCGGTTGCATCGACAAGCTTTGAGTGAGGACCCCGATCATCATGCGTTTTCTATGACTGCAGCAGCCATGTTGGCCAACATTGCTGTTTTTGAATGGTTTAAATACGTTACAGGGGCCATAGAAACAGAGGTCGCCAACAAGGTTTATTTGCTAAATCTAGAGACATTAGAAGGAAGCTGGCAGTCATTTATGCGGCATCCGATGCTGAGTGAAGAGATGAGCATGGAGGTATTAGATGACCGTGATCTCCAATCGCGGCTATCAAAAGAGGCAGAACAAAAGGAAAGTCTATTGTCGCTGTTTCCATCATGGACCTCATCTGGTACCGGAATTTTTGACAGTTGGGATGAGGGTGAGCTAACGCAATTGCCGCTCACTCAGTGTATCGTTACGGCAGTCGATCCCGTCGCAGATGGTCCCTCAGAGCTTTTGCCATCCGTCGTATGCGCGGGTTATAACCATGACGAGGCGAGAAGAGAAGCTGGATTACTTGGGGCAGAGATGTATGTCGGAAGAATGGTGAACCATCTCGCTACCCAAAACAGGGCTTTACAAGTGGGGATAGATGGAAACATCGGAATTGGAGCAGGAGAAACGGCAGCAGAAGGGTTAAGTCGGGCGTTACTACATTGTTTAACACTCACGTATGTGTCAGAAATGAAAGGACGACAACCAACAGCTAGACCTGTTCACGCTGGAACGATTGCGGATGAGCAGTCTCAGTATTATATGCGGTCATTCGCTACATTGGGTGAAGAACCGAAGATTGCCAAGGGCCATGATGTGTGCGGTTTTCCGGTTATTTGGGTGGGAACGCGCTCCGGTTGGTTTGGGAGTGTTGGCTTACAGGAGCTAGACGCGTTGCAAAAAGCGTTAATGCATGCCTTACATCGTATCCAGAATCAATCAACACCATTATCTAAGTATGTACTTACAGCGCAATCTGTAGCAATGACGGGTGAAATAATGGAATTGGCATTCATCCCTAGCAAAGAAGAATCAGAACATGAAGTCTGGCAGCACGCTATCGAAGTTTTAGCACTTCATCACAAAAAACCTCTGATCATAAATGCGGCGATAGAGTCTTTCTTGGAGGAAGACCTTGGCGGGGTATTCGCTTTGCTGCTCTCTCGGGAGGTGCTTCAATGAGTGCTGACATTCTTGTAATCGGAGATGGCGTATTAGCAGAGCTGATTTCAGAACGTCTCATGACGGATTACCGCGTGTGGCGGAGTGAGAAAATGGAATCGGCGACAAGGGTAGCAGACTTGGCACTTCTGTTACACGATACCTATCATCCTACCTTGTATCTGCAAGCAGAAAAACATTTCCAACAAGCGAATATTCCATGGCTGCGCGGTTTTGTTTCATTCGGAGAAGCGATTGTAGGCCCGCTGGTACGACCAGGTCAAACAGGGTGCTCTCAGTGCGCAGATATGCGTCGTTTGATGGCGGGACGCGATCGGCAAGAGATGTGGAAGGTACAAAAAATGCTGAGCGAAAAAGGCGAAATACATCGGGATCCGTGGTCATCCCGCTCTGGCTTACTACAGGTGGCTCACCACGTAATCGCGGAAGTGTTACGTTTCGTAGAGGGCAGGCAAGCCCACTTATCGGAGCATATCCAATTCATTGATTTACAAACATTGACAAGTACCCGCCATTTCTTTTTACCAAATCCATTATGTTCAGTATGTAGTCGGTTGCCTGAGGATTCAGAGGATCGGGCAAGAATACGCTTGAAGCCCAACATAAAGCAAAGTCCTGATAGTTACCGCACAAAATCCATTGCTGAGTTGCAACAAGCACTTACCTCCGAGTATTTGGATTCCCGAACCGGATTTTTGAACGGGAAAGTCCGTGATCTCGTCTCTGTTTTTGCAGATGTAAGTGTCAATTTGCCTTTATTTTCGCATAATGAGGGTACAGCAGGCAGATCCGTTTCGTACGCGGATAGCGAGTTAACGGCGATTTTGGAGGGAATGGAAAGATATTGCGGGCTGATGCCGCGTGGCAAGAGGACGATGGTGCGTGACTGCTATGCAAACCTTGCGCCGCATGCCCTTGATCCGACAACGGCGGGGACCCATTCAGAAGAGCAGTATGCCCTACCAGATTTTCCTTTTCAGCCGTTTGATCCCAAGCGAGAGATGAACTGGGTATGGGGTTATTCCTTTAAAGAAGAGCGACCCATTCTTGTACCTGAGCTCATGGCCTACTACAGTATGGGATTCGGGGAGGGAGTTGTATTTGAGACCTCCAATGGCTGTGCGTTAGGCGGCAGTTTGGAGGAGGCGATTTTTTACGGAATCCTCGAAGTGGTTGAGCGAGATGCTTTCTTGTTGACCTGGTATGCCCAACTGCCATTACCACGTCTCGATCCCGCTACGGTCAATGACCAGGAATTGCTTCTTCTAATTGATCGGATGCAGACCGTTACCAATTACGATTTGTACTTGTTCGATGCGACAATGGAAAATGGAATTCCCGCTGTATGGACGATTGCGAAAAACCGCGGAGAAGAAGGCTTGCACCTCGTTTGTGCAGCAGGAGCGCATCCAGACCCCATCCGCGCTGTAAAAAGCTCCATTTACGAAACGGCTGCCATGCTCATGACTTTGACAGACAAGTACGAAGCGAACCGAGACAAATATTTACGCATGCTCCATGATTCGTCCCTAGTGAAAAAGATGGACGACCATGCGATGCTTTACAGCTTGCCGGAAGCAGCGGAGCGCTTATCCTTTCTTATGGATAATTCACGTTCGATGGTCTCTTTCGCTGAACAATTTCCTAGAAGAAACCAGCATCGTGATCTCACAGACGATTTGCGGGAGTTGCTCGGTGTGTTCCAAAAGTTAGATCTCGATGTCATTGTAGTAGATCAAACGACACCAGAGGTAGGGCGCCACGGCTTATCTTGCGTACGCGTATTGATTCCTGGCATGCTCCCGATGACTTTTGGCCAGCATCTCACGCGAGTAACGGGATTGAAAAGAGTATTGGAGGTCCCTGTGAAGCTGGGTTACACGAAACAACCACTGCGTGTAGACGAGTTGAATCCTTTTCCGCATCCGTTTCCATAACATGCATCTGGGAGTGAGCCGGATGAGTCTCGAAAATTTCTTGTACCGCCTTCATTTTGATACGGAAAACGCCAGGCCAAGTGATCTCGAAGTGGATTGGGGGGATGCGCCACTGACATACAAGCTGTACAGGGGGCTACCTGTTATTCCACTGCCAGAAGACGTCCCTCTATCGCTCGCAGATCTTACGGTTTCACAAGAGATGTCTCTTCCTCAATTGGGCGCTTGGTTATGGTATAGCTATGGCCTCATCCAAATCAGCCAATCGTTGTTAACCACAACTCCGGCAGATGTAGGATCTGAGTCGTTTGTGTCGCTTGTAACCAATCGAAGACCAGTTCCGTCTGGAGGGGCGCTCTATCCGAGTGAGCTGTACGTGTATATAAAGCTGTCTAGTATTCCTTCAGGTCTATACCACTACGATGTGGCCCATCACAGACTTGTACAATTGCGCGAAGGGAATTTTGATCACTTCCTAAGCCGAGCACTTGGCGGCAGTTGCCCGGTACATGCTTGCTTTGGAGTTGCGTTCGTATCCACCTATTTTTGGAAGAACTTTTTTAAGTATGATGAGTTTTCCTATCGATTGCAGGGCCTCGATGCTGGAGTACTGCTTGGACAATTGCAGGAAATGGCAAACCAGTTCGGTGTAACGACTGCGGTACACTACCAGTTTCTAGATAGAGCGATGAATACACTTCTAGGATTGTCTGCCGATCAAGAGAGTGTATACGCGGTAGTTCCCTTAGCGCTTCAAATAGATGGGGAGAGGCAGTCGCACTCAACCGCACATTGGGCAGAGCGAGGTGAGGAGACGGCAAGCGAGTTAATCCGAGAACTGCCTGAACAAAAGCATGTGCATATGATGCGCTCAAAAAGAATGAGAAAATATCCTGCGCTCCTGCAAATGAATCAAGCTGCCATGCAGGAATCTACCCATTCGATTACGCGTTATTCAGATCAGTTGGAAAGCAAGTGGCTTCGTCGTTCCGATGAGCGAATTCTTCTCCCGCGTTTGCAGAAACCAAACTATGATCTGGCGCAGTATTGCCGGGAGCGTTTTTCGCCGGAAATGGACTTTATCAGGAGAAAAACAGACCAGGATCAGGTAGCGCGTATCGTGGAAATGACGATGAGTGCTCTATCGTATGGCAATGATTTGGGGAAAAATCAAGAAGTAGCGTGGAGTAGGCTTTCTCTCTTTGTAAGCATTCATCAGGTAGAAGGGATACGAGATGGGGCATACGCTTACGAACCACTGGAGCACGCTCTTTATCCGATTGTCTATGGAGATTTACGAGCACGCCTTCAAGACGGAATGACCCTGGACAACGTGAATTTGTATCAAGTGCCGCTCTGCTTTCATGTGGCGGGTAAACGCGATCATTTGATCAATCAGCTAGGGCTTAGAGGGTATCGCATCCAGCATTTGGAGGCGGGAATCGTCGTGCATCACTTGCTATTAGCAGCGTTCACGTGTGGAATGGGCGGTCATCCGTTACTCGGATTTGACGTGGAAAATTGCGACGATCTATACAACCTAGAGACAGAAGAGAAAACCTGCTTGATCCAAATTCCGGTCGGGCATTATCGCCCCCGCGCCAGATTTCAGGGCGGGCTTCATGGATAAAAACGTGGAAGACCCGAGTCGCGTTGACCCGGGTCTTGTTTTATGCCCTTATAATGGCTTTGATACCTTGAATGAAACGGTTCATTTCCTCGTGGGTATTGTACGGTGCCAGCCCCGCTCGTATCCAGCCGCCACTTTCACTGATTCCCAAACAATTGGCGAGTGTTGTCGCATAGAAGTCCCCGTCCGCAACGAATATGCTATGCTCCTCGCACAATCGCTCACATATTTCTTGGGGAGTAAACCCTTCGATCCTAAAAGCGATCGTTGGTGTTTTCGGAACATCTTCACACGCTTGATAGATGGTGACACCATTCATTGCGCCTAGTTCTTTTCGCAGCTTTTCAGCCAACTGATTTTCATAGGCTTCGATCACCTCATAACCAGAGCAGATTTTTTCAGCGAAGCTATCACCGAAACCAAGCGAAGCTACAAATTCGATAGCGGGTCTGATTCCAGCGATTCCTTCATGATTTTGTGTTCCGGTCTCCAGTTTATCTGGATAAGAAGCGGGGGCAGGAACCAGTTTGTAAACATCGAGTGCTTCAAAAATTTCTTTGCAAATGACAGCGATTCCCACATGAGGGCCAAAAAACTTGTAAGCAGAACAGAGCAGGATATCGGCTCCAATTTCGTCACGATGGATGGGGAAGTGCGGGACTGCATGCACGGCGTCGACAGCAACAATAACTCCTTTTGCACGTGCTTTTTGGGATATGGCAGCGAGATCATGGATCGTTCCGACAGCATTGGAAGCAAGCCCGACTGCCACAAGTCTGGTCCTGGAAGTAAGTAGGGTATCGAGCTCATCTAGTTGTAACGTAAGTGTTTCTTTGTTCACCTTTAACCACCGAACGGTCATTCCGCGATCAGCGGCAACAGTCAGCCACGGATCTACATTGGCGCGGTGATCCATTTCGGAGACGATGATCTCATCCCCTTCTCTCCAATGTCGACCTAATGCACGTGCAATCGCAAAGGTCAGGGTGGTCATATTCGCCCCGAAGGCTACCTCCAGCGGCTTCACGTGGAAAAGGTCTGCTACGGCTTGCTTCGCATCTGCAAGGATGGCTTCTGTCTCCTTGCTTGTTGGAAAAGAGCCGTGTAAATTCGCTCCACCGTTCGCCATATAGCGATAGATCGCGTCCATGGAGGATTTTACGACTTGTGAGCCGCCTGGGCCATCGAGATAAACAACTGGTTTGCCCTTGTAAGTTCGTTGTAGCGCGGGGAATTGCTCCCGGACTTTTTCAATGGGGAAATGTCCTGATGCAACTTCTAATCGCCAATCATTGGAGCGCATAAAACTTCCTGGAGGGTATTCAAAGACGCATTCTGACTGCAGAGTGAAACCGAGCTTACGGCAAATGGCATTGGAAGCAGGATTATCCACGGAGGGATAGGCATGAATAAATTTGTGTTTTCGTTCTTGGTTGATGCTTGTGATGAGTGAGGCTAAAGCCACAGAAGCGATTCCTTTCCCTTGAAAGGGAGGCAGGACGCTCCAGCCTACTTCGTATACGTTTTCTCCTTGCCAGATGCGGTCCCAATAGCCGATGCTTCCGACGGGGGTGTGATCTGGCAGCAGTACGATGCTGAACATCTTGCTCGTTAGCTGTCCGTCCTTATTGACGTATCGTTCGTGCCGAGCAAGGAGCTGCTCTTCCGTCTCGGGGCCTCCAAGATGCTCCATCATGGCAGGCGCATTCAAAAGACGCAGCAAGGGAAGATCGTGATCCGCCCAGGGCTCAATGCGGACAAGCTCAGTGTTTAGCGTTGTGGACATGTTCTCACTCCTTACCAACTGGATTTCCGTGGTGTCCGTCATCATTCGTTATCTCTCATTATTCGGAAAAGATTCCAATTAATCAATCTTCAATTCGTTCTAAGAAAAAAGGGATGGAAAATCATGCTATAATGGTAGTGCCCGAGTGATTCTTCCTATCGGAGTAATGAAAGAGTAGCCGAGGTGTAGGAATAGACCCTTTCTGAAAAAACATTTGGAGTGTAAATCCAACGTAAATATCGTCACTGACAATGAAGGAAAAGGAAGGGGTACCTGTTCATGAATGAAAAAAGCATTCATACACAACGGCTCATATTGATTCCATTTACACATAGAATAGCGGCGAATATTTTGCAAGAAAATTACGAAGAGTTATTGGATATGGGGCTTACATTAGGAAAAGGCTGGCCTGATGAGGATGCGATGGAAACGATACCCAAAATCATCAAAGCACTCGAACTCACAGGGGAACCGACAGGATTTGAATCGAGGATGATCATTACAAAAGATGGCATGAAGATCATCGGGGATGCAGGGTTCAAGGGAGTACCGAATGCGGAGGGAGAAGTGGACATCGGCTATGGAATTATGGAAGCCGAACGAAAAAAAGGTTACGCGTACGAGGCAGCAGAAGGCCTAGCGAATTGGGCGTTGTTGCAGCCAGATGTGAAAAAGATTACAGCGAAGTGCTTGCTAGATAATATAGATTCCGCGAAAATATTAGTCAAAATGGGCTTTGCAGAAATGAAGAGGGACGACACATTGATTTACTGGTCTAAGCAGTAGGGAATAGCACGACAGAACAGAACCAGAGTGAAACACGAAAAAAAGGACGCACACATGGCAGTCCTTTTTTTCGTGGAGAACATTAGTTGCTGGAATTTTCTATGGGAATGTTGTAGATATGTTTCGTCCCATCTTTATACGTTAGCTCGAGTACACCTGATTGAAGGGATGGACCTTTTGCTTTTACTTTTTTCTTCGTGGTAAACTCTCCTGACTTCGAGTCGATTCGCAACGTAATGAGCGTATTAAAGACCTGAAGCGTTACGCGCTTGATTTCCTTATTAGAGACTTTTCCTGTCGCATTGATTTCGTAATACGATTTAGGAAGCTCACTCGCTTCAGCCTGGAGCTCAATCTCATCTGGATGGAGAGCTAGCCCTGCAAGAAATTGCGTCTGCATCTTTACGAGTTCCTCTTTGCGTTCCTTATCTTCCGGTCCAACGAGGATGCGCACAGAAGAATTCACTTGAAAATAGTCTGGCGTAAGATCATCCGGCAGTTCATCTGTTCGGAAATATTCATCTTGCTCGATCGTTCTCCCGGGCTTTAAGGTTCTCTCCTTGATGTCCGGGGTACAGGCAGGTTCGTCTTCAGGGTAGGGAAGCTCCCAAGAGTCTCCAGAGGCATACGCTTCTAGTCGTGTTGTCACACCATAGCAATGAGCAGTCGTGTACGTGATCGGTTTCCGCGAAATATTGGTGACAACCGTATTTACGTGGTACATTGGTGAGTCGTATTTTGGATTGTCGATTTCAGTAACGGTCGTTTGAAACCGAAGTCCTTCTTTCTTGAATGGTTTCTCAATGAATAGTGTGCCAGTTACTTTTGGTGCGGCAGCGTTTACATCAACGGCACCAGCGGTCATAAACAGTAACAGACATACAAAGGAATAGACAAACTTGCGAAACATGCCGTTTTCACCTCCTAAAGATATCAACTTTGAGTTATGTGATGTGGTTGGTACCACCTCAATATTCCACATATTCCCTTGAATTGCAATATTATTTAAAAAATAGTCTGCATGAAAATTTTCAATGGAAGGGTAACCCAAGACCTCCTTGTTTCGTATTGAAATAAAGGAAAAGATTATCGCTTTTCATTGAACTATGCAACGCGTGTCTCTATACTGGAGAGATAAGCATTGGTAGATAATTGTGAGGGATAGCATGCAGAACTGGATGACCCAAATTATTGAACAATATAGTTACTTCGGTATCTTACTGATGATGGCACTGGAAAACATCTTTCCACCCATACCTTCTGAGGTGATCTTGACCTTCGGTGGATTTATGACGACTCAATCATCCTTAACGGTTTTTGGCGTAATCTTGTCAGCTACAATCGGTTCGGTGATCGGGGCCATCATGCTCTATGGAATCGGTTATTACCTAGACGTCAAAAAAATAGAGAAGATCGTAGAGAGATGGGGGCATCTTCTACGCATTAAAACGGCAGATATCCATAAAGCGAATGAATGGTTCGACCGATACGGGTACTGGACGATCTTTTTTTGCCGCATGATCCCATTAATCAGAAGCCTGATTTCCATTCCAGCTGGTATGACCAAAATGAATTTCCCGTTGTTTTTGCTGTTTACAACACTCGGTACGCTTATTTGGAACATCGTCCTAGTGATGGCTGGTCACTTATTGGGGGAATCGTGGGAAGACATTCTGTACTATTTCGATCTCTATTCCAGTGTCGTTTATGCTGTACTCGCATTTGCGGGGATAGCGTTTCTCATTTTTTTCCTCCGCAAACGAAAAGCGGATGCCTAAAACCTCCAAACCATCTTTCCTTCAAGGGAAGGTGGTTTTTCCATTTGGAAGCAACAGGTAAACATATTATAAAAAGTTGTAATTTTCTTGCAAATACAAGTTGTCGAAATTGCAGTAAGGTGTAGGGAGGGGGAGTAGGTGACATAGGCACCGCCCTTATTCTTGAAGCTGGGGGAGATGCATCTTGATCGATTTGTTACTCGTAAACGGTGTAGTCATTACTATGGACAAAGACCGTCGGGTATTGCAGGACGGGGCTGTCGCTATTGATAAAGGGAGAATTTTGGAGGTAGGCGACTCTCAACTTCTAAAAGACAAGTATCCCGCGCAAAAGGTAGTCGACTGTGCGCATCATTGTATCATGCCAGGCTTCATTGACGCACATGGTCATGGCGGACATTCGTTGTTCAAAACGATTGCGACGGACAATATCAACGACTGGATGCCAATCATGACCAACACATACAAGCACTACGTGACAGATGACTTCTGGTACTACGAGGGAAAGCTGTCAGCACTGGAGCGGCTTAAAGCTGGGATTACAACAGGTGTTAGCGTCCTGGGCTCGATGCCGCGCTCAGATGATCCGATCTTTGCCTTGAATCACGCCAAAGCGTACAACGAGGTTGGCGTTCGCGAAATCGTAGCGACAGGTCCATGTAATCCACCGTGGCCGCATCCCTTCAGCCGCTGGGTCGATGGACAAAAAGTAACGAAGGAAGTCACCTATGAGCAGGTGCTCGCTGGAGCAGAAGCCGTGATCGAAGCCCTGAATCACGCGAATAACGATAAAACCAGAGCTTACATAACTCCATTTGTCATCGTGACCTCTGTCAATCCGTCCTATCCGACACCTGCTGACCAATTGTTTGGCTTAACCGATTTTGACCGGTACCAAGCTCGGAAAATCAGGGAGATTGCGAAAAAGTACGACACGCGCATCCATTCCGATGCTTTTGGCGGTATGATTCACCTCGCGATTCAAGACAAAGAGTACGCGCTGCTTGGTCCAGACATACACTTGCAGCATTGTCGGGGAATCTCTTTTGACGAGGCGAAAATTTTGGCCGAAACAGGAACGAATGTGAGTGCTTCTCCTGGTTTTGGTCAAATCAATGCACGCACCCCTATTACGGAATTACTGGAGATGGGAGCGACTGTTGCGATCACGACAGATGGCACCTCGCCGATGACTCCTTTTGACATGTTCCAGGCCATGCGCAGAATGCAGCTGCTGCAACAAGCGGCGCTGCGGGATTATTATTACCTCCCGCCGGGCAAGCTGCTGGAAATGGTTACGATTGATGCGGCACGCTGTGTCGGCTGGGATGACGAGCTGGGGTCGCTTGAGGCTGGTAAAAAAGCGGACGTCATTACTGTAAATATGCATCAGGCCCACTTGAATCCAGAGAACATGCATGTCCATCGTGTTGTCTATCAGGCAGTCGGTGGAGATGTGAACCATGTCATCGTTGACGGTGAGCTGATCATGGACGAGCGCCGTGTTTTGACAGTGGATGAAAAGCAAATCCTCAAAGAAGCGAATGAAGAGGCGAATCGCACAATCGAGCGGGCAGGTCTAGAAATCTACATGCAGCCAAGCAAGTATTTCTGGGGGCATGCGCGAGCTTATTTGGATGAGAGAAGATTCGATCCGACGAGGTTGTAGGTAAGTAGTTAAAGAAGACGACGAAGTGTAATGTTGCACATAAAGCTTTGATACCGCATTGAATAGGAGAAGGTGCCCGCCGCCTTCCCTTTTTTATTGGATTATAGTTGACAAAAACGATAGGATTAATCATTATTTATTCATAATCCCCATCGACTAAGTTGGAATAAAAAGAGGTGCAGTCATGTATCTGACTATTGATAATGTTACGAAACATTTCGTGAATGAGAAGAAACAAAAAGTAAAGGTGCTGGATGATATCAATCTTGAAGTGGAAAAGGGCAGCTTCGTTTCCATTGTCGGCCCCTCTGGCTGTGGAAAGTCGACGCTGCTCTACTTAATAGCTGGATTGGATCAACCGGATAGCGGTGACATACACGTTGCTGGCAACAAAGTGAATAAGCCCGGTCCCGACAGAGTCGTGGTTTTTCAAGAAGCGGGATTATTTCCATGGCTGACGGTTTTGGAAAATGTTACATACGGGCTCAAGTTGAAAAAAATGTCTGCTGCGAAAGCCAACGAGAAGGCGCTGGAAGTGCTCAAAATGGTCCATTTAAGCAAGTATGTTCATTCCTATCCCCATCAGCTCTCAGGCGGGATGAAGCAACGTGTAGCCATAGCTCGGGCGCTTGTCATGGAACCTGACATTTTGCTGATGGATGAACCATTCTCGGCGTTGGATGAACAGACGCGGATGGTTCTTCATAAGGAGTTGCTTGAGATTTGGCGAACGACCAAGGTCACGATTTTTTTCGTCACCCATAATATCCGGGAGGCCGTTCAGCTTGCGGAGAGGATTGTCGTTTTTGCCACACGCCCCGGAAAAATCAAGGAGATCATTGGGGTTCCTGCCATGCGCGATGGAGTCATGCCGGACAGTGTGACATTAAACACGGAGCAGAAGGTGCTTTCGATCCTGCAAGAAGAGATAGAAAAGGTGCTGAAGGAGGAAATGGGCAATGACTACAGCTTTAAGACGGGTCATCTTCATCGCTATGATAGCGGCGATATGGGAAGTCACATCTAGATTATCTGGGTTGCCATCGTTCATGTTTCCCAGCTTGACCCAGGTTTTCGAAACACTCGTAAATGGATTGATAAGCGGGCAAATTACCGCCGCGATTGGAAAAAGTTTGGGACGAATTCTGTTGGGCTTTTTCATTGCCATTATTCTCGGACTGATATTGGGTTACTTCATTTGGAGGTACAAACTCGTAGAAGATACGCTTGGCTTTGTGGTGACAGCGCTTCAGTCTATCCCGAGCATTGTCTGGTTCCCGCTTGCGATTATCTGGTTTGGCTTAAATGACTTCTCCATTTTGTTCATCGTGACGATCGGGGCGACCTGGACGATGACGGTCAACGCGACCAGCGGTTTCAAAAATGTCCCACCGCTATACCAGCGGGTAGCCAAGACGTATGGTTCGACTGGCTTTCACTTTGTACGAACAGTCATTCTACCTGCATCCGTACCGCAGATTATCTCCGGACTTCGAATCGCATGGGCATTTTCCTGGCGGGCACTCATGGCTGGTGAATTGCTCGGGGGTGGCGGTGGTCTCGGTCAATTGCTCGAGATGGGACGTTCACTTGGACAAATGGATTTGGTGATATCTGTCATGATCATTATTGCGATCATCGGTACCATCGTTGATAATGTTGTCTTTTCACGCATCGAACGCAACGTTCAGATGAAGTGGGGAGTCCATTCATAAAAGAAAAATGGCTAAGGAGTGTGTCGTCACATGCTTAAAAAAGTGTTTAGTACCGTTGTCGCATCCCTATTATTGATGGGGTTTGTGAGCGGGTGCTCTACTGGCGGAGCAGAATCCTCTGAGAAGGAAGTAAGGATTGGATATTTCCCAAACTTGACCCATAGCGCAACGATCATCGCGCTGGAAAAAGGCTATTTTAAGGAAGCATTCGGTGCTGATATGAAGATTCAAACAAAAACGGTCGCCAATGGCGGATTGTTTATGGAAGCAATGGCAACGAAGGCGATTGACGTAGGGACGGTGGGGCCAGGGCCTCTTTTGAACTTTTATGTCAAGCATCCCGGGTATCGTTTGATTTCAGGTGCGGTCAATGGCGGAGCTGTGCTCGTCATGAATGGTTCAACCAATATTAGTGAGCTAAAAGATTTAAAAGGCAAAAAAATCGCGATTCCGGTAATCGGCAGCACACAGGATGTCATGCTCAGAAAAGCACTAAATGAGGTTGGCCTCAAACCGACGACGAATGGTGGAGATGTGGAACTGTATGCGGCGGCGCCAGCAGATACGGCAGCATTATTCGTGCAAAAATCCGTTGATGGTGCAGCAACTCAGGAGCCGTGGGGATATGTACTTGAGAATCAGGCAGAAGGAAAATTGCTTCTGGACTGGGATCAATTCGCTTGGGGGAAAGAATCAACCAATACTGTGGTAGCAGCCAGCGATGAATTTTTGAAACGAGAAGGATTGGCAACCGCCTACCTGCAAGCACATAAAAAGGCCGTCAAATTCATTCAGGAAAATCCCGAAGAAAGCCAAGATCTGATCATCAAGCATTTGAAAAATCTGACTGGCAAAGAGTTGAGCAAAAAAGAAGTGCAGGCAGCCTTTTCCCGTCTGGAAGTAACAACGGAGGTCAATGAAAAAGTCATTCAGGAAATGGCAGATATTAGCCAGGAAGCCGGTTATATTTCCAGTAATAAAATCGATGGCTTAATCGATTTGAAATATTTAGAAGCCGCGAAATAAAATCGGGTGAGAAGGAGGGAGGTTCAGCAGGAGGAACGAGGGGTGGAAAGGAATTAGATGGGAAAGGAGGTCATGCCGCGATGAGACCACATGAACAAGGAAGTAATCAACCGAACGACACTTCATTGGAGACACAGGTTCATACTGATTTCCAAAAAGAAATGAGTTACGGCGATTACTTACAGCTCGATCAAATCTTGTCGAGTCAACACTGTCAATCTACCCATCATGATGAAATGCTGTTTATTATCATTCATCAGGTGAGTGAGCTATGGATGAAACAAATTTTGCACGAACTGTCAGCAGCAAATGAGTGCATCTGCAACCACGATCTGGAGCCTGCTTTCAAAATGTTCGCGCGAGTCTCACGTATCCAGCAGCAATTGATTAAATCGTGGGATGTCCTTTCTACATTGACGCCAGCTGACTACCTCCAGTTCCGTGACAAGCTGGGTCATTCGTCCGGTTTTCAATCCTATCAAAACAGATTCATCGAATTTACGCTAGGATATAAGAACCAGCATGTCCTAGCGGTGTATGCGCATCAACCAGAGCTGCACGCCCAAATGAGTGCGGCCTTGCAGCAGCCCAGCATTTACGATGCGGCGATCAGGGAGATGGCTGCTCGTGGCTTGCCGATTGATCCGGAATGTTTGAATCGCGACTGGTCACAGCCTTATCAACCAAATCAAAGTGTAGAGCAAGCCTGGCTGACCGTATATCGAAATGTGAACCAGTATTGGGATCTGTACGAGTTGGCAGAAAAGCTGGTGGATATCGCCAGCCAGCAACAACAATGGCGTTTTAACCATATGACGACAGTCGAACGCATTATAGGACAAAAGCCGGGAACAGGAGGGTCATCAGGCGTCATGTACTTACGCAGAGCACTCGATCACCGTTTTTTCCCGGAGCTTTGGAGCTTGCGGACGCTGTTATAAAAAAACTCTTCAAAAAAGCGAGAAAAGCGTCTTGGGGACCCAGGGCGCTTTTTCGTATGTAGTACTCAATTCACATCTTTTCACATATCTTTCCTAATATTGGGTACAAATACCCTTCTTTTCCTAACAAACATATGTTTTCATTTTTTATAGTATACCTTATTTTTCAAGTACAACCAGAAATGGAGTGGGCATTTGGATGGAAACAATGAAGCCACCTATGGAAGTGTTATATGCTAAACAGCTGAATGCGCTGCGATCCCATGATACAGGGACAAAACCTCCCAATTGGCTGATGTCGCCGAGAGCTGTGCGCGATTTTATTTTAGGAACGGATGAACCCCTCTCTTATGAGGGCGAAAGTATACCGATTACGAAGAAGTTCTATGGAGACGATGTGCTTATTGAGCGTGCAATCGTCACATTGGCAGGCAATCGTGGCTTGATGCTCGTCGGTGAACCTGGAACGGCAAAGACGATGCTGTCTGAGCTGCTGTCTGCGGCCATTTCCGGTACGAGCACAAATACGATCCAAGGCACCGCAGGAACGACAGAGGATATGATCAAATACTCTTGGAACTACGCGATGCTGCTGGACAAAGGTCCTTCTCTGCAAGCGCTGGTTCCTTCGCCGCTATACACCGGTATGAGCAAGGGGATTATTACGCGATTCGAAGAAATTACCCGTTGTCCGTTTGAGGTTCAAGATGTGCTGATTAGTATTTTGAGCGACAAGGTGATGAACATTCCCGAGCTGGCAGACGGCATCGTGTTTGCGAAGCCCGGTTTTAATATCATTGCAACAGCGAACTTGCGGGACAAGGGCGTTAATGAAATGAGCAGCGCGCTCAAACGACGTTTTAACTTCGAGACAATCGCGCCGATTAATCATGTGAAAATGGAAGCACAAATTATCGAATCCCAAGCAAAAGTGATTCTGGAGCAAAGTGGCGTAAACATCGAAATCGATCGGGATGTGGTTGAGATATTGGCGACGACCTTCATGGAGTTACGTATGGGCGAGACTAAAGAAGGATTCAAAATCGATTCTCCTCAATCCGTGATGAGTACAGCCGAAGCCGTATCCGTCTATGTCCAAAGTGCAATGACGTCCCATTACTATGATGGCAGGCCAATTTCCATGGATCGACTGGTACAGAACATGCTGGGAGCGGTCGTCAAGGAAAACCAAAAGGACGCAAATATCCTGAAAACCTACTTTACCAAAGTGGTCAAAGAACGGGCAAAGGAAGAGGGTCTATGGGGAACTTATTACAACGAGAAGAAATGGATCAAGTAAACGGTCAAGACCGCTTCATAAAGTCATTCGTCGAAGAAGAGGTCTACAACCTCAGCAAACAGGTCGTCTATTTCCCGGTTCGTCATCATAGTCCTGCCTGCGCATTTCATTTGAAAAAAACGATCGAAGAGTATCAACCGGAAATCATTCTGATTGAAGGCCCGGACCATAGCAATCATATCATTCCGATCTTGACGGATGAACGGACGAAGCCTCCTGTGAGCATTTATTACGCGTACGCCTCAGGAGAGCAAAAATACGTCTGTTACTTTCCGTTTCTTCTGTATTCGCCGGAATATGTTGCCTTGGTCGAAGCAAAACGTCGGCAGATACCTGCTGCTTTCATTGATCTAAGCTACGGAAGTCGCCTCGAAAGCTTGGAAGACGGTCATGATTTGAAAAAGAAGAATGAAAAGCTGTCCTATCACGATGAGCGCATGCTGGCAGGCTCGCAGTTTATTCAACGATTGTGCCAGACGATGAAATGCCGGAACTTCGATGAGCTGTGGGAAAAGGTTTTTGAGATTGATGGTATCCGCAAAAAGACGCAGGATTTCGTCAAGGATGTCTTTGCTTATTGCTACCTGTCTCGAAAATGCTATGATGACGCTGCTTTGGAAGCGGAAGGCGATTTGATTCGTGAGGCGCACATGCGTCAAAAAATTGCAGAGGCCAAGCAAAAGCATGCGAGAATTCTCGTGGTTACCGGGGGCTTTCATACATACGGACTCATCGAGGAACGTAAGACTTCCTATAAGATACAAAAGGTGCAGGAAGAAAAAATATATCCGATGGTGTACACGTACCAGGAAGCAGATCAGTTGAATGGATACGCAAGCGGGATGCCGTACGTTCACTACTACGAGAGTGTGTGGAAGGCTCTGGAGAAGAAGGAGCGTGCTCCTTTCTCGAAAAGCGCCTTGATGTACCTCCCGCAACTGCTCAAAAGGCTGCGTGACAAGGGAGAAACGACGTCGACTGCGGATGCGATCGAAGCGTACAGCCTCATGAGCGGCTTGGCAGTCATGCGGGAAAAGGCCGAGGGCGGTGCCTATGAGTTGATCGATTCCGTTCTCTCTGCTTTTACAAAAGGCGAACGCTCGATTGCAACATCACAGCCGATCGAGATATTGCGAGAGTTGTTGACAGGAGACGGAATCGGTGAGGTTGCCCCAAATTCACTGGATGTGCCCATCGTTCGCGATTGCAAAGACAGATGTAAATCGCTAAAGCTTGCGATCACGACAACAGGGCGCAATCAGAAGGTGTTAGAGCTGTATGCCAAGAAGTCGCATCGCGAAGCCAGCCAGTTCTTTCATTGCATGCAGTTCTTGGGTACAGAATTTTGCGCTAAAGAAGCCGGACCAGACTGGATGAATAACCGAAATGTCAATCTTGTCCGAGAAACATGGCGCTACAGCTATTCCTCGTTCGTAGAAGCCCGTCTGATCGAGAGCTCGGTCTACGGTGGGACGGTGAAGGAGGCAGCTGCGCATAAGCTAGCCGATATGGTAAAAGAATTGCCGCAGCACCAGAGCCATGAGCTGGCAAAATGGCTTTTGATGGCGGTCGTTATGGGTTTGGAAGAGTTGTCGGAACGACTCTTTGAATCTGTACAAGAGTCCGTTAAGCAGGATGGACATTTTCTCTCTCTTTGCAAAACATTGAAGACACTCACGATTCTTTTGGAGCAAAAACGGTTGTTCGGTCTTGTCGAGACAGAACGGCTGGAGAGCTTGGTGGAAGAAGTATATTACCAGGCTGTGACCAAAATCGTCGAGCAGGGAAACCCGAACCCCAACGAACTGGATGAGTTGGCTGATCAGCTCAAATTCCTCTACATGCTGAGTGAGAAGAGACAGGCGGATGATTCCCGAGAGATTTTCAGTGATCAACTTCTGGAATTGCTGCGTAACGACAAGCTCCCCGCGAAACTGGAGGGGGTAGTGGTCGCGATCTTGTGCAATCTCGAAGTGATCGAACGCGCAGAAATCTCCAGACGTGCGCGTGCCTATATGTTCGGGTCGCCTGAGCAAATGCTGCATACCGCTGCGTATTTACATGGCGTTTTTATCGTGGCTCGTGACTACCTCTTTCATCAAGAAGAAATCTTGCGTGATCTGCATCAGATGATTACATCCTTGGCGTACGACGACTTTTTGCAAGTGGTGCCTGAACTGCGATTGGCGTTTACATATTTTAGCCCAATGGAAATTAGTATGCTCTCGGAAAAAGTGGCAGCTCTCTTCCAAACGACGGTGGAACAAGTCACGAATCCAGTCATCGATGAGCGTACCTTGCGTGATGCCCGCATGCTCGATCAAGCGATCAAGGAGGAGTTTGCCAAATGGAACCTGATTTGAGCCGCGAAGCCTTGAACCGCTGGCGGTTGTTATTGGGCTCTCATGCCGAGGAATCATTGGAAGGCAGCGGGGTCTATCAATCATCCGAGTTTTCCTATCAGGAACTAGACTCGATTCTTGAATTTTTATACAACCGTGAATACGGAGAAGAGCAAGGCTATCGAAAAGAAGGTGGCAGGGGAGATTCGGCATTGACGGTTCCCTCCTGGCTGAATAAAATCCGCAAGCTGTTTCCCAAAAAAACGGTAGAAATCCTCGAGCGGCAAGCTCTGGACCGTTATAACATGACAGAGCTGTTGACAGATAAAAAAGTGTTGGAAAGCATGGAGCCCAACATGACCCTCTTGAAAAACATCCTCCAATTTAAAGGCAGGATGAAAGGAGAGGTCGTGAAAAGTGCAAAGGAAATTGTACGCAAGGTCGTAGACGATCTGCGGCGTCAGCTTGAAAATGAGGTGCAGACCAGCATTGTCGGCAAACGCAATCGCCACAAACGCGGCTATACGAAGTCGATGAAAAATCTGGATGTCCATAAAACGATTCGTAAAAATTTGAAAAACTATGATCGCAAAAATAGTCGTTTTATCATCGATGAGCTGTATTTCCACAGCAATATCCAGCATCACAACAAATGGAACATCGTCATTGTCGTGGACGAGAGCGGCAGTATGATGGACTCTGTGATTTACAGCTCCGTTATGGCAAGTATTTTTTACAAGCTCGCTGCCTTGAAGACGCATTTGGTTATTTTTGATACGAAGGTCGTTGATTTGAGCAGTAGACTGGATGATCCGGTCGATGTGCTGATGAGTGTGCAACTTGGTGGGGGGACTCATATTGCCCAGGCGCTCAAATACGGAAGAACACTGCTCGAAAATCCATCGAAGACGATATTTATCCTCGTCAGCGATTTGGAGGAAGGCTATCCGATCAAGGAAATGTATCGCCAAAGCAAGGAAATTATAGACGCGGGCTGCAAGTTTTTAGTGCTTACAGCTTTGGATTTCAATGGCAACTCTACGTACAACCAGCATGCTGCAAGGGTATTAAGCGATATGGGAGCAAATGTCGCCGCGATCACGCCCGATGAGCTCGCGCAATGGATTGGTAAGGTTATCAAATAGAGAGAAGGAGGAGTAAGGAATGGTTTTACGAAAGACAGATCTGAATCCAGTTACGAAGAAATTTGTGGAGGAGTTTATCAGTGCAAGTGATCGAAACAAGCATTTGTACGATCAAGTCGCTGATTACGTTGCAGGTGACACAGACGAATGCCCGGCAATCGCAGAGGACCCGCGGTTTTACAGCTATACGGTTCGATCCGAATTTGACAAGCTGAAAAAACGCGGCGAGGAGTTGGCCTTCTATCGAGCAGCTGTGCTGATCTACAAGGCTAGCAACCGTTTTTACGATAAGAAAAATGTGATGGATGAGTGCTTCCTAGATCAGATCGAACTTCAGGGGATGAAGGACATCGGTGATGCTGATATCCGAGCAAAAGATCAGAAAGCATTGGAGGCCATGAGAAAAACGATCGAGCATTTCGGACATGCGTTGTTTGCCGAATTTTTGTTAAAAGCCGCGGAGGATTATCGCGTAAGTATCAGCCGTGATTACTCCTCGACATTTGATCGGGCCGAATTTTTGCTATTCATTTCGTATGCGTACACGATTTCTCCGAGCTTATTGGAAGAAGCAAAAGAAAAGCTGATGCCGAGCTACTATTACCTGACTACAGGTGATACACGCGAATATATAAAAGAGCTGCATACCATTACAAAAGAAGTCGTGACCATGCAGTTTTCGAGCAACAATTTACTGACCAACGAGTCGTTGTACCCGTCATACGTCAAAGAGAAAAAGGCTGCGCTGCGGGAAAAGTATTATCCAGAAGAGCAAGTCAAGGAAGGCTCCCTTTTGAACCAGAAACATTTGAAGCGTTCTATGGAGCTGGTCATCAGCTTGCTGTATTTCCGCATTCACGTCAAAGGCGGGATCAGTGCATTCCTGAAGAAGGAAGAGGAGATAGATCGGGAGCTGCACGATACCTTGCAAATCATTTTTGACATGTTCCCGCTTGATATCTTGTCCGAAGATAAGAGACTCGCTGACCTCGTACACATGGATGAGCCTTACGCTCTACTGCTGGGCCTGCGTGAGCATTTGCTATCCCCACCGACCAATTGGGAACAAGTGAAGCAGCTGGTACTGGAAGACGTAACCAAATCGAGACGAGCGCTTGAGCTTGCTTCGATCCCGATGGTCAAGGGATTCTTACACAAAACGCTGGCGGCAGAAGGCGTGGATCTCTCTGATTTCCAGCCATCTTTGGAAGGGATTATTCAAGACGCGCTACGACGTGCGAAGGGCTCTACAAAGCTGGCGAACTACTTGGATGATAAAGCTGTCCTAGAGGATGTGCTCGAGCATGTGCATCTGGAGGACGTACAACTCGTAAGACAGCAGATGATCCTGCTGAGCTTCTTGCCTGTGGACCATCCGTTTATTGCACGACTGATTCCCTTCATGTGCCAATACAAAGACAAGTCCAATCGCAGAGTAGGTCATATGTGCTTCACTCATGCGTTCCAGGATCGATTGACCGCCTTCATCGATCATTACCGGAATGACAAAGCTGTAGATATTCAGACTCTTTTTAATCAGATTTTGTCAATCAAGGAGACACACTATTATTACACAGACGTCAATGAAGAGGTGTATCGTTCGTTGATCGTAGCGAATCCGGAAATGAGTCTGGCTCAATTTGACAAGCTGGAAACGGAGCTTCGCGTGTTTGTGACTCAAACCCTATTGGCGGCAAAGGAGACGCTGTCAGAGGAATTGCGCAACCAAGCGATTCTGCTCGGGGTGGCTGACAGCTCGAAGAAAGTGAGCGGCCTTGCTGGTGCAGCGTTTCTTCAGGCCAAAGACAAGGAACTATATTTGCACGTCTATCAAACGGAGAAAAAAGCAAAGGTCAAGGAAATGGCGCTGGATGCCATTCGCTCCCTGGACAATAACAAGGAGATTTTCCAGGAGCTACTGACAAATGAAAAAAGCAGCAAATTTAAAACGCTGCTACAAACATTTATCGACGCCGAGGAGCAAGGGCCAGATGCGAGTTTGACCCATCTGGGCAACCTGACCGACAAGCGCAAACTCACACGGATAAAATGGATGCCACTGGAGCGCATGCCAGTCCTTCGCGACCAAGACGGCAACGAGCTGGGGCAGGAAGTAATGGAGTATATGCTCACCGCTTCGATCGATTTCCCGACAGCGCCAAACCAGTTGGTACTTGACTTGAAACCGTCTCTGCAAGCGGCATCTGTTGCTGACTTTACTACAGAAGTTTTGCGCTCATGGCTCGATAATGGGGCAGTCGCAAAAGAAAAATGGGTCATGCCGCTCTGCGTCGCTTTCGGAGATCGACGTATAGTCGATACAATTGGTCAGTGGGTTAAGGAGTGGACAGATCACTCTCGCGGAGCTTTGGCTGCGGATGGCGTGCGTGCCCTGTCGTTCTCGAATGATTTGACTGCGCTGCGCCTAATCGACCAGATCAAGCGTACGATCAAAAACAGGCAAGTCAAATCAGCAGCAGAAGAGGCGCTTTCCATGGCGGCTGCGAATCAGAACATTTCCGCGATGGAGCTGGAAGACCGACTGGTCACCACGCTTGGCTTTGATGCGTCGGGCAAACAAGTGTTTGACTACGGCGACCGCACCTTCACGGTCAAAGTCAGCAATGAGCTGGAGTTGGAAGTCACGAACGACAGTACAGGAAAAGCGGTAAAAAATCTGCCTGCACCGTCCGCGAAAGACGATCAGGAGAAGGCAGAACAAGCGCGATTGACTTTTGCTCAATTGAAAAAAGACCTGAAAAATATGGTGAAAGTACAATCTCTTCGTCTGGAGGAGTCGCTGTCCAAATCGCGTTATTGGTCAACGGCAGCATGGAAACGTCTCTTTGTGGAGAACGTGTTGATGCAAAAATTCGCAATCGGGCTCATCTGGGGTGTATACGAGGACGGAAAGCTCGTAGATACGTTCCGCTATATGGACGATGGGACATTTAACACCGTGGACGAGGATGAGTATGAGTTGGCAGATGAGCAGCTCATTGGTTTGATTCACCCACTGGAGCTGGACGAAGAGTCGTTGAACGGCTGGCGTACCCAGCTAGAAGATTACGAAATTACCCAACCATTCGAGCAGTTGAATCGAGAAGCGTTCCTCCCAACGGAAGAAGAATTAAAAGCCAATGAATTGCTCCGACTGCCTGTTGAATCGTATTCACCTACCGCTTTTGCGAAAATGATGGAGAAATTCGGCTGGGTCAAAGGAACACCGCTTGATGCTGGTTATTATTATGAGTTTTACAAACTGTATGACGGAATGGTGGCTGAGCTGAAAATCAGCGGGGCGAGCATTTCGTATTGGGAGGGCATGGAGGATGTGAAGCTGGAAGCGTTGGCTTTCTATCCGAATAAAGATGCCGAATACAAGCATTTTTACTTCAAACCAGTGGATCGGCTGAAGCTCACCGATATTCCAACACGCATTTTCAGCGAAACCGTCTACGATGTCATGCGTGCAGCAGGAAAATAACGATGGCGGATTTTACATCGGAATTTCATCGGTTTATCGCGCTGTGCAACGAAGAGTATCTGATCAAATACGCGAATAAAGGAATTTACAATCGTTCGATCAAGGAAATGGAAAAAGGAATGACCGTTTCCTACGAGTTCGGGGATGATTACGTCGAGTGTGCGCTGTCAGATGACAGCGTATGCCGACTTCATGCAGATATTAATCGTTTTTCCTGCTCATGTCCCTCTGACAAGATATGCAAGCATGTCATCATCGCCATCGTCAACTATGCTCAAAACCATTTGCAAGCAGGAGCAGAGAACGAGGAAGAGCTGGAGACCTACAAGCCTGACTTTAGCTGGCTGTTGCAATTGCAGCCGTCTCACATCAGTAAGGCCTTTACCCCAGCGCAGATAGAGGAAGTGCTGTTTCGCCTCGACTATTTCGAGGAGATGGAGGTCGTTGAAACATCCTTTTTAACGATAACTTTGCGCACCCAAGATATATCCGTATCTTTTGACAGTGAATCGGAGATCGGGAAGAGTATGTGCACCTGCAAGGCGAAGGGCAATTGCTTGCACAAGCTAGAGGTCATTTTGCGCTATCGGGCCATGCATGAGCTACAGGATCGTGAGCAGTTACAAGCATCCGTAACCGATGTCAGCTACGAAACCGATGTCGTAGCTGAAGCCAAATCGCTGATCGCAGAGATTCTTGGCATCGGCTTGGCGAAGCTATCCCAGACGATTTGTACACGGCTGGAGCTGCTTGCTATTGCTGCACATAACGGCAATCTCCCCCGCGTGGAAAAGGACATTCGAGGCATTCATGGGGAGCTGAACTTATTTTTTCAGCGTCATGTCAAGTTTTCAACGGAAGCGCTGCTCGACCGACTTTCCCGGGTGTATCTTAGTTTGCTTGCTCTAGAGAAGACCGATCACACCGAAGCGAAAAAGCAGCTGCTCGGTAGCTTTAAGAGTAAGTACCATATGGTTCCACAGTTAAGTCTGTATGCTTTGGGAGCAAATCCGTGGGAGACGCGGTCGGGGTACAAGGGGATTACGTATTACTTTTATTCGCTTTCTGATCAACACATCTATACGTATACAGAAGCGCGCCCCGTGTATTATGAAGGCATATCCTTTTCCTTTAAGGACAGCTATAAAGGCAAGGTACCTTGGGGCGGGTTGATCTCCATGGAGGAGCTCTCCCATTCACAGGTCATCCTGACACAGGCGAAGACGAATCGGGAGCAGCGCTTGTCTTCCAGTGAAGAGACGCGGCTAACCATCGTTCCCAGAGACAATATCGAAGAGCTGGATCTCGGCAAGGTGTTCGTTCGCGACTGGTCAAGTGACTGGAAGGACGCGGCAGGCGATATGTTTGAAACTGCGTTGGACTCGGTTTTTCTATTGAAAGCGAACAAGTTCAACCAAGTCGATTTCGATCAGAAGACGCAGCAGTTGATTCTGACCATCGAAGACGAGAAATGTCATTCTCTCCAATTGAGCATTTCCTATCAGGGGGAATTCGCCCGCAATATACGTCATCTCGAACAAAACAAACGGCTGCTAGAGCTGCGCGATGTGTATTTGCTTGTGCAAAAAATAGGAGATGGACTTTATCCGATCAGCATCATGCAGGGTAAATCGCTGACGAGCTTTAAGTTAGATCTATAACGGTGAGGGAGTGGACGTAAAATCATGGAGGAGTTATATTCCTTTACCGAAAAGCTGATCGAGTGGCAGGAACGCTTGTTACTCAAAGGAATCCATAAACTTGACAAGCAAGATTTACAGGAGCTGAAAAAACTGCAAGAGCTTGCGACCGAATACGATATGAGCTTCCTCGGTTCATTGATAGAAGACCTACATGTGGAGGGCAATCGCTATTTGCAGGAAGTAAAAGCGGATGCGGAGTTGTTAACGCAGCAGTATTTGTATGTGGTGCAGTACCTCAATATGATGAAAAAGCCTTTGACTCGATCATCGTAATTCGGGTGTAGGATAAGGAAGAGAGATTCTTGAAGAGTCTCTCTTTTTTCTATGGTCTAAACGTATAATTTGACGGTGAGAATTATTATCAATAAAATGGTAGAAAAAGAGAGGGATGGGCAACCAGAAGGAAATGGAGGATAGATGGGATGAGGATAGAAGACTTCGCTCTATACTGGAATTATGCCACAATCAAAATCATAGATGTTCGAAAGCAGTATCAAAATGGAGGCGAAAAACTGGCATCGTATCGGTTACCGACGAGCGGGTTTCTCTATAGCACGAAGGGGAGCGCCCAAATTTATTTGGATGGTATGAATGTTGACGTCAAACCGTTTACGGTCTTGCATGCGGGCAAAGGTACTCGCTTGGACATTCACTTGACCGCCGAGGAGTTCACTTATTATCTCATTTTGTATAAGGCTGTCGTGTCTTTTCCTTGGCCATGGCGAAATGATCGTGTCATTCTACGGGAAGAAGCGAGCGCTTTTCATCGAATCTATGAGCTAAAGCCAGATCATCCATTGGAGATGTTTGACCTCGTGCATCAGATTTACGAGGAATGGCAGTGCTCCAGCCAATTGCAAAAGTTCCACGTTAAGGCGCTTTTTCACCTGTTTGTTCATCAGATCTTGCGACAATTGCAAGAGCAAGCAGGCCATACAGATAAGCCCGATGTGGTCGAGCTTGTCATTTCCCATATACATACTCACTACCAAGAGCCACTTACGCTTGATTCACTTGCGCAGCATTTTGGGTACAGTGCCAAGAATTTATCCAGGATCTTCAAAAAACAGACGGGTAACAGCTTAATTGACTTCGTGATCCAAGTGAGAATTCAAAAGGCCAAGGAGCTATTGCTTCATACAGAAGCACCGATCCAAGAAATTGCTGAAAAAATAGGCTATACGGACAGGCTATACTTCACGCGTATCTTTAAAAAGCTAACGGGAACTTCACCCGGACAATTCAGACAACGAGGTGCACGGGAGATAGATAAGGAAAATCGTCCATACAGATCGCGTGGATTGTCCATTGTTATGACGGGTGCTCGACGGTATAGTAATGACGATTATGAGAATCATTATCGTTATGATGGAGAGGAAGATTCATCCATGTACAGTCGTAAAGTGCCTATGGTGGCTACCTTGTTATTTTGCTTTGCGCTCGTATTGAGTGCATGCACCACGAGCTCAACTACAACCAGCACTACGGGAGTCAGACAAGCCGTTCAACAAACGGATGCAGTTGAAAACAACAACCTGACTCGAAAAGTTTCGACCATAAAAGGGGAAATCGAGATCCCAGCAGAACCGAAACGAATCATCGTGGATCTGTATTTGGGAAGCTTCATTGCCTTGAATGTAAAGCCAATTGGAACGCCAGAGCTGAATCTAAAAAATCCGTACTTCGCTGAGGCTTTGGCAGGTGTAGAGAATATCGGGGAATACGAAAACATATCGCTGGAAAAAATGCTCGAGCTCCA
Organism: Brevibacillus sp. DP1.3A; assembly: GCF_013284245.2. Lineage (NCBI taxonomy): Bacteria > Bacillati > Bacillota > Bacilli > Caryophanales > Paenibacillaceae > Brevibacillus > Brevibacillus sp. DP1.3A. The sequence continues at coordinate 3,791,706 of NZ_CP085876.1, read as the reverse complement.
GCCAGACTTAATTGTAACGGGAAATGAAGCAGCCTATGAGCAGTATAAAAAAATCGCGCCTACAGTAGTTGTTCCCTTTGGAGAACTGAAAAACGTCCATGAAGAGATTACCTTTGTAGGAAACCTGCTGGGGAAAGAAAAAGAGGCAGCAGCTTGGTTGGCTGAATACGATCAGCGTATTGCCAGCGCCCGAGAAAGGGTTGCAAAGGTAGTCCCATCAGACGCTACGTTCTCGATCATGCAGGATTGGGGTAAAAACACAGGCGTGTTTGGGGATAATTTCGGAAGAGGCGGACAAGCCGTTTATTCAGCGCTTGGATACAAACCACCCGCAGCGGTAGCCAAAGAGGTTATGGAGCAACAGTCCGTTGAAGTGTCGAGTGAGGTGCTGCCTACTTTTGCCGGCGATTACATCATCCTGACATCCGATGAACGAAGCATGGCCGATTTGCAGGCAGACCCTATTTGGGGAACACTTGATGCAGTAAAAAATAATCGCGTGTACATTTGGAAGAAAGATAAATCTTGGTATTTCGATCCGATTGCAACCTTATCGCAAACAGAGGAGCTAGCAGATTGGCTTGTGACCACGCAGAAGAAATAGGGTAGAGCTAGAACCCGGATAGTCGATTGTATCAACTTGTGTTATCCTTTTTTTTGGAAAAGGGTTGATGCCTGTGAACGTGTGGGACGGGAAGAAAGTCAGACTACGCGCCGGCGTTCATTTGTCAGATAATCTTTGAAGCACTCTCTCGCTGCCAAAGGGGGGAGTTTTTTGTTTATATACAAAGTTGTAAAGAAACTGAAAATAAAGGTAAACAAAGTGAAAATATAATAACTGAATATTATCTAAAATAAAACATGTTTGAATGCTAAAACATTTGCAACAAGAATTGGGGGAACACAGATGAAAAAGAAGAGCTTTTATCACACGTTGATTGCCATGACAATCGCGGTATCTGCGGCTTTGGCTGGGTGTTCATCGGGGCAAGATGCGTCCACTAGCGCGGGACAAGCAGGGGGTACAGCGGAAGCAAGCAAAACAGGAGGAACCCTCGTCATCGCTCGTTTGTCCGATGCGAACAACCTCGATCCGCATTTCCTGTCCCAAATCCCTTCAGCAGCAATCGTTCATCACAAAGTATACGAAGGGCTTGTCCGCATGGATAAAGAAAGCAAATACGTCCCATCCCTGGCAAGTGAGTGGAAGCAGCTCGATGACTTGACGTGGGAGTTCAAGCTGCGTCAAGGCGTGACGTTCCATGATGGCGCACCTTTCAATGCGGAAGCGGTAAAGGCGACGATCGCTCGCGTTCAGGACCCTGCCGTTGGCTCCAGCCGGATTAATATGTTTGAAGCAATTAAAGAAGTGAAAGTAGTAGATGAGTACACGGTACAGTTTCTTCTGAATTACCCGTACGCACCGCTCTTGTCTGTTTTGGCGAGTGCAGAGGGAAGCATCATCAGCCCGAAAGCCATTGAACAATATGGAAAAGATTTGAGCAAGCATCCAACCGGTACAGGCCCGTACAAATTCGAAAAATGGACGCCAGGTCAAGAAGTGGTTCTCGTGAGAAACGATAGCTACTATGGCGGTAAACCAAATTTGGATAAAGTCGTTTTCAAAACCGTACCGGAAGACACAACTCGCCTTGCCATGGTTGAGACAGGAGAAGTTCAAGTGGCAGAAAACCTGCCTGTGACTGACATCGATCGCGTACAAAATTCTCCATCAATGCAATTGGGTCGATACCCTGGGTTCTCTGTCGATCACATCGGATTGAATACAAAGAAAAAGCCTTTTGATGATGTGCGTGTCCGCCAAGCCATTGCCCACGCAATCGACAAGAAGACCATTATTGAAGGTGTTTACAACAGCGTGGGAACGCCAGCTCACTCCTCGATTACACCAGCGATGGTTGGGTACAGCCCGAATGTAAAAGACATTCCGTATGACGTCGAGAAAGCGAAGCAATTGCTCGCCGAGGCTGGATATCCAAACGGCTTCAAAGCAAAAATCGCGTTGAATGATAACAAAGCACGGATTAGCGTAGCCGAGGTTTTGCAGCAACAGCTGAAGCCAATCGGTATTGACCTGCAACTGGATGTTATGGAATTCGGTGCGTATATTGAGGCAGCATCCAAAGGGGAGACTGACCTGTTCATGAGCGGATGGGGAAATGCTACGGGAGATGCCGACTACAACCAATCGAACCTGTATCACTCGAAAGCTCATGGCGCACCTGGTAATCATTCCTTCTACAACAATCCAGAAGTAGACAAGCTGATTGACGAAGGACGCAAAGAAACAGACGCAGAAAAACGGAAGCAACTCTATGAAAAAGCACAACAAATCGAAATGAACGAAGCACCGCTTATTCCGTTCCGATTCTCCGAGAACTTGGCGGCCATTCAAAAGAATGTACAGGGTGTATGGATTAGCCCGGCAGGCCATATCGAGATTAACGAAGTAACGATTCAATAATACGAGGCGCCGCTGACATGCTTGTGTCAGTGGCGTTTTTTGGTTGAAAAGTAGAACGCCATCCCCTAAGATAGATTATATTTTGTTGACCAGCGTGTAGCGGAGGTGGAATGGCGTGAAGCAAGGAAAAACGAATGCGATGCGGATATTGGATAAAGAAAAAATCGCATACACCATGCTGACATATGCAACGGATGATGGAAAAATCGACGGAATCGCTGTCGCCCAAAAGATCGGTCGCGAAGAGAACGTTGTCTATAAAACCTTGATTTCGCAAGGGACGAGCAAATCGTATTATGTATTTGTCATTCCCGTTGAAGCCGAGCTTGATCTCAAAAAAGCGGCCAAAGCAGTCGGCGAGAAGAAGATCGAGATGATTCCCGTGAAGGAGATCACCAACGTATCTGGCTATATTCGTGGTGGATGTTCGCCAGTGGGGATGAAGAAATTGTTTCCAACGGTCATCGATCAACGAGCACAATCGTTAGAGACGATCATCGTCAGTGGCGGAAACATTGGCGTCCAGATCGAAATGGAAGTAGAGGGCTTGTTACAAGCAACGAAAGGCTCCTTGGCAGATGTATCTACAATCTAAAGCAAAAAGGCCACGGCATTAGCTGTGGCCTTTTGTTGTTTAGGGAAAAAGTCCCTTCCAGACTTGAATAGGGGTGTCGCATGAGCAGCAGTTCAATTCACCAGCAAGATAAGGAAGGTGGGCAAGCAGCGTTTTATCCTCAATCACAAGCGCACGTTGGTATAATCCCTGAAGTCCGCTGTCGTTTGTCATGTCCGGTCTTTTGGAGATGATTAAAAATCGTTCCGTTGTACCGTGAGAAACGGGATCGTCTTCGTAAGCGAACAAAATCTCCTCTTCCTCATCTGGCCATAAGTAGATAGACTGATCGCACGTCGGACACACCGTTACATATTCGTCTCCCGCTGAAAAGGTGAGAAGCATGTTGGCAACGTCTTTGTCCCCACGTAATGCAGCGTCCGCAGCTAATATGTAGCGCTTGTCTGCATCATGCTCTCCCATCCGTGCTAGGTGAAGGATTGATTCTGTCTGCTCTGTCAGTGATAGAATGGCACGACGGTATTCACGATAGATCTCTCTGATGGTCTCTTGATCCAATAATGGTGTCTGATCACGTAAAAACTCCGAGGGCACATCCATTTGAGTCGCATTTTCGCTACTGGCTTCGAAAATGCCGCAGGTTATGAAGATGTCCAACAGAATATCGGGGCTCTCTGTTTTTAGAGCGATCTCTACTAAATAGGGAACTGCAGCATATGTACATGGATAAATTGTATTTTGATGATACAGAAGCTCCCAATACAACTCTTCTTTTTCCTCGGAAAAATAGTCGTGCTGAATATGTTGGATGAGCGCAGGGATACGATCAGAAAAACCATAAGGACCTTGTAGCTTATCCCATATAGAACTTGCGAAATCTAGCATAAGAACATCACCTCTCTTGCTGAAATGAGCTACTATTCCCATTATCATAGTAAAATTTGCCTCAATTCGCTATAATTTGAGAATGATTATCATATGCATTTTTCGCATTGGATGGGGTGAACAGCGTTGAGTTCGACAGATATTCAAGAAAACTTTCATCTTTTTTTTGACAGAATGAATCTGGAACCGCAAAATGTGGATCAGAAAACCAGTCTGACCCTTCATCCAGAGATGGGGGAGGGGTATGTTCGTCGGTTTCTTCCTCGGTATGATATGGAAGTTGTTGTATCCGACTATACATTTTACCGATCACAGAGCATCTCTCTATCTACGAAAAGTCCTATGGTAGAGCTTAATTTTTGTTTAAAAGGGGAAAGAGGCATATGCGTGCAAGGCAAAGAGCACCAGTTGCTGCCAGGACTTTGCTCACTTCAATTCATGTCAGAAGTGGAAGCGAGGTTTGAATATGTTGGAAATGAGCCGTTCTGCATGCTTGGCATCGGTATTCCTGTGTCGACCTTTCATCATTTTATGGAGGAGTCGAATGGAGGGCGTTCCATTGAATTCGGGCAAGTTCTTGGAAAACAATCGTTCCGTATCTTTCAGGAAAAGCTGTCTCCTGCCGCTTCCGTTGCACTCCAGCGTGTGATGCAGTACGTCGCCAAACCGGGAACGAAAAAGATCGAGATGGAAACAGGCGTTTTGGGACTGCTTTCGATGGCGTTTCAATCCTTTCTGCTTGATAGCAAAACGGAATCTGTTCCCTTATCGAAAAGAGACAAAGAAAAGATCGTGCAAGCAAGGGAGATCATGTTGGAATACATGGCAGACCCGCCTTCATTACTGGAGTTGTCCCGGATGATTGGTTTAAATGACTACAAGCTGAAGATAGGTTTTAAAGCAATGTTTGGTACGACCGTTTTTGGCTACTTGCGAGAAAAGAGGTTGGAAAAAGCCTTATTTTTACTTCAACAAGGGGAAATGAACGTGACGGAAACCTCGAGTGCCATCGGATATACGAATACAAGCTACTTTGCGGAAGCATTCCGGGAGAAATATGGTGTCAACCCAAGCGTATTCGTGAGACGTTCCTCTAACAGGTAGGCTCAGTATCCCGATAACCAGCAAACTATTCCGTCTACAGGTAGTATGGCTAACCGGCCAGTAGTATCATTTGGGGCGTTGATAACGAATCTCATTTGCATATTGGTTTATGTAAGAGAGCCTCAAAAAGGAGAGAAGACGGAGTATGCAGCGACAAGGTACAATTTTTATGGCCCTTGCTATCATTTTAGTCCTGATGATAACAGGATGCGGTGGAGGATCGAGCCAACAAACAAGTGCACCAACTACGAACAAACAAGCGGGACACCAAGACTCAACGCCTGTAAAGAGCGAAAGTACTTTTCCGCGTACGATCTCGCATCTATCAGGTGAAACGATCATTCAGGAAAAACCAGTGAAAATCGCGACGCCGTACATTGCTTTTGTTGACTACTTGGCCGTTTTGGATGAGTATCCGATTGCTGCCCAAGGTGTATCGACCATTTCGGCGAATTTTCCCAGTCTCAGTAAACGAGTGGCGGATAAAAATATCATCGATCTAGGGATGGAGGTTGATCTGGAGAAGCTGCTGGCTGTTCAGCCTGATGTCATCATTGCCGCAGATGACATGCGCGACCAATACGAAAAATTATCGCAAATTGCACCAACTGTCATCTTGCCACAGGCTGGGGATTGGCGTGAAACCTTGCAACAAATGGCTACCATTATTGGAAAAGAGGAGAAGGCTACGAATGTGCTGGCTGAGTTTGATCGAAAATCGGGGGCATACAAAGAGCAGCTCGCTTTTCGCAGTCAGGAGTCAGTCATGTTCGTCATGTACAGAGGGAAAGAGCAGTTCATTACTTGGAATGATGGACGTTTCGATCCATTTTATGATGGACTTGGCTTGAGACGAACAGAAGGGGCCAATGAAAATGGACAGCTTTCACTGGAGAGCCTCGCGCAATTAAATCCAGACCATCTGTTCGTCATCAATAATTGGCAAGCGCCGATCCAAGGTGGAGTGAAAGAGGCCTTGAAAGGAAGCAACGTCTGGAATAGCTTGAATGCCGTCAAAAACAGCCGGGTCTATGAATTGGCAGACCCTTCGTTACCAGGACCGATGGCTCTAGCGAAAATAGACGGGATTGAAGAGATCATGAAAGCGATGGGGAAGCAAAAATAACGGGTACGTTCGCCTTCATGCATACTTAATCATTATCGGAACGAATCGGTAAGCAACTAAAGGAGATTCATACGTAATGAAATCAGACCGAATAAAATTCCCGGCGGGATTTTGGGCGGGATTACAACGACTAGGGATTGCTCCCCATGACCTAGTTCGCAAAGCGCGCCTGCCGATCACCGTTCTTACCGAACCAGCCGTAGTCACCACTGCCCAATATTTCAAAATCTGGCAAGCTTACTCCGATCTAGTTGGTGACATTGCAACCGGAATCATCAAGCTTTCAACCACCTTTGAAACGGCACAATACCCACCGACTGTTTTAGCGACCTACCATGCTCGTGACTATCGCGACGCGCTTAATCGAATGGCCCGGTACAAACAACTGTGCCCTCCGGAAAGGTTGCGCATAACAGAGGAGGGCGAGCACTGTACAATCGAATTGGAGTGGATGCACAGCGAGCAGCCCGGACCACCAGTCCTGGTTGGAACCACGCTAGCCTTTCTCCTAGAACTTGGGCGACGGGGCACGGGCAAGCGTTTAACTGCACAGTCCGTGGAATTTTCTCACGCGATGGGGGATGTAACTGCCCTTGTGGCTTACTTCGGTTGCCCTATTCGGATTGGTGCCACCGTTAACCGATTAACACTCTATCGACGCGATCTGGACCGCCTCTTTCTTTCGTATAACAAAGAATTGCTGGAGATTTTGACACCTGTCTTGGACCGATCATTGGATGAAGAGAGCAGTCATTCAATTGCTGAGATGGTCAAGTGGATTTTGAAGCGAAGTCTAACTGGAGGCCGCCTTGATATTCGAGCTGTTGCGAGCGAACTGGGCATGAGCGATCGTACCTTGCAGCGCCGTCTTACGGATGAATGCACAACGTTCAAGCAACTGCTGACACAGGCTCGGCATGAACAGGCACGAGAATACTTGGCCGACCCCAAGCTAGATATAAAAGAAGTGGCTTTCTTAATTGGATATGAAGATCAGAACTCGTTTTACCGGGCCTTTCGCCTTTGGGAAGGCGATACACCCTCCAATTGGCGTTCCGAATATTTTCGGGTCAATCCCGCCGTCAAAGAATTTCCAAGCTGACCGATTTCAAGCAGGTCTACCATTTTCCAGGTTTCACTATTCGGCGGGTTCAGCAAGAAATTTGGCGTTGTACGCTAGTTACCGAACGATCCAGAAAAAGTACGATAATCTCTATCCGGAGCACAAGGATGTTCCAAGATGAACTTCTAGTCAGCTTACCGTGAATGACTACAAAGGAGACAAGTGTTATGGATATGGGATTAAGGAGCAAAACTGCTTTAGTAACTGGATCAACGAAAGGGATTGGGAAAGCAATTGCCATTGAGCTCGCCAGAGAAGGCGTCAATGTCCTCGTAAATGGACGGAATGATGAAGAGGTAGAACGAATCGTAAATGAATTGAAGTCGGAATTCCCGGCTACTTCTCCTCAGAATGCTACGGCCGATATTGTGGATAGGCAGCAAAGAGAAGCTTTATTTGAGAAATATCCCCACGTGGATATTCTCGTTAACAATGTGGGTATTTATGAAATCATGTCCTATGAAGACGTTGACGATGAAGTATGGGAAAAATACTTCCGAACAAATGTCCTTGCCGCGAATGCATTATCTAAATTTTACTTACCTACCATGTTGAAGAACAATGATGGACGAATCATCTTTATAGCAAGTGAAGAAGCGATTATGCCTTCAGGGCAAATGCCTCAGTATTGCATGACGAAATCTATGCTATTATCACTGTCAAAAAGTCTATCTAAGCTAACGATAGGAACAGAAGTCACATCCAATACAATCATGCCAGGTCCAACGCTTTCCGAAAATGTATATCAAATCATTGATAGTCTGTTTCCTGATGATATGGCATTTTCGGAAAAAGAGAATCAATTTATGGCTGCAAACCTGCCCCAATCCGAATTACAGCGGTTTATCAAGCCTTTTGAAATAGGTAGGCTGGTAGCGTTCGTATCCAGCCCTTATGCAACCGCATTTAAAGGTTCACCAATTCGTATGGACGGGGGCATGGTGCCAACTATTTTTTAACATGAATTCCATATTTGCGATCAGAATTGCCAATATTTTTATACATATGATACGAAGCACATTTACCTGTCAAAAATCTCTTGAGATCCATTGAGTTTTACAAACAGTTGGATTTGGAACTCGCCCATCAGACTCCTACAATTGCTTTCTTTTGGATTGAAAAAGGGCGCAGCTGGTTAGGATTATGGGAGACAGACCGGGTAGATACTCCTTACCACGTTTCGTTACGTCATATTGCCTTTCAAATTGATCGCAAAGATATGGATGAAGCGAAGAAGTGGTTGGAACAGAAGGGGATAGAGGTAACAACGAGCTTCGGTTTCCCACCAGAAAAACAGCCGCTTGTATTACCGAATAACCCCCAAGCTCACGCTGCTATTTACTTCGAAGATCCTGATGGCAACTTACTGGAATTCATCGCACCCTTACGAATTGATTTTGAGGAAGCCTTCAAAATGATGACGCTAGAGGATTGGAATAAAAGGGAAGGATAGGAAAGACTTTTCAAACGGGGAGACACTTGTGAAAAGCTACTGGCTGCGACTGTAAGGAAGATACTCAAAAGTCCTGATGCATCTGTTCATCAGGACTTTTTCTTTGCTTACTCTGTTTGGAACGAACCGAAAATCTCCAGGTAGTGTGCATTGTACATGATGCCGAGGACATTCCCAAAAGGATCAAGGACAGAAGCCGTTATGAATCCGTCACCACGCTGGATCAGGGGTTCGTACTCTCTTGCTCCCATAGATAAAAGCTTACCGAGTACGAATTCGATATCGTCGACGTGCCAGTACATCACAGCGCCACCCGGACCAGGTACCGCCGCAGCAGGTGCGAAACGGCGATCAATGAGGCCAAGTTCGTGCTTGTAGTCTCCAATGCGAAACTCGACATAGGCGAGCTGTCCATCCGGTCCAGACCGCTCGAAGTACGGCGCAATGCTCAGTAGTTCCGTGTACCACTTTTTTGCCGCCTGCACATCATCCGCCCAATAACTAATCGTAGCAAAGCCCCGCAAGGTTTGGGTGTGACTCATCATCGAAATTCCTCCTTCAAATGGATGGTACTTCCGATTATAAGGGCCGACTACTGACAACTGTCTGTCAGTAGTTTGAATTACTTTTCCTTAACTGTACTTACTCAGTACATCAAAAAACTCTTTCAGAAAATGATAAAAAAGCTTTTCAGAAGGGGGCAGCTCACGGTTGTTAGGAATGATAATGCCCACTGTTCGCGTCACCAATGGCTCACTTATCGGGATTTTCACGGTCTCACGGGGAACGTTATCTGTTAACGTTAGCTCCGGCAATAATGTGACGCCCAAGCCAGCCGCCACCAAACCTTTAATGGCATCGATATCTTCCCCTTCAAAAGCAACTTTAGGAGAAAAGCCCATTTGTGAGCAAGCATTGACTGCGATATTGCGGAGGATGAAACCGGGTGGAAACAACACAAATGTATCTTCCTGCAACTGACTGAGACGCAAGCTTGGCTGCTTGGACAGCGGGTGCTTTGCGGGCAACAACGCGACGATATTTTCAGCGAAGAAGATGTGGCTGCGCACATTTTTTTCCTGAGTGGGAACGGGTCCAAGAAAAGCCAAGTCGATTTCACCGTTGATGACCGAATCGATCAGTCCCTGATAAGAGCCTTGCTTTAATTGAAAGCCGATGTCCGGATACCTGGCGCGAAAACCAGAGATGACCGTCGGAAGGGGATTGGCAGCGAGGCTGCTCGTAAAGCCTACCCGAATCGTGCCGCGTGACGGGTCGAGGAACTCCTCAATCTTCTCCTTTGCCTTCTCGATTTCGTTCATCGCCATTTCGACGTGTTGCAAAAAGATTTTTCCAACTGCCGTTAGCTTGATATTGCGACCTTCACGAAGGAACAGCGACACACCGAGTTCTTCCTCCAGATTGGCGATTTGCCGACTGAGGGCAGATTGGGCGACGTGCAAATGATGTGAGGCTTCGGTGAAGTGCTCTCGTTTGGCAACCTCGATGAAGTATTGAATCTGTCGTAGCTCCATGAATACCCCCACCTTACCTATTGATCTCGATTTGAGATAGATTTTGCATAAATTATATATTGTTTGTATCGTTTCACTCAATCTAAAATTAACATACCAGAGAGAGCAAGGAGAGTGGAGATACATGACGACACAAGGAATGCCTGCTAAGCAAGGTCTGTACGATCCGATTTTCGAACATGACGCTTGCGGAATTGGTTTTATTGCCAATTTGAAATCGAAATCGACGCATGATATGGTCCGAAAGGGTCTGAAAATTCTGTGCAAACTGGAACACCGCGGCGGTCAAGGCAGTGATCCAGAAACGGGAGACGGTGCAGGGATTTTAACGCAAATTCCCCACGCCTTTTTCAAAAAGACCTGTAAAGAGCTGAATATCACGCTGCCGGCGCCAGGCAAATACGGTGTAGGTATGCTGTTTCTTCCGATGGATGAAACGAAACGGCAAAAGTATGAAGATCAGCTGGAGGCGATTGTCGAAGCAGAGGGACAAAAGCTGCTCGGCTGGAGAACAGTACCTGTCGATGCGACGAAAATCGGCAAAACGGCTGTAGCGAGTCAGCCTTATGTCCGCCAAGTATTCATCGGAGCCAGCTCGAATATACAGGACCAACTGGCTTTTGAACGGAAGCTATACGTTATTCGCAAGCAGGTGGAACAGGCAACAGGTGCTGATTTTTACGCCGCTTCCATGTCTTCGCGTACGATTGTCTATAAAGGATTGCTCACACCAGGACAGCTAGATGCTTTTTACCTTGATTTGCAAGATAATTCTTACACTTCTGTTTTCTCGGTCGTTCACTCGCGTTTCAGCACGAACACATTCCCTACATGGGAGAGGGCACACCCGAACCGTTATTTGATTCACAACGGGGAAATCAACACCTTGCAAGGAAACATTAACTGGATGATGGCTCGTGAAAAAATGTTCCAGTCCGATGCGTTTGGTGCTGATTTGGCAAAAGTGGTGCCAGTCATTGATATGGCGGGCAGTGATTCAGCGATTTTGGATAATTGTGTAGAGTTTTTCTCGCTGGCAGGCCGTTCCTTGCCGCATGTTGCGATGATGATGATTCCTGAACCGTGGGATCAGGATGAGCGAATCGACGAAAATAAGAAAGCTTTTTACGAGTATCATAGCTGCCTCATGGAGCCGTGGGACGGTCCAACAGCTATTTCTTTCACGGATGGCAGACATATCGGCGCGATTCTCGACCGAAACGGATTGCGACCAGCGAGATACTATGTGACATCAGATGATACGATTATTTTCTCATCAGAGGTTGGAGTTCTCGAAGTACCAGATGAAACGATTGTCCAGAAAGGACGGCTTAGCCCTGGACGAATGCTGCTTGTCGATCTCGAGGAAGGCAGAATCGTATCAGACGAGGAAATCAAGCAAAAAATCGCAAGCGAACAGCCATATCGGGAGTGGGTGAAAAACAACCTGCAGGCTATCGAGGATTTGCCGGTAGCAGGACGCACGGAGGAGTTGCATGGAGATAGCCTGCTTGCGCACCAAAAAGCATTTGGCTATACACAGGAGGAAGTCGACAAGGTACTTGCCCCGATGGTGGCTGAGCAGAAAGACCCCATTGGTTCGATGGGCGTAGACACACCCCTCGCGGTATTGTCTGATCGCGCACAGCTTTTGTACCACTATTTCAAACAGTCCTTCGCCCAAGTCACGAATCCGCCGATTGATGCACTACGGGAGGCCTGCGTAACATCGACCCATACTGTGCTTGGCGCGGAAGGAAACCTCTTGGCACCGGATGCGAGCAATTGCCGCAGAATTCGTTTGACCAATCCTTTGATCTCCAATCAAGACCTGGCGAGGCTTCGTGCGAACCCATACCAAGAGTTCAAGGCGAAAACCTTGTCGATGCTCTTCCCGGCACAAGGGGGAGAACAGGGGCTAGAGCTGGCACTTGATCAATTATTCGTTGCGGCGGATGAAGCGATTGCTGCTGGTTACTCCTTGTTGATTTTATCAGATCGCGGAATGAATCAAGAGTTGGCTGCGATCCCCGCCTTGCTGGCTGGAAGTGGACTTCACCACCATCTCGTCCGCACAGGGACACGTACCAAAGCGAGCATCATCATCGAATCCGGGGAACCGCGTGATGTACATCAGTTCGCCATGCTGATTGGTTACGGTGCCGACGCGATCAACCCATACGTCGCCATCTCAACTGTAAACAATCTGGTTGTATCGGCTAAGCTGAAGGATCTCACTAGCGACGAAGCAGTCGAAGTGTATCTGCAAACAGCTGTAGAAGGTGTCGTAAAAGTCATGTCCAAGATGGGCATCTCGACCATTCAGAGCTACCGCGGCGCACAAATTTTTGAAGCGGTGGGCATCCATTCTGCCGTCATTGATCGCTATTTTAGCCGTACGCCTTCTCAGATTTCGGGGATTGGATTGGATGTAATTGCGCAAGAGACTTTGCTTCGCCATGCAAAAGCATTTTTGCCAGAGCATTCCGAGGAAGCATTGGAGGCAGGCAGCGATTTTCAGTTCCGCCGTGACGGTGAGTTCCACCTGTTCAATCCGAAGACGGTTCATGCCCTGCAAAAAGCTTGTCGGGAAGGCAGCTATGAGCAGTACAAAATCTATGCGGAGCAAGCGACAGCACAGCAATTCGTAGCCCTGCGACATTTGCTCGATTTCAAGTCCAATCGACAGCCGATCCCGCTGAACGAGGTAGAATCTGTTGACTCTATTGTTCATCGTTTTAAAACGGGGGCAATGTCATACGGCTCTCTCAGCAAGGAAGCGCATGAGACCTTAGCAATTGCCATGAACCGTTTGGGTGCGAAAAGCAACAGCGGGGAAGGTGGCGAAGATTCGGCACGTTACATTATGGATGAAAACGGAGATTTGCGCCGCAGTTCGATTAAGCAGGTCGCATCAGGACGCTTTGGCGTATCCAGTCATTACTTGGTCAACGCCTCTGAGATCCAAATTAAGATGGCACAAGGAGCAAAGCCGGGCGAAGGCGGTCAATTGCCAGGAAGCAAAGTCTACCCATGGATTGCCGAAGTGCGCGGATCGACACCAGGAGTTGGACTCATATCGCCGCCGCCTCATCACGATATTTATTCAATCGAGGATTTGGCACAGCTGATTTTTGACTTAAAAAATGCGAATCCACGTGCACGAATCAGCGTGAAGCTCGTATCTAAAGCTGGAGTCGGAACGATTGCGGCTGGTGTCGCGAAAGGTCTTGCAGATGTCATTGTCGTCAGTGGACACGATGGCGGCACAGGCGCTTCCCCAAAATCAAGCATCAAGCACGCAGGACTGCCATGGGAGCTCGGACTTGCTGAGACGCATCAGACGCTGTTGTTGAACCAGTTGCGTGACCGTGTGGTTCTGGAAACGGACGGCAAACTGATGACCGGACGCGATGTCGTCATTGCAGCTCTACTCGGTGCGGAGGAATTCGGCTTCGCAACAGCACCACTTGTTTCCATAGGGTGTGTCATGGCTCGCGTATGCCACCTCGATACATGCCCAGTGGGTGTGGCGACACAAAATCCCGAGCTGCGGAAACGGTTTAAAGGCGATCCGCAGCACGCCGTGAATTTCATGCGTCTCGTTGCCCGTGAAGTTCGTGAGATCATGGCGGAGTTGGGTTATCACTCTATCGAGTCGATGGTCGGTCAGAGCCATGTGCTGAAGATGAGCGACAAGGCAAAAGGACACTGGAAAGCCAAGCATGTTGATTTGTCCGCGCTCTTGTTCCAACCGGATGTCTCCGAGGAAGTGGGCCGCTATCATCAACGCAACCAAGATCACAAGCTGGAAGAAACGCTGGACCGTCAAAAACTGCTCAAGCTGTGCAAGCCAGCATTGAATAAACAGCAGCAGGTAGAGGCAAAGCTCGCCATCACCAATACGAATCGCGTGGTTGGTACGATCCTGGGCAGCGAGGTAACCAAACGCTTTGGCGAGCACGGTCTGCCGGAGGATACAATCCGCCTGCATTTTACTGGCTCGGCAGGTCAAAGCTTCGGGGCATTTGTTCCACGAGGGATCACGCTTCATCTCGAGGGAGATGCGAACGACTACGTAGGAAAAGGGTTGTCAGGCGGCAAAATTGCGGTCGCACCATCGAAAAACAGCAAATTCGCTCCCGAGCACAACATGATTATCGGAAACGTTGCGTTCTACGGAGCGACCTCTGGGGAGGCGTATATCAACGGGATGGCTGGTGAGCGATTTTGCGTTCGCAACAGTGGAGTGACGGCAGTCGTGGAAGGAGTAGGCGACCATGGTTGCGAGTATATGACTGGAGGACGTGTCGTCGTTCTTGGCCCCGTCGGCAAAAACTTTGCAGCAGGCATGTCAGGCGGTACTGCCTACGTTCTGGCGGAGGATAAAGAGAAGTTTGCTGCGATGTGCAATCAAGAGATGGTACTCCTGGAGACTCTGCAAGATCAACGGGAAATCGCTCGAGTCAAACGCTTGCTGGAAAACCACGTCAGCCACACAGGCAGCCGTCATGCACAAGCTTTGCTCGATGAGTGGGAACGTACCGTCCAACAGTTTGTCAAAGTCATTCCAAAAGATTACAAGCAAATCGTCTCCACGATGGAGGAGTTGGAGAAATCCGGTATGAAGCGTCAAGAGGCGATTTTGGCCGCTTTTGAAATGAGCCAGAAGAAAGGCGATGCCAAAGCACCGAAAAAGAAAGCGCCCGAGCAACCCTTTGTCTCTGTGGGCAAATAAGGAGGATAGCCGATGACTTATGTTGTGAGTCGTCGGCTTTTTCTTTTGGTAACCAATCCCTTGTCCATGACGTCATAGGTGTAGGTGTAAGATTTTGCTAATAAGCCAGCGAAAGAAGGGATCATGGATGAAACGATGCACCATCATGGCTGTATCCATCGCTGCTCTACTATTTTCGCCAGTCATCGCCTCCGCTAAGGAAGGCGTGATCAACAGCAAGGGAGAATGGAGCGTGGCACCTACGTTCGAGGAAGTGAAGGACACGGGAGGACTCTACGCTGCAACACTGGGAGACAGTCCAGCCAACCAATCCTGGGGTTTCATTGATCAAAGAGGAAAGTGGGTAATTAAGCCTCCATTCTCGTACGTGGGTTCCTTCGCTGCAAACGGACTTGCGCCTGCTGCACAAAACCTGAAATACGGTTATATCAATAAAAAGGGAGAGTGGGTCATCAAACCACAGTTTGACTATGCCGCCGATTTTTCCGCGAATGGACTCGCTGAGGCTCGCATAAAAGGAAACACGGAATACGGAAAGGTCGGTTATATCAACAACAAGGGAAAATGGGTCATCAAACCGCAGTTTCATCCCATCGAGCAGGAGAAAACTATGGTAGCGGACCGTTCCTTTTCAGCGAATGGGCTAGCTTGGGCATATAGGGATGGAAAAGTCGGCTTTATCAATGCGAAAGGCCAATGGGCGATCAAATCGCAATTTACCTATGCGAGTTCGTTCGGTGCAGACGGCTTGGCAGTTGCGGATCAGAATGGAAAATTGGGCTTTATTGACGGAAAAGGAGGCTGGGTGATCAAGCCACAATTTGATCAAGCTAGCAAATTCGTCAATGGGATAGCCAAGGTAATGATCAATGGTAAGGTGGCGTACATCAACGAAAAAGGGAAGACATTGCTCAAGACAGCTTATACCGATGCAGGCGACTTCCATCAAGGTCTGGCATGGATTGTGTCAAACGGAAAGGTTGGTTATATCGACACCAAGGGAAAACTAGTGATTAACCCTAGCTTTGAACCCGATTACGGAATGGATACGAGCACAGGCGACTTTCAGTCAAATGGCTTGGCACCGGCCTTGTTGAACGGAAAATGGGGCTTTATCAACAAAAAAGGAGCATGGGTCATTAAACCTCAGTTTGCTTGGGTGAGGAGCATTTCTCCCGCTGGCTTTGCTGTAGTCGGTGTCCAGTAGCGTTTTCCTTCAATTCGATTGGAAAAATGTCAGAATTTGATATGATAAGAAAAGATTCTATTAATGATCGTACTGGCAGGTGATGTGATGTTTTTCCAGAATCAAGATTCGCAATCAAGTTATCGCCAAACCCCTGAAAATTCTTCTCTATCCCCAAGCGCTAAAAACTCAACGCCACATGTCTTGCAGCTCGCCAAAAAAATCGGAAACAAAGCCATGACCCATTTACTCCAAAAGCAAAGTAATAACCAACCAGTCATACAAGGCAAATTCAAGGGTATTGAACCAACCGATTACAAAGCAGATGGGTATAAAAACAATCAAAATAATGAAGGTCAGTTTACTGCTGTGCAAGCAGATAAAGGCCTGCCTACCTTTTTTGGCGTGTTGAAAGATACATATGGTGAGGACAACGTAAATAAAAGTTTCTTTTCCAAGACAGAAGTATTAGGAGATACATGTGATCGTCCTCATTCCGTTACGGCTATCGTAAAAAAAGGCACATCGAGAAAGGATCGTAAAGGTGATCCTGTTGTAAGTGCGATCGGCAATTTGGGTACAGAAGAGCGAATGATACGGGATGGAAAAAATGATGCAGCCAAAACCGCATACGATGGGGGGCACTTGGTCGGTTATCAGATTATCAGAGGAATCGAAGCGAACCAAGCGTGGAATATAGCCCCGCAAGATGTGAAAAATAACGAGCATTCTTATAATAATACGATTGAAAAAATGCTACGTGGAGCGGGGAAAGGTACGGAGTATACCTACTCTGTTGAGGTGAAATACGATCAATGGAACTTTAGTGTGGACCAAGAGCAATTGGTAAAGCTAGGTGCTTTGAAACAGGTTGATTCAACGAAGCCATGGGAAATTCAGCTACCAGTCCGGATTCCCTTTAAATGGGATGCAAAGGCGGATATGACCAAGAAAGATGAAAAGAAATGGAAATTTGCCAGTCCAACAGAGGGTGAATCTTCTTTCGAACAGTTTTCTCAAACAATGGATGAAGGTAATTTGGATTTTACGAGAAAAAGCCACACCGCAAGATTCAATCTCGCATTTTCCGATCAGGACGGCAATGAGGAGCTCTATGACATTGATTCCAATAATTTCGATTCAAAGAGTGTGAAAGGGATACGCTACTCCATGCATCAATCATTACCTACAGACTTTTTGAAAAATCAAAAACCGGTAGAATGGATGGGAGACGAAGCGAATGCAGTTGCTCATTTTGGTGAGGTTAATAAGGGGCAAGCTTCGTCCACGAATATTTTTGAAATCATGCCAGCCAAACTGAAACGAAACAAAATTCTTATCGATGAGATTGAAGAAATGGGTGATGTAGAAAAGCCTGAAAAAATGAGGTTTATTCCAGAAGGGATTTCTCAGTTAGATGGACGTGATGAGAAAAAATGTGTATTTATTTATCAATTAGATAAAAACAAAATTCGAAACGAATACATGACTCTTAAGAAAATAGAGGCGGATTACTACCCGTTTTTTAATGTACAACAAGAAGAAGAGGAAAAGTTTGAGAAAGAAAAGGAGGAGTTCGATAACATAGCAAATGAGTTCGCTACATGTATCGAAGATTTAGACAATAAGAAAAAGGATGAGATTGAAAGTATTCAGCAAACGATGGCCCAGTATCGCAAAATACTAGAGGCACAGACCCTAACTCTAACACGGATAAAAAACCATCGAATAGGTAGGAATTTATACAAGGAAACAGTGAAAGAGATCTATCCACTATATAAAGAGAAAATATTGTGTAGCTTACAAGTATTACGAGCAATAACTGGTTATGATTCTGACATCGAATATGATAATGGTGATAAAAAATCAGATAGTAAAAACAAACCGAATATGAATGGTAAAAGAACGCTGGAGGCTAGGGAAGATAAGCGCAAAAAAAGAAAAGATGATAAGGAACAACAACAAGAATATAAAAAGATAATCGAAAAAGCGACAGGGAAGTATTTGCGAAAATCAGTAGAAGATTATTTAAATAAGAAGTAAAGAGGAGTAAAGCAATGAGTATGTGCGGTGAGAAATGGGAAGAGGTGCAGGTTTTTGCCCCTGCACCCCGATTTGTCAAACCTAGTAGAAGCTTGCTTTATTCTGCTCGGTCTCTATCGGCATCATTTTTCGCAACATCCCACGTGTCATTGCCGTCAGCCGCCACATTTTCTCCCATTTCGTTGCCAAGTGCACCCCCGGCAACCGCACCTGCAATGGTACCCAGAGGCCCTAAAATAGAACCTACGGCAGCACCTACTGCCGCACCGCCAACTGTTCCTACAGCTTCAGTAGCTCCACCGCCTGACATGTTCGCTTCGTTGTTGTCAGCGTTGTCAACGGCATCGTTGTGATTGCGTTCGTTGTTAGTAGCCAAGATTGTCACTCCCTCGATTAGTGTTGGGAAGTTCTGCTATAGTATTCGTGCAGCCCCAAGGAATAGGTTTCCCTAAATACATCATTTAATTCCAAAAATAACCTTGTAGCTGGAGGTACCAAGAAAATGATTCAATCCATCGTCAATATCACTTTAGTCGTCAAAGATTATGATGAAGCCATTGAGTTTTATACCAAGAAGCTCCATTTTACCTTAGTGGAAGATACGTATCAGCCAGAACAGGATAAGCGGTGGGTTGTCGTAGCTCCACCTGGTTCTGTTGGCACGACGATCTTGCTTGCAAAAGCATCCAAACCTGAACAAGAGCTATTTATCGGGAATCAGACTGGTGGGAGAGTTTTTCTCTTTTTAAACACAGATGATTTTTGGAGAGATTATCATGAGATGGTCGCAAGAGGAATCCAATTTGTGAGAGAGCCAAAAGAACAGCCGTATGGAATGGTGGCGGTCTTTCAGGATTTATATGGCAACCTGTGGGATTTGCTAGAGCTGAATGAGGATCATCCGATTGCCAAACGAATGAAGTAGCGACTTACCCAGCCAAAAAAACAGGTCTTACCTCCAGCGATGTGGATGGAAAGACCTGTTTTTCATTTCATGTTATACGATATAGGACAGTCCCATGATCAAAATGATTGCCACAACAGAAAGAATGGTCTCCATTACTGTCCATGTTTTCAATGTATCTTGCACAGACATATTGAAGTATTCTTTGATCAGCCAAAATCCGGAATCATTTACGTGAGACAGGATGAGGGAGCCAGAACCTGTTGCCAGTACCAAAAGCTCTGGGCTTGTTCCAGGGATTTGCAGCGCGATCGGACCTACGATACCTGCTGCCGTCATCATGGAGACGGTTGCAGAACCAGTTGCCACACGGATCAAGGCCGCGATCAGCCAGCCTAGGAAAATAGGGGAGATCGCAGATGCAGTAGCGAGCTCAGCAATATAGTCACCCACACCGCTGTTCAGCAGTACTTTGTTAAATGCGCCACCTGCACCGATGACGAGCAAGATTGTCGCGGTTGGGGCCAAGCAATCATTTGTGAATTTGAGAATATCGTCTTTGGTAAAACCACGATTGAACCCGAGCGTCCAGAAGGAAACAATCACGGCAATCAACAGAGACGTAATCGGGCTTCCGATAAAATCAGCCCATTGGCGAATGGTATTTTCTTTTGGTAGAGTCACATCTGCAACCGTAGCAGACAACATCAACAGCACAGGGAGCAGGACGGTGAAGACGGTGATCCCAAAGCTAGGCAAATCACGCTCGGATTTTGGCTCCGCCAACTGGGAAGCGAGCTCTGGAGAGATGCTGGTCTTGACTCGTTTGCTAATCCAACTGCCGTAGAGCGGTCCTGCAATGATCGCGGAAGGTAGCGCGACAATGATCGAGAGCAAAATCGTTTTACCGACGTCCGCCTGGAACAGATCGACAGCTGCCATAGCAGCAGGGTGCGGCGGCACGATTCCGTGAACGATAGACAGGCCAGCTACGAGCGGAATTCCGATTTTGACAAGGGAGACACCTGTTTGTCTGGAAATCGTAAACACGAGTGGAATCAAGAGAACAAAACCAACCTGGAAAAATACCGGAATCCCTACGATAAATGCCACGAACATCATGGCCCAGTGTACGTTCTTCTCACCGAAGCGATTGATGAGAGTACGGGCAATGCGTTCGGCACCGCCAGATTCTGCCATCATTTTGCCAAGCATAGTTCCCAAGGCAAGCACGATCGCGATAAAGCCGAGAGTGCCACCCATTCCATCCTTGATTGAATCCACAACTTTTACAAGCGGCATGCCGGATGCGATTCCCACAAATCCAGCGGCCAATAACAACGCAATAAATGGGTTCAGTTTGAAGCGAGTAATGAGAACGAGCAGGAAGACGATGGACAGCAGTGTAATGACGAGTGGCATGACGAACCCTCCCTAGTTGTTGTCTCTAGTTGTTCAACCGCTTTTGGAATTCGGCTATCAGCTTGTACTCTTCCAGCAGGTTGTAATAAACACGCTCGTATATATAGAAAAGCTCCAAATAGACACTGGATCGTTCCAAATCAGGCTCATGGCGATGCGAAATATGAATCATCTTTTTCACATCTTGCAAATGATCCATTGCCCCCAATGCATGCATCGCCAAGAGAGCGGCACCAAAGCTCGAGCTTTCATGACTCTCCGGAATCAGCACTTCATAGCCGAACATGTCGGACAT